>JAEZDP010000073.1 GCA_023418055.1 Acidobacteriota bacterium
GGGTCTCCACGAGGACGTGGGCGGTGTCGGCCGTGCCAGAGCCGTCGAGGTCGAGGGGCGGCAGCGCGCCGTCGGTCAGCTGTTCGGCGACCAGGTCCCAGGTGGCGTGTGGGGCATCGGTCGTACCCTTCACGGATGCGGTGACGTGGACCGTGCCGGTGAGCGGCACCGCGACGAACGGACGCAGGTCGCGCGCGTCGAGCCCGAGCGCAGCGGCGACGTCGAGATCGCCGGCGTCGACGTTGGTGGCGCCTTCCAACTGCAGCGTACTGGCGCCGGTGCTGATGGTGACGGGCCGCAGGCCCAGCACATGGCCGTCGTAGTCGAACGCGCCGTCGAGTCGCCCCTCGAGTGAGGCCTCCGCCAGGCGAAGCTGCAGGGCGCCAGCCAGCGAGAACGGCCCGCCGGTCGGTGCGATGGTGAGGTCGCTCACCCGCAGCGCCAGGTCGTTCAGTGCATCCTCGACGAGAAGTGTCCCTCCCGTCACATCGAGGTGTTCCAGCGTGACGAGCGGCGTCTCAGCCTCTGGCGAATCGGGCGAGGCGAGCGGCAGGTTCCAGTGCCCGTCGGCGTCACGTCGCAGGTGCACCACCGGGCGATCGAGGCGCACCTGCTCGAAGGCGAGCGTGCGTCCCGCCGAGGTCAGCACCACACGCGCGACGTCCACCTCCATCTGCTCCACCTGAAGGAGCGGCACGTCGGGGTGGGTGCGCGCGGCCACGCGTACGCCGCGCGCGACAACAGCCAGCCGCGTCGGCGACAGGCGCACGTCGGCCACGGTGATCACGAGGTCGGACGATGTCTGGACCGCATCGAGGGCGCGCCGCACGAGGGCGCGCTGCACGACCGGCAAGTGGAGCAGCGCGAGCACGAGCACGGGCAGCAGGACCAGGCCGATGCCAACCAGCACGAGCAGGCGCCGCAGACGGACAGGCACGAGGGGCTGATCTTATCGCGGCTTGCCCGACCGAAGTGGTCGGAGTTATCCTGTCGCCCGGACACGATGCACACCAACGACGACGGGTACGAAGTGCTGGCGGAATCGGAAGACTGCTGCGTGTATCGCTGCGAGCACGGCTGCCTGCATCTGCAGTTGGGCGACGTCAACGTCCGCCTCGAAGACGACCGCTTTGCCGACATGGCGGCCGTGGTGGCAGAGGCTGCCACGAAGTTGCCCGCGCAGAGTGTCCGCTGGACGGTCGTCCGCGGCCCTGCCCACTGACCTCCTCGGTGAACCTGCGCGCCACGAGATGTGACGGGCGGCCGTGCCCGAACGTGGCGGCTCTCCATCTCGTCACATCCCTCGGCTGATACATCCCACGACTGTTGCGAACCGGCATGGGGCCGGGATAGCAGGGAGGTGTGTCTCGGCCGAGTCGCATGCCAATTGAGGCCTCTCCCGGGTCGGGTCGTCCTGCGGCGCTCGGCGCTGACGCGCCCACCCTCCGCCACGCGGTCGTGGACAGCCTGCGGGCGCCACACTCGGTACACACCGAGGCGGTGGAGCGCCGCGCCTGGTTGCTCCTGTTCGGTGCGCTCCTGCTGCTGAGCCTGCTGACCATGCCACAGCTCGCGCTGCAGTACTCGATGCGGGGCGTGGTGTTGCCCTGGCACGAAGTGGTGTTTTCGGGGCTCGCCACGTGGCTGCCGTTCGGCGTGCTTGCGCCGCTCATCATCGCGCTCGTCCGGCACTTTCCGCTCGAGCCCGGGAACTGGCGCCGGTCGGCCGCCTGGCTGGCGGTGGGCTCACTAGCTGTGTGCGTGGGGTATGCGGTGTTGCGCTGGGCGGTCAGCCACATCCCGCTCGTGGACCCCAAGCCGCTGCCCTTCACCTGGCTGCTCGTCTCGCAGTTCTATCTCGCCTTCCAGTCGTACTGGGTGCTGGTGGCCGTGCATCAGGCCTGGCACAACTACAAGCGCTTCCGTGACAGGGCGCTGCGGGCCTCGCAGCTCGAGGCGCGCCTGGCGCGTGCGCAGCTCGAAGTGCTGAAGGGGCAGCTGCATCCGCACTTCCTGTTCAACACGCTGAATGCCATCTCGGCGCTCGTGCACCGCGATCCGAACGCTGCCGACGAGATGATCACGCAGCTCAGCGATCTGCTGCGGATGTCGCTCGATTCGATCGGCATCCAGGAGGTGACGCTCGGCCAGGAGATCGACTTCCTGTCGCGCTACCTCGACATCCAGCGCACGCGCTTCCAGGACCGTCTCCATGTCCGGCTCAGCATCCCGCAGGGGCTGATGGGCGTCATGGTGCCCAACCAGGTGCTGCAGCCGATTGCCGAGAACGCCATCAAACACGGCCTGGCCACACGTCCTGAATGCGGCCACATCGAGGTGACGGCGCGGCAGGTCGACTCGTGGCTCGAACTGGCCGTCCGCGACGATGGGCCGGGCATCCATCTCGGTCCGGAAGGCCTGCCGGTCGGCGGCATCGGCCTGCGCAACACCCGTGAGCGGCTGCGCGAGCTGTACGGGCCGGGCGCGGTGCTCACGCTCGCGAATCACCCCGAAGGTGGCGCGGTCGTGCGGCTTCGCTTGCCGCTGGCCGGCGCCGTCACGTCCACCGCCCCCTCGCTCGAAGGAGTACCAGCATGACCCTGCGGACCCTCATCGTGGACGATGAACCACTGGCGCGCGAACGCGTGCGCATGATGCTCGCCCCGCATGCCGACCTGTCGATCGTGGGCGAATGTGGCGATGGCCACCAGGCCATCACCGCCATCCGCGAGCATCGTCCTGACCTGGTCTTCCTCGACGTCCAGATGCCGGGGGTGGACGGCTTCGGGGTGCTGCGCGAGCTGCAGGGCGAGACCCTGCCTTATGTCGTCTTCGTCACGGCGTACGACCAGTACGCGCTCAAGGCCTTCGAGGTGCACGCGCTCGACTACGTGCTCAAGCCGTTCAACGCCGAGCGCTTCGGCCAGGCCCTGGACCGTGCGCGCGCGACGCTGCAGCGTCAGGACGGCGGCACGCTCGACCGCGACCGGCTGCGCGACCTCGTGTCGTCGCTTGCCGCCGAGCAGCGCGAGCGGCAACGACTCGTCGTCAAGTCGTCGGGTCGGGTGTTCTTCGTGAAGGTGGACGACATCGACTGGATCGAGGCCGAAGGGAACTACGTCCGCCTGCACATGGGCGCGCAGTCGCACCTGTTGCGCGAGACCATGAAGGGCATGGAGCAAGTGCTCGATCCGTCGGTCTTCTTCCGCATCCACCGCTCGACCATCGTCAATGCCGACCGCATCCGCGAGTTGCAGCCGCTTTTCCACGGCGAGTACGCGGTGATCCTTCGGGACGGCACGCGCCTCGTAGCCAGCCGCGGGCCCGACAACCGCCTGAAGCGGCTGCTGGCCGACGCGACGATTCACGGGTGAGCCAAGGAGCGAAGGAGCGAAGGAACCAAGGAACCAAGGAACCAAGGAACCAAGGAACGGAGGCCGAAGACCGAAGACCGAAGACCGAAGACAATGTTGGTAACATCCGGCCGTGACCGCCGTCACCATTGTCGAGGCGCGGGCTCCGGGCGACGTGGACTCCGTGCGGCGGCTGATTGACGAGTACGCGGCGAGCCTCGACGTGAGCCTGTGCTTCCAGGATCTCGCGCACGAGCTCGAGCACCTGCGTGAGGTCTACGCGCCGCCGCGAGGGGAACTGCTGCTGGCCCGCCGCGATGGCGTCGACCTGGGCTGCGTGGCGTTCCGCCCCTTCGACCCGGACACCTGCGAGATGAAGCGCCTCT
This sequence comes from Acidobacteriota bacterium, assembly GCA_023418055.1. GTDB lineage: Bacteria > Acidobacteriota > Vicinamibacteria > Vicinamibacterales > Vicinamibacteraceae > JAEZDP01. The sequence continues at coordinate 3,740 of JAEZDP010000073.1, forward strand.
ACGTGCGTCCCGAGGCGCGTGGCCGCGCGGTCGGCCACCTGCTCGCCAGCGGCGCCATCGAGCGCGCATGTGAGCGCGGCTATCAGCGCATCGTGCTCGACACGCTCTCGACGATGACGGCGGCGCGCGCGCTGTACCGGTCGCTGGGGTTCAGGGAGACGGCCCCGTACTACCGCAACCCGCTCGCCGGCGTGGTGTACATGGAGCTGGCGATGATGTCTGGACGTTGCGGGGAGGGCCGCGCCTCGGCGAGGCGCGGCCTAACCCATCTCGAAGGACGTCTACGGGAGGAACGGGAACAGCCGCTTGATGTCGGCCTCGCTCGGCCGCGACCCGTACTCGCAGATCTCGAACGCCTCGGCGTGCTGCACCTTCGCGCCGGCGTCCTGCCCGTAGGTCTTCACGAGCGCCTCGCGCACGGCTGGCGTGATGCCGCCGCCACGCGACTCCTTCAGCCACGCCTTGCGGGCCGCCGGATCCTTCGGCACCTGGTCCAGCCGCCCCGAGTGCCAGGGCAGCCACTCGTAGAACTGCGACACGTGCGCGTCGAGCGCGTCGATCTTCTTGTCGATCGTGTCGTCGATGTTCACGACGATGTCCGGACGGAACGGGTTGGGACGCTGGAAGCCGTCCTGGTAGTAGAGGAACACGGGGTTCTTCGTGAGCGCCGGCGTCTTCGTGGCGATGTTGGGCACGGTCACCATGAACGCGGCATCCTGCAGCAGCACACCGGTGTAGCGATGATCCGGGTGGTAGTCGTTCGGCCGCGGACCGAGCACCAGGTCGGCGTTCCACTCGCGAATCTGCTGGATGATCTGCTCGCGGACGTCGAGTGACGGCACCAGCTCGCCATCGTGGTTGTCGAGCACGACGTATTCGATGCCGAGGCGCTTGCCCACCTCCTGGGCCTCCGCGCGGCGGCGCATGGCCAGCATGCCTCCGCCCATCTCGTGGTGCCCCGCGTCGCCGTTGGTCACCGACACGAAGCGCACCTTGTGGCCGAGGGCCACCCACTTCGCGGCCGTGCCGGCCGACCGGATGTCGCAATCGTCGGGATGCGCCCCGAACATGATGATGCGAAGCGGCGTTGAGGGCGAAGCCTGGGCAAAGGCGAGCGCGGGCAGCGCCAACCCGGCAAGCAGGGCGCAGGCGAAGGGAACGAACGTACGAGTCATGACGGCAATACTCCGGTTCTGGCAAAGAGGAACGTCAGCGCCGATTCTGTGCCAGACCCACCAGCCGAGCAAGCCATAATGCCCCCATGCGTCGCCCGTCCCACGCGCTGACCCTGCTGACCATGACTGCCTCGATCACGGCCTGCGGGCGTTCGACCCCCGCCGACGACAACCGCTTCGCGTATCCCGAGACACGACAGGTCGAGCAGGCCGACGACTACTTCGGCACGACCATCGCCGACCCGTATCGCTGGCTCGAGGACGACAACAGCGACGACACGAAGGCGTGGGTCGAGGCCCAGAACGCCGTCACGTTCGGCTATCTCGAGACGATTCCCGAGCGGACGGCCATCCGCGACCGACTGACGACGCTGTGGAACTACGAGCGGTACGGGCTGCCGCAGAAGCACGGCGATTTCTACATCTTCACCAGGAACGACGGGCTGCAGAACCAGGCGGTCTTCTACCGCGCGCGGTCGCTCGACACCGAGCCAGAGGTGCTGCTCGACCCCAACGGCCTGTCGGCCGACGGCACCGTGGCCGTCAGCGCCGCGACCTTCACCGACGACGGGCGCTACATGGCCTACTCGCTGTCCGAGAGTGGCTCCGACTGGGTGCGCTGGAAGGTGCGCGAGGTTGCGACCGGCCAGGACCTCGACGACGAGGTGCGGTGGTCGAAGTTCAGCGGCGCCGCGTGGCTGAAGGACGGGTCGGGCTTCTTCTACAGCCGCTACGACACGCCACAGGACGGCGAAACGCTCACCGGCGTCAACCGCAACCAGAAGCTCTATTTCCATGCCGTCGGCACCCCGCAGGACGCCGACCGCCTGGTGTACGAGCGTCCCGATCAGCCGGATTGGGGCTTCAACGCAGACGTCACCGACGACGGGCGGTATCTGCTCATCACGCAGTGGGAGGGCACCGAGCCGAAGAACCGCGTGTTCGTACAGGACCTCTCGCAGGGGGCCGAGGCGCCCGTGATGCCCTTCCTCGACGCGTTCGATGCCGAATACACCGTGCTCGGCAACGACGGACCGATCTTCTACGTGCTCACGACGCAGGACGCGCCGCGCAAGCGCATCGTCTCCATTCCCCTGCGCAGCAGGCCCGCCGCCGGCTGGAAGAACATCGTCCGCGAGGGGCACGACAAGGACGTCATCGCAGATGCGGTGATTGCCGGCAACCGCCTGATCGTCACCTGGCAGGTGGATGCGCAGAACCGCCTTCGCGTCTACAACCTCGATGGTTCTGGCGCCAGTAACATCTCGCTGCCCGGCATCGGCTCGGTGAGCGTCAGCGGCAAGCGCGACCAGACGGACGCCTTCTACGCGTTCACCTCCTTCACCTACCCGACGACGATCTTCCGGTACGACACGGCCAAGGACGTCAGCACCGTGTATCGGCAGCCGGAGGTCGACTTCAACCCGGCTGACTACCAGACCGAACAGGTGTTCTTCCGGTCGAAGGACGGCACGCGCGTGCCGATGTTCATCTCGCACCGCAAGGGCCTGGCGCGCAACGGCCTGGCGCCCACGTATCTGTACGGGTACGGCGGCTTCAACATCTCGCTCACGCCGTCGTTTTCGCCGGCCAACCTCGCGTGGATGGAGCGGGGCGGCATCTTCGCGGTGCCCAACCTCCGGGGTGGTGGCGAGTACGGGCAGGCGTGGCACGACGCAGGACGCCTGGCGAACAAGCAGAACGTCTTCGACGACTTCATCGCGGCCGCAGAGTTCCTGATTGCCGAGAAGTACACCTCGACGCCGAAGCTGGCCATCGGCGGCGGCAGCAACGGCGGCCTGCTCGTCGGCGCCGTGATGACGCAGCGGCCCGAGTTGTTCGGGGCGGCCCTGCCTGCGGTCGGCGTCATGGACATGCTGCGTTTCCACCAGTTCACGATCGGCTGGGCGTGGACGTCGGACTATGGGTCGTCGGAGACGAAAGAAGGCTTCGACGTGCTGCGGGCCTACTCACCGCTGCACAACCTGAAGCCTGGGACGGCCTATCCGGCCACGATGATCACCACGGCCGACCACGACGATCGTGTGGTGCCGGCCCACAGCTTCAAGTTCGCCGCGGCGCTCCAGGCGGCGCATGCCGGCGATGCGCCTGTGCTCATCCGCATAGAGACGAAGGCGGGCCACGGGGCAGGGAAACCGACGAGCAAGCTCATCGAGGAAGCGGCCGACAAGTGGGCGTTTCTGGAGGCGAATCTCAGGTAATGCTCCACGCCCCACGCCGCACGCCTGACGCCTGGCGTGGCGCCTCGCAGGCATAATCACTGGATGCCGATGCGAACATTGCTGGCCGCCGTCGCCTGCTCGCTGCTGCTTGTCGGGTGTGGTTCGAGTGAATCCGGGACGATCGCCGCGCCGCCGGATGTCGCCGCCGTGCCCGCCGACGCCGAGACGACGTCCTCCGGCCTTGCCACGCGCGTGCTGGAGGCGGGGTCGGGTACACGCCGGCCCGGTCCGCGGTCGCGGGTACTCGTGCACTACACCGGCTGGACTACCGACGGCGTGATGTTCGACAGCTCGGTGAGCCGGGGCGAGCCCATCGCCTTCGGTTTGCACCAGGTGATTCCGGGCTGGACCGAAGGCGTGCAGCTCATGGTCGAGGGCGAACGACGCCGTCTCTGGATTCCCGAGGACCTCGCCTACGGCGGGCGGCCTGGAGCCCCGGCGGGCATGCTCGTCTTCGACGTCGAGCTGATCCGCATCGAGTCGTGACTCCCCCGGTCTGCCGTAGCAGCGGCGCAACTAGCGCGCGTCGGCTCGACATGATAGAGCGATGAAACTGCACTAACGACATGCCATCGACCATGGTGCAGATTCGCAACGTGCCGGCCGACCTGCACCGGCGGCTGAAGGCACGGGCCGCCATGGAGGGGATGTCGATGTCCGACTACATCCTGCGCGAGATCGGCAAGGCGCTCGACAGGCCGATGCGCCAGGACGTACTCGATCGTCTGCAGGCGCAGCCGGTCCGTCGGCTGCGGCGCTCCGCCGCCGAGGTGGTCCGGGCCGAACGAGACGCGCGGTGATCGTGCTCGACGCCTCGGCCCTCGTCCGGGGTGCCGCCGCATGTGCTACTGCGAGCCCGTCGGCCTGGCCACTGGCGTGTCATCGGCCTCGAGGTCGCCAATCGCGTACTGCACGCCCGCAAGGATGTGCGCGAGCATCGACGGCATCTTGTAGATCGACTCGTCGTGGCCGAGCACCTCGACGAACACGCGGCCCTTGCCCTCGCGCCGGATGTAGCTCAGCGCGTAGTCCTGGTCGGTGCGCTGCGGCGCCGGCTCCTGCGCCTTCACCTCCTCGGGCATGCGTGAGTAGTCGAGGCTGGTGAGCACGCGCGCGTTGCTGCGATCCCAGGAGTCCTGATTGAACGCGTACACCTCGTCGACCACCGCGAACGG
>JAEZDP010000125.1 GCA_023418055.1 Acidobacteriota bacterium
TCATCACACTGCTCGACCAGCTCGGCGTGGCCAGCCAGCCGAGTGACATGTCGTTTGGCGTGCGCTGCCGGCGATGCGGCGTCGAGTACGCCAGCCGGTCGCTCTCGTCGCTCGTGGCCCAGCGGCGTCGCCTGCTGGATCCGACGCACCTCGGGATGCTCCTCGGCATCCGGCGCTACTTCACGGCGGCCAGGGCCTTCCTCGCCAGCGACCGCGGCTACGACGTCTCACTCGGGGCGTTTCTCGAGGAGGCCCACGTGTCGCCCGTGGTGTGCCGGCATTTCGTGCTGCCGATGGGCGGGGCCATCTGGTCGGCGTCGCAGGCCGACATGCTCGAGGCGCCCGCGCGGACCATCCTGCACTTCTACGAAAACCACGGCCTGCTGGCACCATCGGGCGCTCCACCCTGGCGGACCATCACGGGTGGCAGTCGGCGGTATGTCGAGGCGATAGCGGCCAGGGTCAGTGGCGCGATCCGGGTGGGCTCACCCGTGACTCGAATCGTACGGCAGACCGACGGCGTCCAAGTCCACACGGCCGGCATGGGCGCGCACGTCTACGATTCGGTGGTCATGGCCACCCACGCTGATACGGCCTTGCGGTTGCTGTCCGATGCCGACGACGCCGAACGTGCGGCGCTGACGCCGTTCCGCTATTCGTCGAACCGTGTCGTGCTGCACACCGACACCAGCGTGCTGCCGGCCACGCGACGGGCGTGGGCCGCCTGGAACTGCGACATAGACGACTGCCACGATCAGTCCGCACCTGTCTCGATGACGTACGACGTCAGCCGGCTCCAGGGCGTGGGAGGGCCCGAGGTCTTCTGCGTCACGCTGAACGGACGCGAGCCGGTGCGCGGCGACGTGCTGGCCGAGATCGACTACACGCACCCCGTCCTCGACCGGGCCGCCGTTGCGGCACAGGCACGCGTCGTCGCCCTCAACGGGCGCCGGCGCACCTGGTTCTGCGGCGCGCACCTGCGCTACGGCTTCCACGAAGACGGGGTCGTCTCGGCGCTGCGCGTGGCCGAGGACTTCGGGGTGCGTCTGTGACGCACGAGGCGTTGTACGTGGGTGTGGTGACGCACGCCAGGACACACGAGGCGCGGCACGCCTTCGCGTACGGCCTCTACATGCACCTCTTCGACGTCGACGCCCTGCCGTCGCTCAACGCGCGCTTCCGCCTCCTCGGCTACAACCGTCGTCGCCTGGTGGGTGTGCATGATGCCGACCACTTCGACGGGCGTCCCATCGCCGAGGCGGTGCGCCGCGAGGTCGAGCGAGCCGGACGTCCATGGCCGGGCGGGCGGGTGCTGATGCTCGCGCAGGCGCGCGTGTTCGGGTACGTGTTCAACCCGATCACCGTGTACTACTGCTTCGACCGTGAGGAGACGCTCGACACCGTGGTCGCCGAGGTGCACAACACGTTCGGCGAGCGGCACGTGTACGTGCTGCGTCCAGACGAAGGCCGGGCGGCCGCGAAGAAGGTCTTCCACGTCTCGCCCTTCTTCAGCCTGGACGGCACGTATGCCTTCACGCTGCCCGTGCCCGACACGCACCTGGACCTCGCGATCGACCTCGAGGTCGGCGGCGTCCGGCAACTCGCGGCGCGGTTGCATCTCGCACGTCGCCCCCTCAGCGACGGGTCGCTTGCGCGGATGCTGCTGCGATACCCGGCGATGACCATGCAGGTGATCGGCGCCATCCACGTCGAGGCGTTGCGCCTCTGGTGGAAGGGGCTGCGCTATAGACCGAAGCCGGCCTACGCGCCGGAGTCCGCCCGGCACACCCGGCCGTAGGGCCAGGAGACTGAATCGCGTGAGTGAAGCCACCCTCTTCGTGCGCAGCGACGACACCGAGCGTCCGACGGCCTCGGCCGGACTCGTCGCACGCCTGGCCCGCCGGGCCGCCCTGGCGGCCCTGCCGCTGCTGCGGGAAGGTCGTCTCACCGTGCACCTGCCCGACGGCAGCGTCCACCGCGCAGGCGATCCCGAGGCACGGCGCCACGCCGCCATCTGGATCGACGATGACGTGTTCTTTCGCCACTTCGGGCTTCGGGGTGACATCGGTGCGGGCGAAGCGTACATGGAGGGCCTGTGGCGGGCCGACGACCTGCCCGCGTTTCTCGAAATCGCGCTGCTCAACGAGCAGGCGATCGTGCAGACGTCACCACTGACGAAGTTGCTGAACCTGCCTCGTGACGTCGGCCACCTGCTGCGTCCCAACACCCGACGCGGCAGCCGCCGCAACATCCAGGCGCACTACGACCTCAGCAACGAGCTCTTCGCCTTGTTCCTGGATGACACGATGACGTACTCCGCCGCGGTGCATGCCTCGCCGGACGAACCGCTGGAGGCGGCCCAGCGGCGCAAGTTCGACCGGCTGTGTGACGCACTCGGCCTCGGTCCCGACGATCACGTCCTCGAGATCGGGTGTGGCTGGGGCGGCTTCGCGCTGCACGCCGCCACGACGCGCGGCTGCCGCGTGACCGGCATCACGGTGTCGCGTGAGCAGTTCGCGTTTGCGACCGCTCGGATGCATGCCGCCGATGTTGCCCACCTGGTCGACATCCGGTTGTGCGACTACCGTGACGTTCCGGGCGAGTACTCGGCCATCGTCTCCATCGAGATGCTCGAGGCCGTCGGGCAGGCACACTGGCCACGATTCTTCGAGGTGTGTGACGCCCGGCTCCGACGCGGCGGCCAGGCTGCCATCCAGACCATCGCCATGCCCGACCACCGGTTCGCAGAGTACGCACGACACGCCGACTGGATTCAGACCTACATCTTCCCGGGTGGCATGCTGCCGTCGGTGGGTGAATTGTGCCGCGCCGCCTCGGCCTCGACCCGCCTCAACATCCGCTGGATGGACGACATCGGGCCGCACTATGCGCAGACCCTGGCCGCCTGGCGGGGCCGCTTCCTCGCCCGTCTCGACGAGGTGCGCGCCCTCGGGTTCGACGACCGCTTCGTGCGGATGTGGGACTACTACCTGGCTTCGTGCGAAGCGATGTTCCGCACGCGGATGATCTCGAACCTGCACGTGGTGTTCGGGCGGACGGGGGAGGGGTGA
>JAEZDP010000135.1 GCA_023418055.1 Acidobacteriota bacterium
TCGAGCACCGTCAGCTTCATGCGGCAGGCGATATCCACGCCAACGGCGTAGGGGATCACCGCATTGTCGGTGGCGAGCACCCCGCCAATCGGTAACCCGTAACCGACGTGTGCGTCCGGCATGAGCGCGCCAGCCACCGCCACGGGCAGGCTGCAGGCGTTCTGCAGCTGCCGCAGCGAGTCGGACTCATCGTGTTCGCCCCAGACGCGATATGGCACCATCGACGCTCTCCTGCCCGCGACGCGCGCTGCCTCGACCGCGGTTCGTGTGCCCCACCGCACGCGCGGCCGTTGGCTGAACCGCCGCGCCGCATGCACGCACCACCTATACAGTAGCCTTCAACGCGTCGGCTGTGCCCGTGGGTGTTCGCGTTACGCTTGACGCATGTCGAGCGCCGCGATCGTCCCTGCCCCCGCGCCTCCGGCCCGCCATGGCTGACGCACCGAAGAACTACATTACGCCGTCGGGGTTCCGACGCCTTCAGGACGAGCTGGCTCACCTCTGGAAGGTCGAGCGTCCGCCGGTCGTGTCGACGGTGGCGTGGGCGGCCGGCAACGGCGACCGCTCCGAGAACGGCGACTACATCTACGGCAAGAAGCGCCTGCGCGAGATCGACCGCCGCATCCGGTATCTCTCGAAGAGCCTCGACAGTGCCGTTGTCGTGGACAACACGGGCCGCGCGCTCGACACCGTGCGGTTTGGCGCGACCGTCACCTACGTACACGAAGACTCGGGCGAGCAGCGCGAGGTGACCATCGTGGGCGTGGACGAACTCGATGCCGGAGACGACCGCGTCTCGTGGCGCTCGCCGGTCGCCCGGGCGCTCCTGACGGCCAGAGTGGGCGACACCGTGACGCTGCACGCTCCACGGGGGCCCGAGCGCCTGGAGGTCGTCGCGGTGCGCTACGACCCGCTCCCGTGACCTCATCGACTGGCCTTCTTCGTCCGGGTCTCAGGACGCCCGAGACAATCGTGCTCCAGAGGCGCGATACTGCCTGAACGTGCAGGCAACTGTGGCCTGTCACCGCACCCGGACAGGCCTGAGGGTTCTCGTGGGTGCAGAAAGTCGAGCAGGGCAATGCCTCGAAGTGTCGGTGAGCGATACCGCTGTGAGAAGTGCGGCGCGCAACTCGTCTACGAGAAGGAGTGCCCGTGTCCGGAGGGCTCCGCGCACTCCGAGATCTGTTGTGGTGAACAGATGAAGGCCGTCGGAACGCAGAAGTAGCGCGACTGACGCGATCGCTCGTCAGCGAGACGCCCGACGCACGACAGGCCGTTCCTGGTGCCCGCCGTGTACGACGGCGTCTCTCTGCCGGGCCATCGGCCACTCACGCGCGACAGCCGGCAGCAGGCGGCGGCCCAGCCGCAGGGCCGTGGCCCACCGCGTGAACGCCCGCGCCTCGCGGCCATTCCACTCGAACCCGTACGCCGTGCGAATCGCCGGTGGCAACGTGCCGATCGTGAGCAGTTGCAGTGCCCGGAACGCGGGCCACGCCAGACGCCAGCGCGGAGGGTAGAGCACCGCGCGTCCCAACGCGCGGCTCGTGTCGGTCACGACCACGTCGCCGCCCGCAGACATCTCGCGCAGGTATTCCTGCAACTGTGCCCAGTCCCGGGGCAGCGCACCGGCCGGCATGCCCAGCAGCGGCTCCATGATGGCCGCCTCCGCACAGTACCGATCGCGCTCCTCCGCGGTCAGCGGCTCCACCAGTAGTTCGTAGGCGAGCGGCATCGAGTCGAGCAGCGTCGCATGCACCCACCGCTGCAGGTCGGCGTCGTGCGCTGAGTACGGACGCTCGGGTCCAGTTGCGTGTGAGGCCGGCACCTGACCCCGCACGCGATCGTGAATGACGTTGATGCCTGCGGCCGCTGCCACCTTCTGCTCGGTGTCGCCAAAGGTGAGCGACAACATCGCGCCGACAGTCGAGTAGAGTCGCCGGCTGCTCGCGGCGAGGCTGCCGAGCCCCGTGCTGTGGTCGTGCACGCCCGCGGCAATCGCCGGGTGCGCCAGTTGCAGCAGGATGGCGCGACCCCAGCCCACCAGCACGATGAGCTCCCGGTTGATCTTCCACGTCACGCTGTCGGGGCCGGCAGGCTCGTCGGGCCACAGGCGCAGGCGCTCGCGCACGGCGACGCGGTGTCGTTCGAAGGACGTGGTCGGGTGAGCCATGGGCTTCCCGATCCATCCTGTCACGACCGCGGGCCCCGGGTGGCAAATGCCTCGGCGACGGCCGTGGCAATCGCGAACGTGTCGGCATACGCGATGTTCGAGACGACCGCGACGATGGTGCCGTGATCGGGCACGACCAGCAGCGAGGCCACTCGTCCGCCAAGCAGGGTGCCATCCTGCCCCACGGTACGCGTGGGCGCACCGTGCAGCGTGACCGTCTCGTGTTCCCACCCCAGGCCGGCCCCCGTGTCCCGCCCGGAGGTGAGCGGCTGCGGCGCCCGCAGCATGTCCACCGTGGCGCGCTGCAGCAGGGTGCCGCGTTCGAGAGCAGCGCCGAAGCGCACCAGGTCGGACGCTGTCGAGACGAACACGCTGGCGCCCGAATAGCACGAGTAGTCCACCTCGCGCATCAGGTGGAGGCCATAGCGCGGATCGGCGGCGAACCGAGGAAAGTACTGCGTGGCGCGCGGTCCCGGCGGCCGACGATCGCCGTCGGCGGCAGTGGCGTCCATGCCCAGGGGCTCGAAGACCTGGGTGCGCATGAACGTGTCGAACGACCCGCGGGAGGCAGCCTCGAGCGCGGCGCTCACCAGGATCCATCCGTAGCTCGAGTAGTGGTGGTCCGTGCCCGGCTCGAACAGGAGGTCACGCTCGCCGAAGTGCTCCAGCGCGTCCACAGGGCGTGCGCAATGGGCCGACAGCAGGGGGCCCTCGTCACCGCCGTCGTTCCTGACGCCCGCCACGTGCGCCATGAGCTGCCGCACCGTCACCGGCCACGGCTTCTGCGGGAACTCCGGCACGTAGGTCTGAATCGGGTCGTCCAGACCGAGGAGTCCTCGCTCCACCAGCAGGCCGACGCCGGCCGAGGTGAGCGCCGTCGACGCGGTGCCGATGCCGAATCGCGTGTCGGGGGTCACGGGCACCTTCGCATCGAGGTCCGCCCAGCCCAGCCCCTCTGCCCAGATCACGTCGCCATCCACGGCAACGGCCACGGACAGCCCTGGCAGGTTCTGCGCCACGAGTGCCTTCAGGGCGGCCTCGCGGGCCTCTGCAATGGCGCCCGCCGACGTGTCGGGTGCAGGTGACGCGGTCGCCGAGGGGACGGCGCCGGCATCGGGATGCAATGGCGTGGCGGTGTTGGACATGTACACGAACAGCCCGAACACGGCTGTGATGACGAGGCCCACGCCCACCACCATCACTGCCAGCGCCATCTCGATCTTCTTCGCTCTCACTTTGCGCTCCCTGCGCTGTGGGACGTCACGCGTCCGAGGTCACGAGGATGACACCCTGGCGCGGCGGCGTCTTCACCGGCGCGTGAGCATTGCGTGAGGCTCGCCTGACGTCTCAGCGGCGTACAGCGCCCGGGGCCACCGCCTGCCGTAGACTCGAACGTATGGGCTTCCGCTTCACGGTCGTCGCGGCGCTGCTGGCGTCCCTCGCCGTGGCCGGCCAGGACACGGGGGTGCTGCGCGTCCGGGTCTCGCTGACCGACGCGGACGGCCGCCCCACCCCTGTCGCACGCCACGCCCTGCTCGTCAGCGACAACCCTGCCACCGACGTGCCTCGCGTGGCGCGTACCGGCGCCGACGGCACGCTGGAGATCAGGCTCGCAGCGGGGGCGTACATGGTCGAGTCCGACCGCGCGGTCATGCTCGACGGCGTCGCGTACGAGTGGTTCCAGACGGTGGACGTCCCTGCCAATGGCGAGGTCCTGCTCGACCTGACGACGGCCAACGCCGAAGTGGCCGACTCGCCGGAGCCTTCGGCGTCCGGCACCGATCCCGTCTTCCTCTTCGGCAAGTGGCGTACCGCGATGGTGTCGCTGTGGTCGCCGACGACCAGGGCCACGGGCTTCGTGGTGGACGCGCGCGGGCTCGTAGCTACGCACTATGAGGCCACCCGGGCCGCCCCGCCGCTTGCCGTGCAGGTGTCAGATACGCTCAAGGTCACGGGCGTGGTGCTGGCTGCCGACGACACCACCGGCGTCGCCATCGTGCGCGTGCATGCCGACGTCACGTCGGGTCTCCCGGCCGTGGACCTCGACTGCACGTCCACCACGTGGCCCGAACTGGTGCCAGACGAGGAGTTCGTGGCCATCGCGGCGGAGCTCGGCAGGCCAGTCGACCTGCGGTGGGGGCAGGTGGTCGCCGTGCCACCCCGCGTCGTCCGCACCGACATGACGCTGGCCTTTGGTGGTGCCGGCGGTCCCGTGTTCAACGGAGCGGGTCAGGTGGTGGGCCTGACCACCACGCGCAGCGACGCCGACAGCCGCTGGTTTCCCGCCGAGATCGTCAGGACGCGCCAGGTGTGCGAGACGCTCGCGGAGGCACGCACGGCCCTCGAGGCCGCGCCGGCACCGGACGCGACGCCGCTACCCGTCGAACCCACCCGGCCGTTCGACGCAGGCGGTGCAGTGGACACCACGGAGAGGGGCGGCCCGGACGCCTCGCCCGACGTCGTCTCGAGCGACGCGTTCGACGTCGCGTTCATCACGCCCCCGGCGATCCTCCAGGACCGAGCGAAGCAAGGATGGACCGGCGGACGCCGCGGCCGTGCGCCCGAAGTCGAGGCACGCCTCGGCAGACTCACCGACTTCGGCATCTGGTCCGACTACTTCGCGCCCGTGCCCGCGGTGATCGTCCTCCGCGTCACGCCCAGGATGTCCGAGAGCTTCTGGAAGCGGGTCGCGCGCGAAGCGGCACGCACCCAGGGGGCCGAGCTTCCACCGATGAAGCAGTTCACCCATAGCTTCGACCGCCCGACGCTCTCGTGTGACGCGGTGCCCGTGACGCCCATTCATCCGCTGGTGCTCGAACACCAACTCTCGGAGACGCAGGCCATCGCCGAGGGCCTGTACGTCTTCCATCCCGATGCGTTCGACGGACGCTGCGGCGAGATGCGCCTGCAGATGCACGCACGAGCGACCTCGGAGGTCGGCACACCGCTCGTCGTGCCGCCGGCCGTCGTCGAGCGCATCCGACGTGACTTCTCCGGGTGGCGGAGCACCGGGCCCGTCGCGCGCGTTTTCTTTTGACGTCCGAAAGGAACCTGGCGTAGGCTCCTTCCGTCAATCGAAAGGAAGCTGATGGCCAAGGACCGCGACGACCTGCTGCAGGGCACCCTCGACCTGCTGGTGCTCAAGGCCCTGCAACTCGGGGCGATGCACGGGTGGGGCATCACCGATCGCATCGAGCAGTGGTCCGAGCAGGTACTCAGGCCGGGGCAGGGCACTCTCTATCCGGCCCTGTACCGCCTCGAACGGCAGGGGCTCATCCAGTCGGAGTGGCGCACGACCGAGAACAACCGCCGGGCACGGTACTACGCGCTCACGGGCAAAGGTCGCAGGCACTTCACCGGCGAGCTGGAGCAATGGCGGCGCCTGTCGCACGCCATCGAGCTGGTGCTGGCCGTGGACAAGGTGTAGCTCCCGGGAGGGACGACCATGAAGGAGATCTGGCCGCGTGTCCGGGCGCTGTTGGGCCGTCGTGCCCTCGAAGACGGTCTCGACGAGGAGTTGCGCTTCCACCTGGACCAGCAGACGGCCCGGAACCGCGCCGCAGGGATGTCCGAGTCGGAGGCGCGCCGCCAGGCACGTCTGCGGTTCGGCGGACTGGAAGGCGCCAGGGAAGCCACGCGCGACGAGGTGCGCTTCGCCCACGCGGAGGACACGTGGCGCGACCTGCGCTACGCCTGGCGCGCGCTCCGCCGCGCCCCGGCCTTCACCGTCGCCGCCGCGGCCACGCTCTCGCTCGGCGTCGGCGCGACCGCGGCCATCTTCAGCGTCGTGTACGGCGTGCTCATCAAGCCGCTTCCCTATCCCAACGAAGATCGCCTGGTGAACCTGTCGCACCAGGCACCCGGGATTGGCGCCGACGACATGGGCATGGCGGGGTCGCTCTGGATGACCTACCGCGACACCGCGCACACCTTCGAGGCGGTGGGCCTGTGGCAGGAGGGCGTGGCCAACGTCGTGGGCCGGGGCGGGCCGCAGGAAGTGCGCCGCGTGTACGTGACCCACGACGCGCTGTACGTGCTCGGTGTGCAGCCGGTCATCGGTCGATGGTTCTCCCCGGAAGACGATGCACCGGGTGCGCCGCGTGTGGTGCTGCTGTCGCACGGCTACTGGCAGCGGCAGCATGGTGGTGACGCCTCGATCGTTGGCCAGCACCTGGTCGTGAACGGCGAGCCCAGCGAAGTCGTGGGCATCATGCCGCGCGGCTTCCGCGTAGTGGACGCCGACGCCGACATCGTGCTTCCCACGCGTCTCGATCGTGCCACGCAGACCCTTGGAGGCTTCGGCTCTCGTGGCGTCGCGCGTCTCCGCCCGGGCGTGACGCTCGACCAGGCGCGCGCCGACGCGGCGCGTCTCATCGAGACGTGGCTCTCGGCCTGGCCGGTGCCACCCGGCCTCGACGCCAGCGCGTTTGCCAATGCCCGCATCATCCCCGTCGTGGCGCCGCTGAAGGACGCGGTCGTCGGTGACGTCGGACGGATGCTCTGGGTCGTGATGGCCACCGTCTTCATCGTGTGGCTGATTGCCTGCGCCAATGTCGCCAACCTGCTGCTCGTACGCGCGGAGAGCCGACAGCAGGAGATCGCCCTTCGCGCGGCGCTCGGAGCCGGCACGCGTCGCATTGCACGGGCCTTGCTGGCAGAACACGTGTTGCTGGGACTCATCGGAGGCGTACTGGGCATGGGCGTCGCCTACGCGGCCCTGCGCCTGCTCGTCGTACTCGAACCCGTCGGACTGCCGCGTGTCGAGGAGATCGGCGTGGACGCCGTGGTGGTCGTGTTCGTGATGATCGCGGCGGGCCTCTCGAGCGTGCTCTTCGGCGTGCTCCCCATCGTGCGGCATGCGCGACCGCGCGTGTCCTCCACGTTGCGCGGCACCACCCGCACGGCCAGTGACGGCCGCGATCGGCTCCAGGCGCGACATGTGCTCGTGGTAGGCCAGGTCGCACTGGCGCTCGTGCTGCTGGCCTGCGCCGGCCTCATGGTGCGGACCTTCCAGGCTCTGCAGGCCGTCGACCCAGGCTTCTCGGACCCACAGCACGTGCAGACGTTGCGCCTCTCGATACCCGCCCAGGCGGTCGACGATCCGGAGCAGGTCACGCGTATGCAGCAGAGCCTCGCCGAGCGGATGGCCGCCTTGCCCGGTGTCGACGCGGTGTCCTTCGCATCGTCGCCTCCCCTGACCGGCACGAGTTGGGACCCCGTCTTTCCGGAGGGGCAGACGTACCCGCAGGGCGAGGTGCCTCCCGTCCGGCGCTACAACTGGGTGGCACCGGGCTACTTCGCCACCCTGGGCACGCCCGTCGTCGCGGGGCGCGAGTTCACGTGGGCGGAACTCTACGAGCGCCACCCCGTGGCCATCGTGTCCGAAGGCCTCGCGCGCACGCTCTGGGGTGACCCGTCCCGTGCCGTGGGCCGTCGCATCCGCGAGAGCGACGATGGCAGGTGGCGTGAAGTGGTTGGGGTGGTCGGCGACGTGCACGACGAGGGGCCGCACCAGCCTGCGCCACCCACGGCCTACTGGCCGACCCTCCAGGACGAGTTCTGGGGTGAGCAGCTGCAGGCCCGGCGCACCGTGACGTTCGTCGTCCGCAGCAGTCGCACCGGCACCGACGGGTTGCTCGAGGGCCTGCGCGCCGTCGTGCGCGAGGCTGGGGGCGGCGTGCCCATCGGACACACGCAGACGCTGGGCGCGATCTACGAGCGGTCGATGGCGCCTACGGCGTTTGCCCTCGTGATGCTGGCGATCGCCGCCGGCATGGCGCTGCTGCTGGGCGTCATCGGCATCTACGGTGTCATCGCGTATGCGGTGGCGCGGCGGACGCGTGAGATCGGCATCCGGCTCGCTCTTGGCGCGCGCGAGACGGCCTTGCGCGTGACGTTCGTCGGCGACGGCGTCCGCCTGGCCGCGGTGGGCGTGGCCTGCGGCCTCCTGGCGGCGTGGCTCGCCACGCGGCTCATGACGTCGCTGCTGTTCGGCGTCGATGCCCTCGACCCGATCACGTACGCGGCTGGTGCGGTGGTCTTGCTGACCGCCGCGGCCGCGGCCAGCTTCGTGCCGGCCGTGCGCGCCACGAGAGCACCGCTGGCTGACGTCCTGCGCGCCGAGTAGCGTGCATACACGTCACCCGGTGGGTCCCGACCTCACCGGGCTCCCGCGGGCGCACGTCCGACGTAGGCGGCGAGATGCTCTCCGGTGAGCGTCGCACGCGATGCCACGAGGTCGGCGGGCGTCCCTTCGAACACGACGCGGCCGCCATCGTGCCCGGCGCCGGGGCCGAGGTCGATGATCCAGTCGGCGTGCGCCATCACGGCCTGATGGTGCTCGATGACGATCACCGACCGTCCGTCGTCCACGAGCGTGGCGAGCAGGACGAGCAACTGCTCGACGTCCGCCAGGTGCAGGCCCGTGGTGGGTTCGTCGAGCACCAGCACGCCGCCGGTCTCGCCCATGTGCGTCGCCAGCTTCAGGCGCTGCCGTTCGCCGCCTGAGAGCGTGGTGAGGGGCTGCCCGAGGCGCAGGTACCCTAGCCCGACGTCCTGCATCCGCGACAGCAGGGCGTGAGCGGCCGGGGTCTTCGCGTCGCCTGCACCGAAGAACGCCACGGCGTCCTCGACGGGCATCGCAAGCACCTCGCTGATGTTCCGGCCCCCCAGCAGGTAGGTGAGGACGGCCGACTCGAATCGTCTCCCCTCGCATGCCTCGCACTCGGTGGCCACGCCGGCCATCATCGCGAGGTCGGTGTAGATCACGCCCGCGCCGTTGCACGCCTGGCACGCGCCCTCGGAGTTGGGGCTGAACAGCGCCGGCTTGACCCCGTTGGCCTTGGCAAACGCCGTGCGGATGGGGTCGAGCACGCCGGTGTAGGTGGCCGGGTTGCTCCGGCGCGAGCCACGGATGGGCGTCTGGTCCACGGTCACGACGCCGTCGCGGACCGCCACCGATCCGTCGATGAGCGAACTCTTGCCCGAGCCCGCTACGCCCGTGACCACACACAACACGCCGAGCGGGATGTCGACGTCCACGTTGCGGAGGTTGTGCGTGCTGGCCCCGCGGATTGGCAGAACGCCCGTGGCCGCCCGGACCGTCGGCTTCAGCACAGCGCGATCGTCGACGTGGCGCCCCGTCAGCGTGCCGCTGGCGCGCAGGCCTTCGACCGGTCCTTCGTAGCACACCCTTCCGCCGGCCGCGCCTGCCCCGGGCCCCAGGTCGACGATGTGGTCGGCGATGGACATGACCTCGGGCTTGTGCTCGACGACGAGCACGGTATTGCCCTTGTCGCGCAGCTGCCGCAGCAGGTCGTTCATCCGCTGGATGTCGTGCGGGTGCAGGCCGATCGTCGGCTCGTCGAACACGTAGGTGACGTCGGTGAGCGACGATCCGAGATGGCGAATCATCTTGACGCGCTGCGCTTCGCCGCCTGACAACGTGCCCGACGCCCTGTCGAGCGACAGGTAGCCGAGACCGATGTCGACGAACGAGTCGAGCGTGCCGGCCAGGGCCTCGAGCAGCGGCGCCACCGACGTGTGCTTCACGCCCCGCACCCATGCGGCAAGGTCGCTCGTCTGCATCGCGCAGCAGTCGGCGATGTTCACGCCGTCGATGCGGGACGACCGGGCCTCGGCGCTGAGCCGTGTGCCGTCGCAGTCGGGACACGTCGCAAAGGTGACCGCCCGCTCCACGAACGCACGGATGTGCGGCTGAAGGGCATCCACGTCCTTCGAGAGGAACGACTTCTGGATCTGCGGCACCAGCCCGGTGTAGGTGAGGTTGATCCCCTCGATCTTGACCTTCGTCGGCTCCTTGTAGAGCAGGTCGTGCAGCTCGCGCTTGTTGTACTTGCGAATCGGCTTGTCGGCGTCGAAGAACCCGCAGCCGCGGAAGATGCGCCCCGACCAGCCGTCCATGCTGTAGCCGGGGATGGTGACGGCGCCCTCGTTGAGTGACTTGCTGTCGTCGTAGAGGGCAGACAGATTGATGTCGTTGACCCGGCCCATGCCTTCGCAGCGCGGGCACATGCCGCCGAGCCGGCTGAAGGTGGCCGCTTTCGTCTGCGTGCGGTCACCGCGCTCCACGGTCATCGCGCCGCTCGCCTTCACCGACGGCACGTTGAACGCGTACGCACTGGGCGGGCCGATCGAGGGCGTGCCGAGGCGGCTGAAGAGGATCCGAAGCAGCGCGTTGGCATCGGTCACCGTGCCCACGGTCGATCGCGGATGTGCGCCAAT
>JAEZDP010000154.1 GCA_023418055.1 Acidobacteriota bacterium
GCATCCCGACTTCGCGATTGCGGCGGCCGAGGCCGCACGTCAGTGGGTGTTCACGCCTACGCTGCTCAACGGCCAACCCGTGGATGTGGTGATGACCGTTTCGGTCCAGTTCCGGCTCACCGACTGAGACGTATGTCCCAGGGGGCCGGAGCCCATCCGGCCTCAGTACCCACGCGACGGGTCGACCACCGACAGCATCCGGTCCCCGGCAACGTACCTGCGCAGGTTCTCGCGCACCACCATCCACCGGCTCTCGTCGTCCACGTCCGAGTCGGAGGACGAATGCGGCGTGATGATCACGTTCGGCATGGTCCAAAGGGGATGGTCCGACGGCAGCGGCTCGGGATCGACGACGTCGAGGCCCGCGCCGGCGATCGTCCCCTCGTGCAGGGCGGCGAGGAGATCGCCCGTCACCACGGTGCCGCCCCGACCCACGTTGATGAAGAACGCGCCGCGCTTCATGGTGGCCAGCACCTTCGCGTCGAACAGCCCGCGTGTGTCGGGCGTCAGTGGCAGCGTGTTGACGACGATGTCTGCGCGCGGCGTGAAGCGCGTGAGGTCGTCGGCGAGGCCGACTTCGCTGACGAAGTCCGGTGCCGGCCGCGGCGTCGCGCGTGTGGCCAGCACCGTCATGCCGAACGCGTGGGCCCGGCGGGCCACCTCGGTGCCGATGCCGCCGAGTCCGACGACGAGGAGCGTCTTGTCCTCGAGAGTGAAGGCCGACCACGCGTCGGACGGCGTCCGGTTCCACGAACTGCGTCGCTGCGCGTCGTGATACGCGGGCAGGGAGCGCGCAAACGACAACATCAGTGCAAGCACGTGCTCAGCCATGGCAGGACCGGCCACGCGCTGCATGTTGGTGAGCAGGATGTTCCGCTCGGCGAAGACCGGCGTGCCCAGGCAGCGCTCCACCCCGGCGTTGTAGGTCTGTACCCAGCGCACGCGCGCGCCGGCACGGACGAGGTCTGCGTCGCACGAGCCGATGATGGCGTCCGCGCCTGCGGCGGCGGCCCGAGCGTCGCGGTCGGAGGCAGCGGTCACCAGTTCCACACCTGGCGCGGCGGCCCGCAGCGACGCCAGGCGATTCTCCGGCACGCCAACCACCAGGATGCGCTGTGGCTTCTGCCAGCCGGGCGTCTCGCGCAGCGGGGTCTCGGCCTCCCGCAGCCCGAGGCTCTTGACGAGCGCGGCGGTACGCTCGTCGGCCTCCTGCGCCCACCCTGTCGTGAGACCTCCGAGCAGGAGCGCCACGCCGAGGGTCACGACGAGCGACCGGGACCGTACGGGAATCATGTGCATCCCGTGATCCTACGCCGAATGGGGCCGGTTCAGGCAGGCCTGGGGGGAACGGCGCTCAGGCCTGCGCCGGTGAGTTGCCCGGTCTGCATGACGCCGTCGCGGATGTCGAACAGCCCGGGGAACTTCGGCGCCCACGCCGCACTCGCCGACGGCACGAACTGCCGGGCGTTGGCTTCGATGCCCGCATTGCCCGGCACCCGCGCAGCGATGCCGGCCGAGTGGATGAGTGAGGCCCCGGGGCACGTGAGGTCCTGCACGCACAGGAACATGCCGAACTTCTGGGCAGCCGCGGCCATCAGCATCGCGTGACTCTGGCCTTTGCACGCCTTGAGGGCCACGCCGGTGTACCCCATCTCGCGCGCCAGCAGCAGCGTCTCGAGATCGGTCAGCGACTCGTCAATCACGACCGGACGCAATTTCGCCGCTTCGTGCATCACGTTCGCACGGTCGCTGGCCAGGTCGCGGGCCGTGGGCTGCTCGATGTAGAGGATGCGCTCGAAGCCGGTCGGCGTCTGCTCGCGCACCCGACGCAGCACATCGAGCAGGTACGCGACGTTCGGGCAACCCTCGTTGAAGTCGCACAGGTACCGAGGCTCGTCCTGACCGGACCGCTGCAGGCGGGTGACGATGCGGTCGATGCGGACGATGCGCTCCACGTCGGCATCGGCGTTCCCGCCATTGAGCTTGATCTTGAAACACGTGAGCCCGTCGTGCGGGATCCACTCCTCGAGCGTGTTCGGGAGCCCGTCGTCGATACGCTCGCGCACGTCGGCCGCCTCGAGCGGGTCGCTGGCGCCCACCGAGTGGAACACCGGGGTCGTGGATTTCGGCTGCACAGGGACGTAGCGGTCGAGATACTCGCCCGCGAACGCCGGGCCGAGATCTCGCGCCAGATCGTGGCGGACGAAATCGGGCCCGTATGTGGCGTAGCTGCTGACGCCGAAGGCCTTACCGTAGGCGTCGTGGATGGCCGCATCGAACGCGCTGGCGACCACCAGCGTGCACAACTTCGGGATGGGCGTGGGCAGGGAGAGCCGGCGAGAGGCCTGGGCGGCGGCGTCGAGATAGACGGGCTCGAGCGCATGAAAGAGGTCGAGCGGATGCCCGGCATCGTCACAGTCGGCCGTCGAGGCGCGCAGATCGGCCGCGAGCGTCTTCATCGCCTCGAGCCCCGCATCGTGTGGCGCCGCGGGGAACGCCCAGGCGTTGCCCAGGGTCATCGATCCGAAGCCCCACGCCTCGCGGCCGTCGCCGGTCCGCACGCGGCAGTGCACGTTGAGCAGCGTCACGTGGTCCACGGTCCGCCCGCCGAACTGGTAAGGGGTCCGGTACGTGTGCTCCTCGAACTCGTGCTGCACCTCGACGACGCGGATGTCGGTCGGGCGCGACGCGGCCACGGCGGGCGCCTCGCCCTGACGGCAGCCGGCGAGGGGCACGATGGCGGCGCTTCCCGCCAGGCGCAGCCACGCGCGGCGCGACAGCCCGGTGTCGCGACTCATGGCTGCAGCCCCTCACGCCACACCGGTCGCTCGTCGCCGTCCACCAACCAG
>JAEZDP010000194.1 GCA_023418055.1 Acidobacteriota bacterium
AGGTCGGCAAGGGCCGCCTGTACCTGTTCGGGCCGGAGATCACCTTCCGTGCGCAACCGCACGGCACGTTCAAGTTCCTGTTCAACAGCATCCTGCTGGCCGCGGCGAAGTAGGGCCCGCTCGACGCAGGCCCTTCGACGTCCTACCGCTTCAACGCGTCGAGCTTCGCGTCGAGCGACGCCTTCGAGTGCCACTGGCCCTCGAGCACCACACCCGCGCGCTTCAGGGTGTTGCCGATGTCGGCCAGTGGGTTGGCGTCCACGACGAGCAGGTTCGCGCGCTTGCCGGTGGCTACCGTGCCGTCCTCCGCCTCGGTCCCGAAATAGACCGCCACGTTGCGCGTGCCCGACACGAGGGCCTGATACGGCGTGAGCCCCGCCTTCACCACGGCGGCCAGCTCTTCATGCGTGGCCAGGCCTGGGATGTTGTTCACCTGCGGCGCATCGGCACCGAGCAGAATGCCGACGCCCTGCGCCTGCATCTCCTTCAGCAGCGCCGAGCGGAAGGCCATCAGTCGAGCACGGTTCTCTGGCGTCGCAAACTGCGGGCCCTTCTGGAAACTGGCGCGGGCCTCCTCCCAGTTGCGCGCCAGATCCTCGGGCAGCCAGGCCATCTCCGGCCGCGACACCGACTCCTTGGGCGAGCGCTCGTCGAAGAAGTTGATCATCAACGTCTCGGTGGGGACCACCCACACCCCGGCGTCCTTCGTCTTCTTCACCAGGTCGGGAATCTTGCTGTCGTCGAGGTGCTGGGCAATCTGCGAGCCGAAGAAGCCGGTCGGCTGGCCCTCGAGGGACACGCCGTCACGCACCGCCGCTTCCGCATACCCATCGAGGTGGTCAATCGACCGATAGCCGGACTCGATGGCGCGGTGTACGCCCACGGCCACGGGCACATGACCCGCAAAGTCGATGCCGACCTCCTTGGCCGTGGTGGCCAGGGCATTGAACGCCTCGAGGGTGACCCCCGGGTGGATCTTGATGAGGTCGTAGCCCGCCGCCTTCTGCTCGCGCGCCATCTGCGCCCCCTGCTCGGCGGTCTTGGCCGAATTGCCGTTGGCCGACGGCCCCGACGTGTAGATGCGCGGCCCCAGGACCTCGCCTTTCGCCACGCGGTCGCGCAGTTCGAGCTGCGCGGGATGGCCGAGCATGCTGCGCACGGTGAGGATGCCATGGGCGACGTTCAGCGTCAGGATGCGCTCGTTCATCGCGGTGTTCGGGCCCGCGAGGTGTCCGTGCATCTCGGCGAGCCCCGGCAGCACGTACTTGCCGTCGAGCGGCACCACCTCCGCGCCGTCGGGGACGCGCACCGTGTCGGCGGCGCCCATCTCGACGATGCGGCCGCCGGCGATGAGGATGGTCTGGCGTTCGAGCACACGCTCCTCGTCCATCGGGACGACGTTGACGTTGACGAGCGCGAGATCGGCCTGTCGTTGGGCCGTGGCCGGCGCACTGCACGCGGCAAGGGGCAGTGCCGATGCCAGCAGAAGACAGAGAGCAGGGTGGAACATGGGACGGGTCATGGACAATCCTCCACGTCGCCGGCCGGGGTCGGCGTCCCGCGGAGCCGCGGGCGGGCCGCCGGGCGGGCAGGCGACGGCGTGAGTGATGGTGCAGGCTGCAGTCTACAGCGGGTTCAGCGACGTGTCGCCGTGGTGGCGTGCGAGCGGGACCTGCGGTGCCGACGAGCGGACGACCCGCCCGTGGGTCTTGTCCTGGTACATGCGCGAGTCGGCGGCCATGAGAAGGCTTTCCGACGAATCGCCGTCGCGCGGGAAGATGGCCGCGCCGATGCTGACGCTCATCGCGATCTGGCGTCCGTCAGGCAGCGAGATGCGCATGGCCCGTATGCGCGCCTGCATCTCCTCCATGCGCTCGGCGGCCTCGTCGCCACCGCACTCGGGCATCATGATCACGAACTCGTCGCCCCCGTAACGCGCGCAGACGTCGTAGGGGCGCACCGACGTGCGCAGCAGCGACGACAGCTCACGCAGCGCGAGGTCGCCCACCGGGTGGCCCTCGGCGTCGTTGATCTGCTTGAAGTCGTCCACGTCGAGCAGCAGCAGCGCGAGGTTCTTGGCCTGGCGCGACGCGCGGGCAAGCTCCTGGGTCAGGTGCATCCACAGAAAGCGCGTGTTGGGCAGGTCGGTCAACGGGTCGGTGAGCGCGTCTTCCTGCGCCCGGGCCAGTTGCAGCGAGTGGCTCACGACCGGCCCTGCCTGGCGCGCAATCATCTCGAGCAGGCGGCACTCGTCCTGGGTGTAGGAGGACGGCGTCACGTGGTACACCGCGAGCGCGCCGATGAGTTCCCCCCGTTCGTCGTAGAAGGGGCACACGATCGACGACCGCAACATCGTCCGCGGCCCGCCGGTGCGGTGCTGCTCGAGGTAATGCTGCGGGTTGCCGTTGGCGACGGCACGTCGCCCGGCAATCGCCTCGCCAAAGGTGCCCGAGGCCGCCGACACCCGGACGGCCGACAGCAGGTCGGCGTCCACGCCTTCGGAGTACGCACACCGGAAGACGAGGTTGGCCTCGTCGAACGTGTAGAGGGCGGTGCTCGAGTAGGACAACACGCGGGTCAACTTCTGCGCCAGCAGCCGCGCGGTGCCCTGCACGCCCAGGCCGGCGGACATCGCGAGCGAAATCTCGAGCAGTGCGACGTCCTCGCGACGGGCCGACTGGATGGACGCGACGCTGGCACCTCCTGGCCCGTGGGTCTCGGGCGGCTCGAGTGTCGGCAACAGCTGCACGAAGGCGTCGACCAGGGCCGGGTCGAGTGCGCGCCCGGCTTCGTCCCTGAGGACGGCGGTGGCGGCCTCGCGTGTCAGGGGCTCACGATACGGACGTTCGCTCACCATCGCGTCGAAGCAGTCCACCACGGCCAGCAGGCGTGCGCCCACGGGAATGTCGTGGGCGGCCAGGCCCTCGGGGTAGCCATTGCCGTCCCACCGCTCGTGATGGGCCAGGACCAGGGTCCGTACAGGGCCGGGGAAAGGCACCCCGTCGATGATGTCCGCGCTCACACGGGGGTGGGCACGCACACGATGGAACTCATCGACCGAGAGCGGACCGGGTTTGGAGAGGATGTGATCGGGCACCGCCAGCAGGCCCACGTCGAGGAGCAGCGCGGCCGTGTCGACGGCGTCGAGGTCCTGGCGCGAGAGCCCCGTGGCCTCGCCGAGCCTGCGGGCGTAACGCCGCCGCCGCTCGAGGCGGCGTCCCGACGCGTCCAGCTTCGCGTCGATGGCCGTGGCGAGCACCTCGACGAGTGCGGCGCGTGACGCATCCTGGTCGCCCCGCACGGTGTCGGGCGAATGGCTCGCGTGAGAGGCCAGCAGCCAGGCGGTCAGGC
>JAEZDP010000200.1 GCA_023418055.1 Acidobacteriota bacterium
AGCGTGCCCACCACCGACGACAACGGCGCGCTGAACTTGAACACCGAGACCGCCAGCGGCAGGACGAACCCCGCCACGGCGCGCGGCACGTGCAGCCCCTGCTCGGCGCCCTCGACCATGGCCGGCAGGGCCGCGAGCGACGAGCGGGTGCTCACGGCGACGGCCTGGGCGCGAAATGCAGCGCGTGCGAACGCCGGCATCGACACCCGTGCCCCAAGGTGCACCAGGGGGTAGAGCGCCGCCGTCTGCAGCGCCAACAAGGTTGACACGAGGGCCACGTAGAAGCCGAACGCACCGGCGGCCGTCGCGCCGAGCCGCGCGGCCAGCGCCAGCATCAGCGCGAAGACGCCGATGGGCGCCAGGGCGACAATCCAGCGCACCAGCACCAGAAGCGCGCCGCCGCCCGCTTCGAACAGCCCCACCACGCGCGCCTGCTGGTCGGGGGGAATGCGTGTCGTCGCCAGCGCGAACAGCAACGTGAAGAGGACGAGCGGCAGCATCGCGCCGTCGGCCGCCGCTCTGATGGGATTGACGGGCACCAGGTCCACCAGCCACTGGCCGACGCTGGGCAGCCGCTCAGCGCCCCCTCGTGCCAGACCTTCGGCAGTACCCGTGTCGAGCATGGCGGCCCCTGTGTCGGGCGACATCGGCAGCCAAGTCAGCGCGGCGGGCGCGACGAGCGCTGCCGCGCCAGCCGACACGACGAGCAGCAGCACGAAGATGCCGAGCGCCCAGCCGCCAAGCCGACCGAGCCGCCCGGCATCGGACACCGACGCCACGCTGACGATGACGAGCGCCATCACGAGGGGCACCACGGTCATCCGCAGCGCTCCTACCCAGAGGGCACCGACCGTATCGGCCACCGGCAGCAGCATCTGCTGGACGGCCTCGCCCGCAGACGACACGACCAGCCCGGCAGCGAGGCCCGCGACAAGCGCCCAGAGCACCCGTCGCGTGGACGTGTTGGCCATGCCGACGTCAGATTGACGGGATCAGGCGGCGCCGGCCCTTCTCTTCGCCCTCGTTGAAGCTGTATTCGGCGAGCGGCACGAACTGTCCTGACGCCGGGTCGTAGGCGAAGACCTCGCCCGTCTCGATCTTGTACACCCACCCGTGCAGGTGCAGATCGCCCTTGATCAGCCGCGACGCCACCGCGGGCAGCGTCCGCAGGTGCTCGAGTTGCACGAGCACGTTCTCTTCGGTGCACGCCGTCAGCAGCTTGTCGCCTTCGAGGTGCTTGTAGTTGTCGTGCACGATGCGGGCTGTGGTCTCGGCGTGGCTGAGCCACGCGGCCATCGCCGGCAGGCTCTGCAGTTGCTCGGGATGCAGCAGCCCCTTCATGGCGCCGCAGTGCGAGTGCCCGCAGACGATGATGTCGCGCACGCCGAGGCCGGCTACCGCAAACTCGATGGTGGCGCCTTCGCCGCCACCGCTCGCCCCGTGCGGCGGCACGATGTTGCCCGCGTTCCTGAGAATGAACAGGTCGCCGGGCGCCGTCTGCGTCAGCAGGTTCGGCACGATACGCGAGTCGGAACAGGTGATGAACAGCGTCTCGGGGTGCTGGCCACTCGCCAACTGCTCGAACATGCCCTGCATCGGACGAAAGCTGTCCTGTTGGAACTGGTGGATGCCCTGGACGAGTTTCTGCATGCGTCTACGTGCTCCTTGAAGGGGCGCCTCGGGCCTGCAGCTGGGGCCGGACGCTTCGGAAGGGGCCGACAGGCCGCCACGGTGAAACGGCTACGCGCCAGAGACACCGGGAGCCGTCAGCACGACGGGGCCGGCCGATGTCACGACGAGGGTGTGCTCGCAGTGGGCCGCGAGACTCTGGTCACGGGTGCGAATCGTCCAGCCATCCGCATCTTCCACGGCGTGGGACGATCCAGCGCTGACGATGGGTTCAATTGTTATCACGAGTCCCTCGCTGAGCACGTCACGTTGCGAGGCCACGTACCAGTTCGGGATGCTCGGAGGCTCGTGGATGGCCCGGCCGACGCCATGCCCATCGAGTCCCCGTACGACACGGAAGCCGCGAGCGCGTACCTCGGTGTCGACGGCCCGTCCGATGTGGTTGACCGGCACGCCGGGGCGTACGCCCGCCAGCGCGCGGTCGAGGGCCGCGCCGACGCAGGCCACCAGCCGCTCCGCCTCGGGGTCGCCTGCCTCGACGATCACCGTGCGCGCGGCATCGGCGACGTAGCCG
The DNA here is from genome assembly GCA_023418055.1 of Acidobacteriota bacterium. Taxonomy (GTDB): domain Bacteria; phylum Acidobacteriota; class Vicinamibacteria; order Vicinamibacterales; family Vicinamibacteraceae; genus JAEZDP01. The sequence goes on from JAEZDP010000200.1 coordinate 2,204, forward strand.
CCGAGCGTGGCCGTCACGTCGAGTTTGACGACGTCCCCGCGCCGCAGACGCCTGGGGCCGGGGATGCCGTGCACGATCTCGTCGTTGACGCTGATGAGGACCGTCCCCGGGAACCCGTAGGTGAGGGCTGGCGCCGACGCCGCGCCATGTTCGGCAAAAATCGACGCGGCGATCCCGTCGAGGTCTGCCGTCGTCACGCCGGGCCGCACGGCCGCCTCGAGCGCGTCGAGGGTCAGGGCCACCACTCGGCCCACCCGCCTGAGCCCTTCCCAGTCGGCCGTCGTCTCTATGGACATGTCGTCGTTCCTTTACGTATCGAGAGGGGCATCGACGGTGACGACGGTCGTCACCGAGTTGGCGATGTAGCAGGCGTGATGGGCGGCGTCGTGGAGCGCGGTCACGGCCGCGTCATCGGGGCACTCGCCCGTCCACGTGATGCGCGGACGGAGCACGACGCGCGTCATCGCCATCCGTCCGTCCGCATTGGCTTCGAGCGTCCCGACCGCCTGGTCGTCGTACGAGTCGACGACGAGTCCACGCTTACGAGCCAGCGACAGGAACCAGAG
>JAEZDP010000216.1 GCA_023418055.1 Acidobacteriota bacterium
GGGTCGCTGGAGGCGGCGCGGGCGGACGTGTTGGGGCTCGTGGGTCCGGACGGGCGCCCCGTGTCCCTCGAGGACGTGGTCGTGCGGCACGCGCGCGAGCTGTCGCTCGAGGGGTATGCGCTGGACGGGCGTCCGCGGACCGTCGAGGTCCAGGTCTGACCCCACGACGACGCGCCGCAGGTCTGACCCCAATCCGACACGCCGCAGGTCTGACCCCAATCCCCTGGGACACTCAGGTGCGCGGGACGAACCCGGGGGGCGGCGTGGACTGCTGCCCGAAGAAGAACTCCTCCATGTGCCGCGCCACCAGCTCCTGCGCCTCTTTCTGCCACGGCATGAGTCGGTACTCGTTGAGGATCATCTTCATCTGTTCTTCCCACAACGCCCAGGCATCGGCCGACACCTGCTCCTGAATCCGCTGTCCCAGCGGTCCCGGCCACGGCGCCACGGCGCGCGCCGGCAGTTCACGTCCCAGCTTCACGCAATGTACGGTCTTCATGTCGCCATCGTACATCGGCCGTTACACTGGTCTGACGGTCGTCGGGGTGGCCGGTCGTCCTCCTCTCGTCCTCCCGTCCTCCCGTCCTCCATTGTTCCTTTGCTCCTTTGTTCCTTTGCTCCTTTGTTCCTTTGCTCCTTCCCTCCTTTCCTCCTGCCCTCCTCATGTGGTCCTGGCATCGTCTTCGTTCCTCCCCCCGGGCACTCATCACGCTCGGCGTCCTTGGCGGCAGTTTCCTGGGGGCCCTCGAGGCCACCATCGTGGCCACGGCCATGCCGACCGTCGTCGATCAGCTGGGAGGCCTGGCGCACTACAGCTGGGTGTTCTCGGCGTACCTCCTCACGTCGACCGTGACCACTCCCATCTGGGGCCGGTTGTCGGACATCTACGGGCGCCGCCGGTTCTACCTGGCCGCCGTGGTGCTGTTTGTGACGGGGTCCATCCTGAGCGGCTTCGCCCAGTCGATGGAGCAGTTGATCGTCTTTCGTGCGCTCCAGGGGATAGGGGCGGGCGGGTTGCTGCCTCTTGGCATGACGATTCTGGGTGAGATTTTCACGCTCGAGGAACGCGCGCGCGCCCAGGCGCTGTTTGCCGGGGTGTGGGGCATCGCGTCGGTGCTCGGCCCGATTGCCGGCGCCGTGATCACCGAGGGTCTGTCGTGGCGCTGGGTGTTTTTCGTCAACGTCCCGTTCGGCATCGCCGCCGGGGCCCTGGTCACGATGAACCTGCGTGAGGCGGCGCGCGAGAGCCGAGCCCGTGTGGACTACACGGGGGCCGTGCTGCTGATGGGGGCGGTGACCGCGCTCATGGTCGCGCTGAACCAATCCTCGGGCACTGAGGCCACGCTCGCGACGGGAACGGTGCGGGGCCTCTACGCGGCGGCGCTCGTGCTGATGGTGGTGTTCGTGGTGTCGCAGCGGCGGTCGGCCGAACCGCTCCTGCCCATCGAGTTGCTGCACAACCGGCTCGTCGCGGTGTCGACCCTGAGCAACATGCTGCTCGGCATCGGCATCTTCGGCGCGCTCACTTTCGTCCCCCTGTACGTGCAGTCGGCGCTCGGCCGGTCGGCCAGCGAGGCGGGCGGCGTACTCACACCGCTCTTGCTGGGCTGGGTGGTCATGTCCGTGGTGACGAGCCGGCTGCTGCCGCGACTCGGCCACCGCCCGTTCATCCTGACCGGGCTGGGCTGCGTCACCGTCGGCTTCTTCGGCCTCGTCACCGTAGGCCCCGGCACGCCGTTCTGGCGGATGTACCTCGACCTTGGCGTCATGGGCGTCGGCATGGGGATGACCATGCTGTCCCTGCTGCTGGCGGTACAGGGATCGGTGCCGCGGACGCAACTGGGCGTGGCGACTTCTCTCGGCGCCTTCGCGCGCAGCATCGGTGGCGCAGTCGGGGTGGCCGTGATGGGCGCGCTCGTGGCCTCTGCGCTCCCCGCCTCGGGCGTCGCGACGCCCGCCACGCTCGCCACCGGCCTGCACAGAGCCTTCGTGCTGGGTGCGACCGTGTCGGTGCTCGCACTGCTGTCGGGCTTCTTCATCCCGGCCGAGCTCCCTGAACGGCCGACCGTGTAACCTTTTCCGTTCAGCTTTCGAACACGGCTGAGCTCGTGGTGACGCCCCGTCCCCCGCGGTACCTCCGGGTCACCTCCCTCAAGGCCTTGTCGCAGCACGGCCCCTGTCCGCCCCCCGCCTTGCGACCGTCGTGCTGGCACGCTTGTTGAAGTAGGTCGGACGCGAGTGCCCGACGAACGAGACCCCGGGGCGCCCGGGATCACCGAGCGGCCCGTCGCCATAGACAGACCTGAGGAGGTACACGTGAACAACGACACGATGACCAACGCCATGCCCACCCTGCCGACCGATCAGCCCCGCCGCAAGGAGCGCCGCGGATTTGCGTCGATGTCGCCCGAGAAGCAGCGCGAGATCGCCAGCAAGGGAGGGCGCGCTGCCCACACCAAGGGCACGGCGCACGAGTGGACGTCCGAAGAGGCACGCGCCGCCGGCCGCAAGGGTGGTCAGGCGAGCCGCGGCGGCCGAGGCCGTCTGCCCGAGACGCCCGACACCCCAATGTCGGAAGCGTGAGACACAGATCGAGGTAGCACGGCACTCGCCGACGCCTCGCCATGTCGATCCGAAGGGCGCCCTCGCGGCGCCCTTCGTGTCTGCGGTTCCCGCCCGCACCCGTGGCCCTTGTGATCCGCCGACGAACAAAGGCAACATGCCGCGTGGTCCAGCCCTCCCGCAGGCAGCGCCGTCTTTCCGTCGTCGCCTGCCTGCTCGCGTGGCTTGCCGTTCCCTCCACGCTCGCCGCACAGGCCCCTGACGAGGACACGCGCCCCATCGTGCGCAGCTTGTCCATCGAGGGCGTGACCGACGTGGACGTCGACGCGCTCGTCTCCGTGCTCGGCACGCGCGTCAGCGGGCGCATCCCCTTCCTCAGTCGCGAGCGTCCTTTCAGCCGCGAAGAGTTTCAGCGCGATCTGTATCGCATCGTCGCCTACCTCTCCGACAACGGCTTCCCCCGTGCGCGCGTCACCCACGTGGACATCGACGAGTCCGACGAGACGGGCGATGTCCACCTGACCGTGCATGTGCAGCAGGGGCCGCCGGTGATGGTGGGGCGCGTCGAGACGTTTGGGTTCGAGGTGCTCGACGCCGAAGACCAGGCTGCGGTCGCGCGACGCATCCGCGTCACGCCCGGAGAGCGCCGACGCCAGGACGACGTCCGCCGTACGCGCGCCGCGACGCTCGCCGTGCTGCAGGAACGCGGCTATGCACACGCTGTCGTCGACGTCCTCGAAGGCGAGGGCCGCGAACCAGGGACGGTGGCCATCGTCGTGGTCGCGGAGCCAGGCCCGCTGACGCGATTCGGCCCGGTGACGGTCCGTGGCAATGGGTCGGTGAGCGACGGCCGCGTGAAGTCGCTGCTGGCGTTTCGCGAGGGCGATCTCTTCAAGCTGTCGAAGCTGCAGGAGAGCCAGCGACGCCTCTACAACCGCGAGATCTTCCAGTTCGTGAGCATCACCACGCCAGACAGCGGCACGTCGCCCGTCGTGCCGGTGGATGTGACGCTCGGCCAGGGAAAGTCGCGGCGCGTGTCGGTGGCGCCGGGGTTCGGCAGCGAGGAGCGCGCGCGCGTGGTGGGCACGCTGCGGCACCTGAACGTGTTCGGCGGCGCCCGCACCGCGCAGATGCAGGCCAAGTGGTCGTCGCTCGACCGCGGTGCCCGCGTCAACTTCGAAGAGCCGTCGCTGTTCAGGCGGGGCATCTCGATGAGCACCGCCCTGCAGTACTGGTATGCCGACGAACCGGCCTACTCGCTGCTGACGAGTGGAGGCCGGGTGACGCTGGCGCGCGAGTTGTCGCGCAGCGACCCGGTGACGCGTCGCCAGGCGCTCACCACGGCGTCGGTCACCTTCGTCAACGAGTACGAGGACTACACCATTTCCGATTTCGCCCTGCAGGACCTCTCGTTCCGCGACGAGCTGATCGCGCTCGGGCTCGACCCCACGCGCGGCGCCGGCCGGGGCACCCTCGTGGCCCTGGGCTTCGACCTCCAGCACAACACCACGCCGAACCTGATTGACGCCAGGCGCGGCTATCTCGCGCAGGTGCACGTCGAACAGGCAGGGCAGTGGTTGCCCGGCGACTTCAACTACCGTGAGTACAGTGGGGAGATCCGCAGCTACTTCACCGTGGCCCGGCGCGCCGTGCTGGCCGGCCGCGTGCGCGCCGCCACCATCGACACCTCGGGGCCTCTGGTCGGCAATGTGCCGTTCTTCAAGCGGTACTTCCTCGGGGGGGCGTCCAGCCTCCGTGGATGGGGGCGCTTCCAGGTGAGCCCGCTCAGTGGCTCGGGCCTGCCGATTGGCGGCCACTCGATGCTCGAAGCCACCGCCGAAGCCCGGGTGCCGGTGCGCGGCAGCCTGTCGTCGGTCGTCTTCCTCGACGCCGGCAACGCCTGGACCGACAGCTTCCAATTGCAGGTCGACGATCTGCGGTATGCCCTCGGCGCCGGTCTGCGATATCTCACGCCCATCGGTCCGATTCGCGTCGACCTCGGCTATCAGCTCACCCCCATTCGCGGCCTGCTCGTGGACGGCGCTCCCGAACCCCGTCCCTGGCGCCTGCACTTCAGCATCGGGCAGGCCTTCTGACCATGCCCGGACGCCGACGCCGCCTGCTGCGATGGCTGGGGTGGGGCACGGCCGTGCTCATCGGCCTCGTGATCGTGGCGCTCGTGGCCACGCAGACCCCCTGGTTCCGCGACTGGCTCCGGCGCACCGCGATGCGGCAGGCCGAGCGCGTCATCGACGGCCAACTGGTCATCGGCCGCATCGAGGGACGCCTGTTCGACGGCATCACGCTGCGCGACGTGGCGCTCGTCCAGAATGGCACGCCCGTCGTGACGATGGACCGTGTCGCGGTGACCTACGGCCTTGGCGAGCTGTTGTCGGACGGACGTGTCATCGCACAACTGCACGTGGATCGACCGATCGTGCGGGCCGTGCGGACACCAGACGGCTGGAACCTCGCACGCCTGCTGAAGCCACGGCCGCCCTCCGAGCCCGGTCGGCCCCGTGCGACCTTCGCGTTGCCCGACATCGCCGTGACCGACGGCACGGTGCTGGTGGAGGGCGACGGCGCCGAACCCGCCGGCGCCATTCCCCGGCGCATCGAGGACCTGCAGTTCTCGGGTGGCGTCACCAGCGACCCGTCGCACCTGGCCATCGACATCCGGCGGCTGGCGCTCCGTGCCGAGCAGCCGGCGCTCGACCTGCAGTCCGTGGACGGTCGCCTCGTGAGCACGACGGACGGCTGGACGTTCGAGGACATCGTCGTCGTCACAGGCGCCTCGCGTGTCCGTGTCGCTGGCACGCTCACCCGGCCCGACCCGGCGGCGGCCCTGACCTACGCGCTCGACGTGGACGGCGAGCGGATCTCGCTGCCGGAGATTGGCGGCTTCCTGCCGGCCGTGGCGTATCTCGAGGTGGCTCCGTCCCTTCAGACGTCGGTCCGGGGCACGCTCGACGCGCTCGAACTCGACCTCAGGATGACCTCGGCGGCAGGCGACGCGACCGGTCCGGTGACGCTCGACCTGACCGGACCCACACGCGCGGTCGCCGGATCGCTGCGGGTGCGCGACGTGGACCTCGCCACCTGGGTGGGCCGTCCGGAGGCGGGCGGCCGGATCACCGGCGACGCGACCTTCGACCTCCGCTTCCCATCGGCCACGCCCGGAGTCGCCCTCGACGGCAGCTTCGCCTTTCGAGGACCCGAAGCCTCCGCCTATGGGTACGCGGCCACCGACGTCACCGCGAGGGGCCGCCTGCGCGGACGCCGGATCGAACTCGACGCGAGTGCGGCGGCCTATGGGGGGCGTGCGACCACGCGCGGCTCCATCGATCGCCCTGGGCCGTCGCAACCCGACGTGCGGCTGTCGCTCGCAGGCCGCGTGGAGCGGATCGACCTGCGGACCTTGTGGGAATCGCTGCCGGTGCCCAACCTCGACACCAGCCTGAGCGGCGCGTACACGGTCGACGGGCCCATGTCCGCCCTGCGTGCCACCGCCACGCTCGACGCATCCACGGTCGAAGGCGCCACGTTGCTGCCGGGCCTCACGGCGGCGTTCACGCGCAGCGGGCGCGACTACAGCTTCGAGGCGGATGGTGAGATCGAGGGCCTCGACGTCCCGCGGCTCGGGCAGGCGCTCGACGTCGCGGCCATGCAGGACGAGCGTTTCGCCGGCGGCGTCACGGGGGCGTTCGCCGTCGAGGGCACGCAGCGAGGCGACGACTCCCTGCGCCTCGTCGCCAGCGGCACCCTGCGCGATACCAACGTGCTCGGCGGCGTCATTCCGTCCATGCGCGTCGAGGCCACCCTGGCCGATCGCGCACTGGATGTCGTGGCCCGGGGGCGCATCGAAGGGTACGACCTGCCGACCGTGTCGGGCGTGGCCGCGCTCACCGGCACACTGACGGGCGAGGTGGACAGCCGCGTCACCTTCACTACCTTCGACGAGGTGGCCTTCGACACCGTGAACGTCGACGGCACCGTGAGGCTCGAGCGGCCCACGCTCCTCGACGTCCCCTTCGAACAGGTGACCGCCGACGTGCGGTTGCAGCGCGGGCTTCTCGACGTCCGCGCGGTCGAGGGCACGGGCGAGGGCTTCACGCTGACCGGCAAGGGCACCCTGGCCCTCGGCGAGTCGGGCGCGTCGACTTTCAGCTACCGCCTCGATGCGGCGTCCCTCGTCAATCCAGCGCGGATCGCCGATCTGCCCCTGACCGGTGCCGCCGTGACCGAAGGCACCATCACGGGGTCGCGCGACGACTTCACGGCGACGGGCACGTTGACCGGCACCGGGGTCGCTTACGGCACGACGATCTCGGCAGACACGGCGTCGGCCAGCTACACCGTCCGCGTGCCCGACTTCGACCCGGCCCGGCTCGACGTGGTGTCGACCGTGTCCGCCACCACCCTCGGCGTGGCCGGCATGCCGTTGGCCGAGGCCACCGGCGAGATCGCGTACGTCCCCGGACTGCTCACCTTCGATGCGTCGGCCGCCGACGAGGTGCGCACGGTGCACGGCGAGGGGTCTCTCGCCCTCGACGACGGCAAGCAGGTGCTGACGCTTCGCGATCTTCGCGTGGAGCGTGAGGCGGTGCGCTGGGCACTCGCGCCCGGCACGGACGCCGCCCTCGCCATCACGTCCTCCGCGATCGACGTCGCTCCGGTGACGCTGGTCCACGGCAGCCAGACGATCGCCCTCGAGGGCCGTGTCGCTCTTGCCGACACCGAAACACACGACGCCTCCCTCGTCATGACGGGGGTGGAGATCGGCGATGCACTGCTCATCGCCGACCAGGACGTCGACGCGGACGGCACGGTGGCGCTCGACGTCGAGATCGGCGGCACCGGCGCGACGCCGGCGGCATCGGGCACGCTGAACGTGACTGGCGCGCGCTACCGCGACCTGCCGATCGCGTCCATCGAGGCACGCGTGGAGGACGACGGACGCATCGCGCAGGTGGAGGCCATCGTCCGGCAGAGCGACCTCGCGTATGTCACGGCGAAAGGCACGGTGCCCCGCACGCTGTTCCTTCCGCCGGAGGCTGCCCCGGAAACGGGCGAAGACCGCCTCGACCTGGCGATTCAGTCCACGTCCATCGACCTCCGCCTGGCCGAGGGCCTCACCGACCAGGTGCGAGACCTGACAGGCCAGGCGCAAGTGGACATCCGCCTGACGAACACGGGGCGCACCCCGGTGGTGGACGGCGAGGTGCGCTTCACCAACGCAGGGTTCCTCGTGGCGGCGACGGGCGTCGCCTACGGCAACGTCAACGGCGCGCTCTACTTCGAGGACGACCGCGTGGTGGTACGGCACCTCACCGCCGAGTCACGCGAGGGACGGACCCTCGACATCTCGGGCGAGGTGGGGCTGCGCAACGCGCGCAAAGGCGACCTGTCGCTGTCGATATCGGGGCAGGGCGTGCGCGTGCTCGACAACGCGTTCGGCCAGATCGACGTCGACAGCACGCTTGCCGTCACCGGCAACCTGAGCGCGCCGGTCGTCGAAGGCGATCTCGTCATCGCCTCGGGGCGCCTCGAAGTGGACGCCGTGCTCCCGCGTGTCGCGACCGGGACCTACGCCACCGAGGCCACCTACCAGGGCATCCCGACGTACCGCGACGAGGACGCCTTCCCGGTCGTGCCAAACATCCTCCAGAGAGCACCAGGCGACGGGGCGCCCGACGAGGAGACGGCGGACGAACCCGAGACCCCGCTGTTTGTCTACGACGACCTTGCGCTGAACATCCGCGTGCGGATTCCGGACAACCTCCTGCTGCGCGGCCGTGACGTGGAAGTGGGCCGCAACAGCATCGGCGATGTGAACGTGACCATGGGCGGCGATTTCCGCGTGGCCAAGGCCGCCGGTGAACCGCTCGTCCTGATTGGCGCTGTCAACACCGTGCGAGGGACCTACTCGTATCAGGGCCGACGCTTCGAGATTGCGCGCGACGGCCAGGTGCTCTTCCGCGGCGATGGCACGACCAACCCCTCGCTCGACATCACGGCCGAGCGGGTCATCCAGGGCGTCGAGGCGCGCGTCCGCATCCAGGGCACCGCCGAAGATCCCACGCTCACGCTGTCGAGCGACCCGCCGCTCGACGAGGCGGACGTGCTGGCGCTCATCGTCTTCAACCAGCCGGTCAATCAACTCGGTACGGGGCAGCAGAACTCGCTCGCGCAACGGGCGGGCGGCGTGGCCGCGGGCTTTGCGGTGTCGCCCATCGCCCAGGCGCTTGGCAACTCGCTCGACCTCGACCTCTTCGACGTCGAGACCACCGACCCGTCGGGGCGAGTCAACCCTGCGGTCGTCATCGGGCAGCAAGTGAACCAGAACCTGTTTGTGAAGTTCCGGCAGCAGTTCGGCAACCAGCAGGTGTCGCAGTTCCTGCTCGAATACCGCCTTGCCGACTTCCTTCGCCTGCAGGGCAACGCGGCCGAAGGCGACGGCCTTGCCAGGGGTAACCGTTCGCTCACGCAACGAATCGAGCGGTATGGCGCCGATCTGGTGTTCTACTTCGCGTTCTGAGCCGCGGCAGGCACGTCACTCCCGGACGATGGCGTCGATGGGCGAGAGGCGCGACGCCTGGACGGCCGGGTAGATGCCGAAGACCAGGCCGACGACCACCGCCGCACACGCACTCGCGAGGACACTGCCGGGGGTGATCGACGCGTACAGCATGGCCTCGGTGCGCGCTCTCACGAGTGCCGTCACGACGTAGGCAGTGATCAGCCCGGCGCTCACCCCGAGCACGGCGCCCGTGCCCGCAATCGCCACCGACTCGGCCAGGAACTGAGCGGCGATGTCGCGTCTTCTGGCACCCACCGCCTTACGGATGCCAATCTCCCGGGTCCGCTCGTTCACCGAGGCCAGCAGCACGTTCATGATGCCGATCCCGCCGACGACGAGCGAGATGGACGCAAAGGCGCCGAGCAGCCATTTCATCAGATTGAGGGCCTGCGCCACGTCGCGCAGCCGTTCGGGTCCGTGCGACACCACGCGCGTGTTGCCCTGCCAGGACGGCTGCTGCTGCACCACCCGCTCGAGCCGCAGGCGCGCGCCCGGTGTGTCTTCGGCACGCGGCACGTCCACGTGCACGGTCCTGGCGCGGGGCGTGGTCGGTGGCACCAGGGCCGCCTCACCCGGATCGAGGGCCACGACCGCCGACAGATCGCGGGCACCTGGCACGCCGTCCTGCACGCCGACGATGCGGAACGGCCGCCCCCCCAGCATCATCGTGCGGCCCAGGGCGTCTGTGGCGGCTCCACCCGTCAGCGCGGCGGCGGTGCCGGCGCTGACCACCGCCACGGGCAGGCCGGTCTCGAGTTCGTGGCGCGTGGGCCAGCGCCCGACCACGAGCGGCGCGCGTGCGGGCTCACGTCCGGTGGTCCGCACGGCGCTGAGCGTCACCGCGCGCCTCGTGCCGTTGACGTCGGTGAGCGCCGTTCCCGTGACCTCCAGCGTCACCGTCGCATCTGGCACGGCGTTCGCCACGACCTCCGCGTCGGCCGGCGTGAACGTCGGGTACACGGCGCGCAGCACGCGGTGGCCGTCCACGAGATCGTGCGTCACGGCCTGCAGGCTCACGCGCGTGAGTCCTTCGCGCGCGAGCCGGTCCCTCGCGAAGGCCTCCGCGCCGTCGCCGAGCGCGAGCACTGCCGACAGCGACGCGGATCCGATGACGACTCCCAGGGTGGACAACAGGGTGCGCAGGGGGTGTGTCTGCAGCGACTGCAGCCCCACGCCGATGGCAGACGATGGCACGACGGAACAGACGGAGGCGCGGCCTCGTACGTTCCGGGACCTCACGCCTACTCGTAGTGCAGGGCCTTGACGGGATCGAGGCGCGCGGCCTTGCGGGCCGGGTAGACGCCGAAGACGAGGCCGACCGCCACCGACACGGTGAAGGCCAGCACCACCGACGCCGGCGTGATGACCGTCGTCCAGCCCGCGAAGTACGCCACCACGCGCGACAGCACGACGCCGACGATGACGCCGACGAGCCCTCCGGCGCCCGAGATCATCGTCGCCTCGATGAGGAACTGCCGGACGACCTCTGCCTGCGTCGCCCCGACGGCCCGCCGGACGCCCACCTCGCGCGTGCGCTCGAGCACGCTGGCCAGCATGATGTTCATGATGCCGATGCCGCCGACCAGCAGCGAGATCGACGCGATCGCCACCATCACCATCTGGAAGATCTGCTGCGTGCGGCGCTGCTCGGCCAGCAGCTCGGCGGGCACGACGACGCTGAAGTCGCCCGCCTGGCGATGCGTCTCGTCGAGCAGGCCCCGCACCGTGCGGGCGGAGGCCACCGACTGATCGGCCGACTGCAGTTGCAGGTAGATGCCGTCGATCTCGTCGCGGAACCCGCTGCTCGTGTCTTCGAGGCGAAGGATGGCGGCCCAGAGCGGCACGTAGATCAGGTTGTTGCGGTCTTCCGCCGGCACACCGTCGACGCCTCCAGGCGCGCTCATCTGCGGGCCGGTCACGCCGACGACGCGGAACCACTGCTCGTTGACCTTGACGAACTCGCCCACCGCCGACCGCCCGGTGAACAGCCTATCGGCCACACCTTCTCCGAGCACGCAGACGGGTGCGGCCCGACGCGCGTCGTCCTCGTCGAAGAACCGTCCTTCGGCCACGAAGACGCCGGCAATGGACGCATAGGCGGGGGCCACGCCGTACACGACGGGCATCTCGCGGCCAGGACGGGGCAGCAGGCTGCTCGGCGTGAAGCGCTTGCGCGCCGAGGTCGCCGTCACTCCTTCGACATTGGCCTCGATGAGGCGCAGGTCGTTGAGCGTCAAGCCGGGGGAGACGGTGCGCACCTTCCGCATCGTCTGCCAGTCGGTGGCTTCACGCGCCTCGATGATGAGGTTGCGCACGCCGAGATTCTCGATGAACGCCATCACCTGCTGCTGCGCACCGGCCCCGATCGACAACATCGCGACGACGGCCGACACGCCGCAGATCATGCCGAGCATCGTGAGGGCCGAACGCAGCTTGTTCACAAACAGGTTGTCGAGCCCCATCCTGAGGTCGGGGACGAGGCTCTCGAGCAGCCCGCGACGAGGACGCCGCGCTGTGGCGGTCGCTGAAGAGGTACTCATCGGCCGGGTCCTCCAGGGGCTGCCGCGGCGGCACCCGTCGTCGTCGGCGCCTGCGTGGAGGCCTCCGGATCGGCCAGGGCCACCACGGCACCTTCGGCGAGCCCTTCGACGACCACCCGGGTCTGCGTCCGCGCGACGATGGTCAGCGGGGTGGGCGTGAAGCGGTCGTTCTGCTGGACGAAGACGGTGGGTGTTCCGTTGCGTTCGAAGACGGCCTGCCTCGGCATCGACAGCACGCCCGTGAGCGGGGCGCCGGTGATGCGAACCCGTGCGCTCCGACCCGGTTCGACGTCGCTCGCGCCTCCCGCCAATTTCAGGATCACGTCGAACTCGCGCTGCGCCGTGGGTGCGCGGAAGAACCCGCCGCGGTCGGCCATGCCCGAGACCGACAGCACCGTCGCCGCGAGTGGCGCACGCGTGGAGCCGTCGAGCTGCACGTCGGCCGGCTGGTCCTTCACGATGCCGGTGGCGAGCGACTCGGCCACCCTCGCGCGCAGTTCCAACTCGGCCGGGTCAAGGATGCTCAGGACGGGGCGGCCCGGAAAGACCACATCGCCTTCCCGGAAATCGGGCAGCGCCATCCCGGGATAGAAGAACCCGCTGTTGGCGTCCTGGTTCTGGCGCACCGCCACCACGCCGTCGAACGGCGCGAGGATCTCCATCTGGGCGATCGCCTGCCGGGCCGTCTCACGGGCGAGCGCCGACTTCTGACGTTTCTCCTGGAGCACGGCCAGGGCGGCCTTGTTCGTCTCGCCGCGCGACTTCACGTCCTCTTCGAGCTGGGCCAGCTTGCGGCGTGCCTCTTCGAGCGTCAGCTGGTTCTTACGCGCGTCGACCTCACTCAGCAACTCGTTGGTCGTGACGTCGAGTTCCGCCTTGCGCACCTCGAAGCGGGCCTTGAGCAGGTTCACCTCGTCCTGCGCCGCCTGCACCGCGCGGTCGGCGGCCTGCTTGGCGAGTTCCTGATCAGCCTCGGCCACCTCCGACTCGGCCTGCTCGAGGTTGAACAGCTGCTCGGCCGGGTCGAAGCGCATGACCGGCTCGCCGGCTCTCACCGAGGTGCCCGAGGGCACGAGGAAGACCAGCCGCAGCGAGCCCGGCACCGCCGGTGCCGACACCAGCTGGTTGCGCCGGGCCGTGAACTCGCCGCTGGTGTGGAGGTCGGCCACCACATCGCCTCGCTCGACCCGCGTCGTCGGTACCTGCACCTTCGACGAGGCGGCCGTCGAACAGCCGGCCAGCGCGAGGACGGCCAGGAGGCAGGCGCCGTGCCCAGCGCGGATGCTCGGGACGGTGCGACGGGTCATCGGGTCACCACGAGGTCGGGGGAAGGCTCGACGACCGCCACGTCTTCGCCGGCCCGCACGCCGTCGCTCACCGCGACCATCTCGTCGCTGCGGTGGACCACGGTGAGCACCCGGCGTTCGAAGCCACGGCCCGAGCGCACGTAGGCGACTGTAGCGCCGTCGCGGACGAAGACGGCGCGGGCCGGCACGAGCCGCTGATTGGGCACCCGCGCCAGTTCGACGCGTGCGTTGGCGCTCATGCCCGGCCTGAGTCGGGGATCGGCGTCATCGAGTGCGAGCACGATCTCGAACCCCCGCTTCGGCGGCCACGTGCTGGCGTCCATCTTGGCGAGGGTCGCGATGCGCTCGATCCGTCCCCGCAGTTCCTTGCCCGCAAGGGCGTCGATGGTGAGCGTGGCCGGCTGTCCCACGACGAGGCGGCTGCGATCGACCTCGTCGACCATTGCGGTCATGCGCGCGTCGCTCAGGTCTGGCAACTCGGCGATCTGCGCGCCGGCCCACGCACTGTCGCCCACCTGGAAGGGCCGGACTCCCTGTCCCATCTGGCCGGCCCGCCAGTTGTCGAGCACCACGAGCACGCCGTCGGAGGGCGCCCGCACCTCGAGGGCCTGCACGCCCCTGGACGTCCGCGCGACTTCGGCACGCGCCCGGTCCTGCTTGCCCTCGAGCCCGCGGACGGTGGCCTGCGTCACCTGCCGTCCCGTATCGATGGTGGTGTCCGACTCGACGAACTTCTGCTCGGCGTCCGACAACGACAGCCGCGCCTTCTGCTCGTCGAACCGCGACGACAACTCGCCGGCCCGCACGTCCAGCCGGGCCCGTTCCACGTCGTACTCCGCCGTCAGGCGCGCGGTCGTGAACTCCTCGAGCGAGATGCGACCTTCGGCATAGGCGCGCGCGATCTCGGCCTCGGCCTCACGCAAGGCCGACGACTTCTCCTGCAGCTTGGTCACCAGCGTGGTGCGGTCGAAGGCGATGACCACGTCCCCAGCTTTCACCGACGACCCGTTCGGGGCCATGGCGAGAATACGGAGGTCTCCTGCGTCGGACGGGGCCGAGAGCATCACCGACCGCCTCGCCTGCACCTCGCCGCGCACCACCATGCGATCGACGAACTCGCCGTCTTCGACCTTCGCGGTCTCGACGGACGCCTCGACGGCCGTCATCTGCGACAGCATCCACCACCCGGCGCCTATCAGGACCGTGAGACCGAGCGCGGCCCACCACCGGCGCCTCACGACGTCTGCCTCTCGCGGGACCGTGTGACCACCTCGCCCTCACGCACGCCGTCGGTGATGACGGCATCGACATCGGTCGTGCCCGCCAGCACCACCTCGCGCCAGGTCGGGCCCACCAGCACCCCGGGCTTGCCGTCGCGCCACGTGAGCGCATCGCGCGGCACGGCCAGTGCATCGCGCCACGACGCCAGTTCCACGTCGACGGCCGCCGAGAGGTCGGGCGTCAGCACGTCGTCGCCGGCGTCGATTGTGAAGATGGCCGCCAGGCCGCGGACCTTGTCGGACATCGCACTGGCGACGGCCACGGGCGAGATGCGGTCGAGGCGGGCGTCGTAGCGCCGCGTGGGGTAGGCGTCGAGCGTGACGACGGCGGTCTGCCCGACCTCGAGCCCGTCGAGGTCGGCCTGGTTCAGCCGCACCCGCACGCGCATGGTCGACTCGCCGACGACATCGAGCAGCCCGAGGCCGCCGCGCACTTCCTCTCCTTCCTGCGGTTCTCCCATGCGTCCGCCCTTCCAGATCGAGCGCAGCACCACCAGGCCGGCGACCGGCGCGCGGACCGACAGCAGTTCGGCGTTGCGCTCGGCGTGCTGCAGGGCGCTCAGTGCGCGGTCGCGGCGGATCTCGAGCGTCCGACGCTCGGCGCGTGCCGCGTCACGCTTGAGGAGGTTGGTCTTGCGCACCTGCTGCGCCTCCGCCTCGGCGGCCTCGAGCGCCAGCAGGTTCTTCTCGGCCTCGATCCGGGGCAGCAGCGGGTTCTTGTCCACCTCGAGGCGTGCGAGCGCGAGCGCGTTCTCGGTGGTCTTGAGGAGCGTGTCGTCTTTGACCGCCGCCTCCACGTGTTCGGCCTCGAGTCGCCGCACCTGCTCGGTGAGGTCGCGCCACTCGGCCCGCTTCTCGAGGGCCGCGTCGAGTTGCGACTGCCGGTCGAATTCCACGAGCAGGTCGCCGGCCTGCACGCGCGTGCCGTTGGCCACCAGCCGCGTGATGACCAGGCTCCCCGACTGTTGACCGGCGAGCCGGGGGACGACGACGGCGAGCGACGCGGCGGCCTCGATCGTGCCGTGCAGCCGTGTGACACGGCGCACGTCGCGCCGCTCGACGCTGGCCATCGCCGCACTCGTGGCGGGGGAGGCCGACTGGGCAGACGACCCGCACCCTGCGGCACACAGGGCCAGGACGACGACTGGGATGAGTGGTTTCACGGATCTGGAACCCTGAGACGACGGTCGAGGTCAGAAAGTTGGCGGCGTGTGGTGCGGAAGTGCCGAGCATGGTATGCCAGCACGGGCGCGGGAGCCATAGCGACCCCGACAGGTGGGCTGCCGCAGGAGGCGGCAGGGTCCTCGGAGAATGGGTGGCCGTCGGCATCATCTCGCAGGTCTGCCCCCCACCGACGCCTCGCAGGTCTGACCCCCCACCGACGCCGCGCAGGTCTGACCCCACGACCGTGCGTTTCAGGTCTGACCCCACGGGACCCCACGGGAACCCCGCGGGAACATGCTCAGGCCGGGACGCGCAGCGTGCGGATGAACCGCTCGAGCAGTCCCTGGTCGAAGTGGTTGGAGAGATGCGTTCGCATGAGGTGCAGCGCGTCGGCCGAGCGCATGGCACGCTGGTAGCTGCGGTCGCTCGTCATGGCGTCGAAGCAGTCGGCTATCGCCGCAATGCGGCCGAACAGGTGCACATCGTCGCCCGAGAGCCGGCGCGGGTAGCCCTGGCCCGTGAGCCGCTCGTGGTGCTGCGACACGGCGACCATGCCGAGCGGTCCCAGGCGGCCCGCCTCCTGCAGGATGTGTTCGCCGCGCTCCACGTGCGTGCGCATGACGGCGAACTCCTCTTCGGTGTAGGCCCCCGGTTTGGCGATGAGTTCGCGCGGGATCTCGCTCTTCCCGATGTCGTGCAGCAGGGTACCCAGCGCCAGTTCCTGCAGGTCGCCCGCCGCGCGGACCCCGGCGGCATGCGCCAGGCCCACGGCAAAGACGCTGACGTTCATCGAGTGCCGGACGGTGTCGTAGTCGTGGGCCATCAGGCTCGCGAGGTGGCCCACTGCGTCAGGCGTCCGCACGAGCAACTGCACCGTTTGCTGCGCGACACGCCGCGTCCGCGGCACCGACTGGGCGTGCCGCGGCTCGGCCATCACCGCTTCGAGCGTGGATTGCGCCGCCGAGGTCAGCAGCATCGCCTTGCGCGGCGTCGGCACGTGGGGATTGGCCAGCAGCGTGTCGAGGTGCTTCTCGACATACGCCTCGTAGCGGCGCCGCTCGTCGCCGCGCAGCCACAACGTGTGGACGTTGTTGTGCAGCAGCCGCGCATGGTGGTGGACGTTGAACGGCAGGTCCGGACCGCGAAACAGGATGAAGTGCCCCGGCGCGCTCTGCAGGTACAGATGGAAGTCCACGATCGAGTCGACGACGAGCCCATCGAGGTGCACCGGCATGTACAGCGGACGCACGTGCCCGTAGGCCGCGCGGACCGCGCCGGGCGGCGTCTCGAGGACACGGGGCTGAAGACGCAGGGGCAGCGCCACGCCAAGCCCAGCAGCAAGGAGCATGCCTGCGGGAGGCGTCCGGGAACACCGCCTCGAGCGCCTGGCTGACGTCCCGGATCACGGATCTGGTGTCCCGCTGACGGATTCGTCTACCATCAGCTCGACCCCTCCCATCCAGTGCGCACCGATCGGCTCGATCACCCGCCGCACTCGTCACGCCGTCGACACGCCGGCGTTGCGCGCGCCTCACGTCCGTTCTCCATCCTGTGGGCACCGGGGCGGGAGGCCCCTGATCATGCTCATGCCAGCCAGCGCATCCCTCACCACGCGGGCCCTGCCCGTCCTCATGCTGTGGATCTGCCTTCTGGCAGCCACCGTTCCCGCCGCCGCGCAGTTCGAGACCGGCTCGATCACCGGGACGGTGCGTGACACGAGCGGTGGCGTGCTCCCGGGCGTCTCGGTCACGCTCCGCAACGTCGAGACCGGCGTCGTGCAGACTTCGACGACCAACGAGAGCGGCGTCTACGAGTTCTTCACCCTGCGCCCCGGTCGCTACGAGGTGTTGGCCGAACTCCAGGGGTTCACGCCGACACGGCTCTCGGACCTGACCCTGTCGATTGGCGGGCGGCAGCGCGGCGACATCGAGATGGGCGTGGGCCTGTCGGAGGCCGTCGAGGTGTCGGCCGGCGCGGTGGCCCTCGAGCGCGACTCGAGCCAGCGAGGGCAGGTCATCACGAGCGAGCAGGCCGTGGCCTTGCCCTTGAACGGGCGCGAGTACTCGTCGCTCGTCCTGCTGACGACGGGCGTGAGGCGGTCGGCCATCAACTCGGGCGGCGCCACGCCGCGTGAGGGCTCGTTCACCGTCAACGGCCTGCGCAGCACGTTCAACAACTTCCTGCTCGATGGCGTCGACAACAACGCCTACGGCACGAGCAACCAGGGCTTCTCGAACCAGGTCATGCAGCCGCCGCCCGATGCCATCGCCGAGTTCAAGGTGGTGACCAACAACATGAGCGCCGAGTACGGACGCAGCGGGGGCGGCACCGTCAACGTCGCGTACAAGAGCGGCACCAACACCTTCAGCGGCGCCGCCTGGGAGTTCTTCCGCGACACGTCGCTGAACGCGGTCGGCTTCTTCCGACCACCGGTCGGCAGCGAGCCCGAGTTGAAGCGCAACCAGTTCGGCTTCGTCCTCGGTGGCCCGATCGTGCGCAACCGTGCCTTCTTCTTCACCGACTACGAAGGGTTCCGTCAGGAACAGCGGACGGTCGCCTTCGCCTCGATCCCGAGCCTCGACCAACGGCAGGGCGTCCTCGGGGTGGCGGTGCGCGACCCGCGCACCGGGCAAGTCTACCCGGCCGGCACGCCGCTGCCGATGACGGCGTTTGCCCGCAAGGTCCTGTCGGAACTGCCCGAGCCCACCGCTGCCGGGACGGCCAACAACTACCGGCGGGTGCGGCTGTTCGACACCGACGTGGACAAGTACAACGTGAAACTCGATGGTCGCGTGAGCGACCGGCTGTCCATCTTCGGGCGGTACGGCTATCGCGATTCGTTCATCCTCGACGAGCCCACGCTGCCGCTGCCGTCCGGTGGCGACAGCAACGGCGAGATCTACACCAACAACAAGCAGCTGGCGCTCGGCGCCACGTACACCCCTGGCGGCACGCAGCTGCTCGAGTTCCGCTTCGGCTGGTCGTATACGCAGGGCGGCAAGGACCCGGTGAGCCTCGGACAACCCGGCGCCCTCGACGCCTACGGCCTGCCCGGACTGCCAACCGACCCGCGCGTGGCTGGAGGCCTGCCCACGCAGGTCATCACCGGGTTCTCGACCCTGGGTCGGCAGGCCACCAATCCCCAGTGGCAGTACCCGGAGGTCTGGAATCCGAAGCTGAACTACTCACTCGTGCGCGGCCGCCAGTCGCTCAAGGTGGGATACGAGTTCCAGCACGTGCAGACCGAGGTGCAGGACGTCAACCCGCTCTACGGGCGCGACGCCTACGCGGGCCAGCTCACGCGGCCGACCGGCGCGGCGGCCAACAACGTGTACAACCTGGCCGACTTCATGTTCGGGCTGCGCACGCAGTACGCCCTCAGCAACATCCTCGTGGCCAACCTGCGGCAGAACATGCACTTTGCCTACATCCAGGACGACATCCGCGTGTCCGACCGCCTGACGCTCAACGTCGGCGTGCGCTACGAGTACGCCACGCCGTGGTGGGAGCGCGACAACGTGTTGTCGAACTTCGACCCGGCGACGAGGTCGATGGTGCCGGCGCGCGACGGCTCGCTCGAAGACCGCACCACGCTCGCGCCCGACCGCAACAACATCGGTCCGCGGCTCGGGTTCGCGTATGCGGTCACCCCGCGCACGGTGATCCGGGGCGGCTACGGCACGTCGTTCATCCATTTCCACCGGGCCGGTGGCGGCAACGTGCTGCCGATCAACGGCCCGCAAGTGATCAACGCCGTCGAGGTGCAGCTCGACCCGACCGCCGCGTCGTTCATTCCCACCCAACGGGGCTATCCGGACGGGCTGACCGACCCCTCGCGCTTCAACCCGCTGCTGGCCAACGTCACCTACATGCCGCGGGACTACCGGTCGAGCCGCGTGGACAGCTGGTATGTGTCGGTGCAGCGCGAGCTCTTCACGCACACGATCGTCGACCTGGCCTACGTGGGCAACAGGTCATCGGGGCTCCTGCTGTTTGCCAACTACAACCAGGCGCGGCCGAACAACCCCGGCGAGAACCTGCCGCTGCAGGCCCGACGGCCCATCCCCGAGTTCGCAGACATCACCTACGCGTGGAACGGCGGCAAGAGCGACTACCAGGGGCTGCAGGCGCGGCTCGAGACACGGCTGCGCGGGCTCTACCTGCTCAACTCGCTGACGCTGTCGCGCACACGCGACAACGGCGCCGGCTCGCTCGAGAGCCCCAACGGCAATTTCCCCGCGCCGCAGGACATCAACAACCTCGACGCCGAGTTCGGCCTGTCGGGCTATCACCAGCCCTACAACCTCACCACCAGCGTGGTCTGGGATCTGCCGGTGGGACGCGACCGGCGATTCCTCGGCGGGGCGTCGGCGTGGGCCGACGCGCTGCTCGGTGGTTGGCAGGTGGCCTTCATCAGCACATTCGCGGCCGGCGACCCCTTGACCTTCACCTACGTGCCCGTGGCGCAGGCGCAGGTGTCCGGCATCTCGGCCGATTTCCGCGGGGCGAACAACTACCGGCCCGACGTCGTGGGCGACCCGTACGGCGACCGTGACTCCATCACCAACTACTTCAACCGTGACGCCGTCGTGGTGCCGACCGACGTCAGCCGCCCGTTCGGCAACGCCGAGCGCAATGCCGTCCGCGGGCCCGCGTTCTGGCAGGTGGACTTCGCGTTGCAGAAGGCCTTCCGCCTGCCGGTGGGGGCCAACACGCAGGTGCAGTTCAGGGCGGAGGCGTTCAACCTGCTCAACCGCACCAACTTCAGGGCGCCGGTCGGCAACCGCAGCGCCAACAACTTCGGCTCGATCACCAGCACGTTCGACCCGCGGCAACTCCAGTTGGGCTTGCGGGTCACGTTCTGATCGCGGATCGCGGATCGCGGATCGCGGATCGGGGATCGGGGATCGGGGAGCGGGGATCGCGGATCGGGGAGCGGGTGACACCTGCCGACCCCGCGACCCCGTGGACCGTAGACTGTAGACCGTGGACCGCAAGACCGCCTCTGCGGCCGCGCCCGTGCCCCTCTGCTATGGTGTAGACCATGGCAGAGCGGCAGGCTCCTGACACCGCGGCGCCGGCAGGCGCTGTGCCCCTCCACGCGCTGGCGCACCTTCCTTCGCCCGACTACACGCGGCCGCTGTTGCAGCTCAGCGACGCGCAGCGGCAGCGGCTCATCGGCATCCTCGGCGTCATCTACGGCGCCGAGCGTGCCGAGGCGTGTTACCCCGAGCTCGAGCGGATCCTGCGCGTGTACGACGCGCATTGCACCGACGAGATGCGCGCGGCTCGCGCGGACTTCGACCCGCGCGAGCGGTTCTCCGAGAAGGACGTGATTCTCATCACGTACGGCGACCTACTCACCTCGCCGGGACGCCCGCCGTTGCAGGTGCTGTCCGACTTCCTCGACCGCTTCATGCGCGAGGCGATCAACGCCGTCCACATCCTGCCGTTCTTTCCCTACTCGTCAGACCGTGGCTTCTCGATCATCGACTACGAAGAGGTGGACCCCCGCCTCGGCAGCTGGGAGGACATCGAGGCGATGTCGCGGCACTTCCGCCTCATGTTCGACGGCGTCTTCAATCACGCGTCGAGCAAGAGCCGCTGGTTTCAGGGCTTCCTGAACGGGCATCCCGACTACCAGAACTTCTTCGTGTCGTTCAACACCCGCGATGCGATCTCGGACGACTACCTGCGTCTCATCCTGCGACCGCGGACCTCCGACCTCCTGACGACCTTTCCGACCATCAACGGCGCGCGCTTCGTGTGGACCACCTTCAGCCCCGACCAGGTGGACCTGAACTTCCGCAACGAGCAGGTGCTGCTGCGGGTGGTGGACATCCTGCTGCACTACGTCCGGCGCGGTGCCGACGTCATCCGCCTGGATGCGGTCACCTACATCTGGCGCGAACTCGGTACCTCGTGCGCGCACCTGCGGCAGACCCATGCCCTCGTGCAGCTGTTTCGCGCGATCCTCGACGCAGTCGCGCCGCACGTGGCGCTCATCACCGAGACCAACGTGCCGCACGCCGACAACATCAGCTACTTCGGCGACGGCACCAACGAAGCGCAGATGGTCTACAACTTCGCGCTGCCGCCCCTCGTGCTGCACACGTTCCATACCGCCGACGTCTCGCGCCTCGCCAGCTGGGCGCGCACGCTCGTGCACGTCTCCGACACGGCCACCTACTTCAACTTCCTGTCGTCGCACGACGGCATCGGCCTGCTGGGGGCACGCGGCATCCTCTCCGAGGACGAACTGGACGCGTTGGTGGCGCACACCGTCGAGCACGGCGGCTACGTGTCGTACCGGTCGAACGGCGACGGCTCGCAGAGCCCGTACGAACTCAACATCACCTGGTACAGCGCGCTCAATCGCGAGGGGAGCGGCGAGCCGCAGGACCTGCAGGTGCGGCGCTTCCTCGCGGCACGAGCCATCGCCCTGGCGCTGCGCGGCGTCCCCGGCATCTACTTTCCCACGCTCTTTGGCGCCAAGAACGACACCGACGCGGTGCTGCGCGGCGCCGAGAAGCGCAGCATCAACCGCCGGACGTTCGACGAGGCCACCCTGCTGACGATGCTCGACGATCCCGAGTGCTGGGTCTCGCAGGTGGCGCGCGGCATGCGACGGCTCGTGCGGCGCCGAATCCAGCAGCCGGCGTTCCATCCCAATGCCGACCAGCGTGTGCTCGACGTGGGCCGCCGTGCGTTCGGGCTGCTGCGCGTCGCGGCGGACGGACGTCCGCTCGTGGCGATCACGAGTGTCTCGCCCACGTCCCAGGTCGTCGACGTGCCGCTGGCCCAGGTGGGCAGCGGTGCGCAGGTGTGGCGCGACGTCATCTCACGGCAGTCGATCGAGTGCGTCGATCACGCGCTGCGCCTCACGCTCGAGCCGTACGAAGTGCTGTGGCTCGTGGAGGACACCCCGTGACCCCCGCGGCACGTGCGGGCGCCCTCCTGCTCGCCGCACTGATGACGGCTGCCTCGTCGGTCGCGGGCCAGGCGCCGCCCTGGCAGACCGATCAGCCGGCCACCAGGGTCGAGACGTCGCACCTCACGGCGGTGACCGACCCTCTCACGGTGACCGCTGCGCGCGATGGACGGGTGACGTTGCGCGTGCACGTCACGCCTGCCCCACGCATGCGCGTCTACGCCCACGACGTGACCGGCTATCGCCCCCTGTCGTTGGAGGTGGCGCCAATGGAAGGACTCACCGTCCGGCCGCCTCGATGGCCGGCGTCGCAGCTATACGTCTTTCCGCCCACAGGGGAAGTGTCGCGGGTGTTCGACGCGCCGTTTGTCGTAGAGGTGCAGGCCGACCTCAGTGCGTCGCTGCGCCGCGCAGTGACCTCGGGCAGCGCCCGTCTGACGGCCCGCCTCCGCTACCAGGCGTGTGACGATCGGCTCTGCTACCGCCCCGCCGAGGCCCAGGTGGCGTGGGCGAGCGCGCAATAGTGGCAGGCTACGGGCTTCAGGCTGCTTCAGGCTACAGACGTCGGGCTACAGGCTAAAGGCTAATGAGGCATGAGGCATGAGCCGCGCCCGCCCTCAATGCACGTCGGACCCGCGGCTGGGCACGTAGAACGCCAGGTCGGCCTGGCCGAACACCGCGCTGACCATGCGCGCGACCTCCACCCTGGCGTCGTTGAAACACGCGCCCCCCGAATGCCGTTCGATCGTGGCGGGCGTCAGCGCCGTGGCGGTGGCGCCGTTGAGCGTGCTGGCACGCCACAGGCCCTTGGGCAGGCTGACGGTGCCGGCCGCCACCGCCGGCGTGACCTGCGCCATGCAGTGCACTTCACCCATCGCATTGAACACCCGCACCGGCTCGCCGTCGGCGATGCCGCGGGGCTCGGCATCCGCTGGATGGATGGCGAGCCGCGCGATGGTGCGCCGCAACTGACCCATCGTCGAGCTGATGGTCTTCTCGCTGGCCGGCGAGATCAGCGCCAGTGGGTACTCGGCCGTCGCAGGGTCCGGCTGGTACGCGTACCAGTCACCCGTCCCTGCCGCCGTCTCCGGGTGCAGGTGGATGCGCCCATCTGCCGTGCGGGGCAGCGCATCGACCATCTGCACTGGCCGGTCGCCCTCCACAGGCACCGGCATCTCGTCGGCCATCAGCGGCGCGTTGACCTCGGGCGGTAGCCCGGCCGACACCCGCAACAGCACCTCGGTTTCGTCCTCGGCCTCGGCCAGCCCGAGCCGCGCGGCCAGTTCGCTGAAGACCTCGGCGTTGGGCCTCGATTCGCCGACCGGTTCCACCACCGGCCGCACGAGTTGCAGGCTGTAGCTGCCATAGCCCCGCGTGACGTCGTAGTGCTCGAGAAACGTCGTGGCCGGCAGGATGACGTCGGCGTAGTGCGCGGTGTCGGTGCGCACCTGGTCGAAGACCACCGTGAACAGGTCGTCACGCATGAGGCCCTGCACGACGCCGGCCTGGTCGGGCGTGGTGGCCACCGGGTTGCTGTTGTAGACGAACAACACGTCGATGGAAGGGGAGGCCGTCCCGCTGAGGGCCTCGGCCAGTTGCGTCATGTTGACGATGCGGGTGGACGGCTCGCGTTCCCGCCGCCACGCCTCGCCGTCGAGGCGCCAGGCCGGGCTGTTGCTCATGGTGTAGCCGCCGCCGCGGATGCCGAACTTGTTGGCGAGTGCGGGCAGCGCCAGCACCGCCATCACCGCGTCCGTGCCATTGCGGTTGCGTTCGAGCCCCCACCCGCAGCGGATGACGGCAGGTGACGCCTCGGCGTACCACTCGGCGACGCGCGCGATCGTCGCCGCCGGCACGCCGCACTCCCGGGCGGCCGCGTCGAACGTCCAGGGCCGGACCGCTTCGGCGTACGCATCGAGCCCGGTGACGTGGGCGTCGAGAAACGCCTCGTCCGCCTGCCCCGAGTCGAGCAGCCAGCGGCCGATGCTGGCCGCCAGCGGCAGGTCCGTGCCCGGCCGCACCGGCAGGTGGAGGTCCGCCTGGGTTGCCAGCGGCGTCGTCCGCGGGTCGATCACGACGAGCCTGGCGCCGCGCTCCCGTGCGGTTTTCACGAACGGGACCAGATGGATGCTCGACGCCGACGGGTTGGCCCCCCACAAGACGATGAGCGAGGCCTCGGCGTAGTCGGGATATGCGACGCCAGACATCTTGCCGTACATCAGCTGCGCCGCCCGTCCGGTGGGCGCGGCACAGATGGTGCGCGCCAGCCGTGAGGTGCCCAGCGCCCGCCACAGATCGGCGTCGGTGCTCTGGTCGCTGACGAGGCCATTCGACCCCCCGTAGGAATAGGGAAGAATCGACTCGCCGCCGTGACGCTGACGCGCCTGGTCGAGCCGCTCGGCGATGAGCCGCATGGCGTCGTCCCAGCTGACGCGTTTGAACCTGCCGCTGCCCTTGGCGCCGTCGCGCACCTCCGGATACCGGAGGCGTGCGTCGCCGTACACGTGATCCGCAAACCGCCGCACCTTGCCGCAGATGAAGCCGTTGGTGACCGGGTTGCGGGTGCTTCCGTCGATCTCGACGACCTTGCCCTGCTCGACGGTCACCGCGAGGCTGCAGTTGTCGGGGCAATCGAGCGGACACGCGGTGTCGACGGTGGAGCGGCCCCAACTGCGCGGCGGACGGGTCATGGCACGATATTGTGGCATGGCCGGTCCTTCACCCCTCGCACTGCTCCTGGCCGGCCTTGCCGGAGCCGCCGCCCTCGCTGCGTCGGGCTGCGGACAGCGCTCGCCGGCCTTCGACCTCATCGTCCGCGGTGGGCGGGTGCTCGACGGCACGGGTGCTCCGGCCGTCCCCGCCGATGTGGGCGTGGTGGGCGACCGGATCATGGCGGTCGGCGACCTGAGCGGCCACGACGCGCACGCAGC
Source organism: Acidobacteriota bacterium (assembly GCA_023418055.1). Classification (GTDB taxonomy): domain Bacteria; phylum Acidobacteriota; class Vicinamibacteria; order Vicinamibacterales; family Vicinamibacteraceae; genus JAEZDP01. Next base: position 25,295 of record JAEZDP010000216.1, read on the forward strand.
CGTGGACGCGGCCGGACGTGTGGTGAGCCCCGGCTTCATCGACACGCAGGGCCAGTCCGGGCGCGCGTTGCTCATCGACGGCGCCGCCGACAGCCACGTCCGTCAGGGGATCACCTCCGAGATCATCGGCGAAGCGTCCACGCCGGCGCTCTGGCGGGCCGACGCGGCCGACCTCGACGTCCTCCGACAGCACGGCGTGGCGTTCGACTGGGCTGGGGTGGGTGGCTTTCTCGACAAGCTCGCTTCTGTGCGGCCAGCCATCAACCTGGGAACGCTCGTGCCCGTCAACCAGGTACGCGCCAACGTCCTCGGACTCGCCGATCGGACGCCCACCCCACTCGAAGCCGCGACGATGCGGGGCATCGTCGAGACGGCGATGCAGGAAGGCGCCTTCGGGCTCTCGAGTGCCCTCATCTACCCTCCGGGGTCCTTCGTCGCCACGTCCGAACTCATCGATCTGGCCAGGGTGGTGGCGCCCTATGGCGGTCGCTACGTGACCCATATCCGTGGCGAGACCGACAGGCTGCCACTGGCCGTCGACGAGGCCATCCGGATCGGCCGGGAGGCGGACGTGCCCGTGGTCATCTACCACCTCAAGGTCGCCTCCCGCCGGCGGTGGGGGACGATGGCTGCGATGGTCGACACCATTGCCAGCGCGAGAGCCGAGGGGGTGGACGTGTCGGCCACCCAGTATCCCTACACGGTGGCGGGCACGGGGCTCGACGCCTGCCTCCCTGACTGGGTGCTCGAGGGCGGCACGGCCCGCGCGCTGGGCAGGCTACGGCAGCCCGCGGTCCAACGCCGCATCCGCCGTGAGATCGAGCAGGGCCACGACGGCTGGGAGAACTTCCTGCGGAGCGCGGGCTTCGATGGCGTGACCATCGCGAGCGTGCCCGCAGATGGCGACCCGACGGTCGTCGGCCAGACGCTGGCCTCCATCGCTTCGCGCGACGGCCGCGACCCCTGGGCGGTGTTCTTCGACCTCCTCGTGCAGCACAGGTTGCGTGTCTCGGCGCTCTATGCGCTCATGGACGACGAGGACGTGCGCGTGGCGATGCAGCAGCCGTGGGTGAGTATCGGCAGCGACTCGGCGGCCCAGACCGACGCGCCGGGCCAGGCGGGCCGTCCGCATCCGCGGGGGTTCGGCACCTTTCCACGTGTGCTCGGGCGCTACGTGCGTGACGAGGGCGTGCTGAGTCTGCCGGCGGCGATCCACAAGATGACCGGCTTCGCTGCGGCACAGATGGGCCTGCACGACAGGGGGCTGCTTCGTCCAGGCGCCTTTGCCGACATTGTCGTCTTCGACCCGAAGACGGTCGCCGACCGCGCGACGTTCGACGAGCCGCGGCAATATCCCCGAGGCATCGAGACGGTGATCGTCAACGGCGTGGTGACCATTGCCGGGGGGCAGCCGACAGGCGCACGCGCGGGCCGCCCGTTGTACGGCTCCGGGTTCACCGGGGCGCCGCGCGCGCCCCACACCCCACCAGGAGGCACATCGTGACGACCCCCGACGGCATCGCCGTGAAGACCACCCCGGGTCGGCGTCGGGTGGTCATCATCGGCGGCGGGTTCGGCGGGCTGGCGGTGGCTCGCGGGTTGCGCTGGGCGGACGTCGACGTCGTGCTGCTCGACCGCCGCAATCACCACCTCTTCCAGCCCCTGCTGTACCAGGTGGCGACGGCGGGGCTGTCGCCAGGCGACATCGCCGCGCCCATCCGATGGGTCCTGCGCTCGCAACGCAACACCCAGGTGCTGCTGGCCGAGGCGCGTGCGGTCGATACCGCGTCCCGGGTCGTCCACCTCGACATCGGCGACCTGTCCTACGACTATCTCGTCATCGCCACCGGCGCCACTCACGCGTACTTCGGCCGCGACGAATGGCGGACGCTCGCGCCGGGGCTCAAGTCGCTCGAGGACGCCGGCCTCATCCGCCGACGGCTGCTCATGGCCTTCGAACAGGCCGAGCGGACCGCCGACCCCGACCAACGCCGACGGCTCCTCACCTTCGTCGTCGTCGGCGCGGGACCGACTGGCGTGGAATTGGCCGGTGCGATCGCCGAGCTCTCGCGGTTCGCGCTGGCCCGTGATTTCCGGTCCATCGACCCGCGCACGGCCAGCGTGCGGCTGGTCGAGGCTGGTCCCACGATTCTGTCCACCTTTCCCGGGGTGCTTCAGGAGAGGGCCCTGGCGTCGCTGCGCGCCCTCGGCGTGCACGTGCGGACCAACGTCGCGGTGACGGCGGTGGGGGAGGGCGAGATCTCGCTCTCCGATGGCGAACGCCTCGACGTCGGGACGACGCTGTGGGCGGCGGGTGTGGCGGCCTCACCGCTCGGGGCGACGCTCGGGGTGCCTCTCGACCGGGCCGGACGCGTGCTCGTCGGTCCCGACCTGGGGGTACCCGGGACCGACAACGTGTTCGTGATCGGCGATCTGGCGCACGTCGAGCACGAGGGCCGTCTCGTGCCCGGGGTGGCGCCTGCGGCGTTGCAGGAGGGCACCCATGTGGCCGAGAACATCCAGCGCCGGATGGGCAACCAGCCCACACGGGCCTTCGCCTACAGGGACTACGGCAACATGGCCACGATAGGCCGGGCGTCGGCCATTGCCGACCTGGGATGGCTCAAGGCGTCAGGGCTGACAGGCTGGCTGCTCTGGCTGTTTGTGCACATCATGCAGCTGACCGGCTTCCGCAATCGACTCGTGGTGTTGACCGAATGGGCATGGGCGTACGTGACGCATCAGCGGGGCATCCGCCTCATCACCGGCGCGGGCGACGTCCCACTCGACACGCAGCCGTCGTCGCGTGCGCCCTCCTCGTAGGCGGCATCGCCCTCTTCAGCGTCGCCGGTCTCCCGCCCGCCTGGCAGCGCCAGTGGGCCCAGGCGTGGTATCCGCAGCTGCAGGTGCACCTCACGCCGTTGTCGGCCAGGCTGCCGATGGCGGCCCTCGATCTCCTGGTGTCGATGGTGGCGCTCACGACGGGCGTGATGGCTCGCGCGGTCTGGAAGGGGCGTCTGTCGTGGGGACAGGCCGCCGTGCGGAGCGTGGTGGGCATGGCCATCGGCTGGCTCCTGTTCCAGTCGTTGTGGGGATGGCACTACCAGTCGATGGTGCTGGAAGCGCGGCTGGGCACGGCCGCCGCTGAGGAGCGACGTGTGCGTGTGGAGGCCACCGACCCGCGGCCGCGTCTCGTGGTCGCACATGCGGTGGCGCGACTCAACGGTCTGCACGCATCGGCCCACCGACAGCCCTGGCCCCCGCCAGACGCCGCTCCGCCTGCGCTGGCCGCCGCCGTGAGCGCTGCCGCCGCAGAGTTGGGCGTGGCATGGCAGCCGCGGTTTCCGGCCCCTCGCGCGACCTGGTTCGATCGCTACTTCACCTGGGCGGGCATCGCGGGCTTGATCAACCCCTTCGGGCTGGAGGTGGTGCTGCACCGGCGGTTGCTCGACGTCGAGCGCCCGTTCGTCTTGGCGCACGAGTGGGCCCATCTGGCAGGGTTTGCCGACGAGGCCGACGCGAGTTTCGTGGGGTGGATGGCTGGTGTCCGGCTGGGCGGGCAGCAGGAGTATGCCGCGTGGCTCGGTGTGTTACCTCACCTTGTGGGCGCGGTGCCTGGCACCGAGCGGCAGGCGCTGCTGGCCGGGCTCGAGGACGGTCCGCGTCACGACCTGCGCGCAATCGCTGCGCGGGCCCGTGAGCGCTGGCCGGCGGTGCAGGACGTGGCGTGGAGGCTGTACGACGGGTTCCTGCACGCCAATCGGGTGCCGGACGGTGTGGCGCGCTACGACGCGGTGACGCGGCTGGTGCTGATGGCCGGCGATGAACAGACAGGGCGGCTGCGGCCGGGGCTCAGTCTGTCCCCACGTCCTGCCCTCGAACGCTGACGCTGCCGTTGACGGTCTCGACCCGCAGTGCGGGGCCCCCGCCGTTCAGCGTGCCTTCGTACCGCCGACGTCGTCGTTCGCCCTCGTCGAGTTGCGCGAAGCCCGCGACGGTGATGCTGCCGTTCACCGTGCGGACCGACACCCTGGCGGCTGAGGTCGAGGGCATGGTGATTTCGACGCTCCCGTTCACCGTCTCGAACGTCGCGCCTCGTTGAGGCACGCGGTCGAGTGCGATCTCCACCGAGCCATTCACCGTTTCGGCGCGCTGCACCTGCCCGAGGCCCGCGCCGCGGACACGGCCGTTGACCGTCTCGAGTTCGATGACGCCCTGCACCCCGTCAATCGACAGCGCGCCGTTGGTCGTGCGCAGCGACAGGGACGTCGCGCGGGGCACCCGCACGTCGTACCGGACCTCCGCCTGTTGCCCCATGCCGAAGCTCGAGGGCCGGCGCGTGCTCAACGACACGCTGCTGGTGGTGACCTCTTCGCCGATGGTGGTGGCCGCCAGCAGGTCGCGCGCGCCCTGTTCGGTGACGGCCTTCACGGTGCGCTCGGCGCGCACGACGATGCGTGGCGCGTCGTGGACGTGCACGGTGACGCTCCCGTTGGTGTTGCTGATGGCGAGTGCCGGCGTGTCGCCCAGGTCGTAGGTGCGCTCCCAGACGTCCGAGGCCGAGGCACGCGGCCCGGCGACCATCAGCTCGCAGCCGCCGGTCAGCAGCAGCGGAACCGTGAGCAGCGGCCAGACGGCCGAGCGTGGTAGCCGCGAACGAAGGGAAGACACAACGATCTCATACGACAGATGGGGCTGTGAGTTCCACGGTGGGCGCCCCGAGACCGGCCCTTCACGTCCGAGTGACGTGGGTGTCCGGGGTACCGACAGGATCGGTGTCGGAATTACACTACTGTGATCTTTCAAATTACGCGACTGGTTACCGCCTTGGTCGGAATACCGACAGTCTAGCGAATCTCCTAGAGCTGGAGCGTAGTTCTGCTCGGCATGTGCCTTGCCCTTGGGACAGGCGCGATGTCGACGGCGCTCTCTCTTCGCGTTCACCTCCGGTCACTGCTCACGATATGGGTCCTGCTCTGGGCCCTGGCCGCCCCGGCCGCCGCCGAGCAGGTCAGGTTGGCGTGGGACGCCAATACCGAGCCCGATCTTGCTGGCTACGTGGTGCTCGTCGGCTCGGCGTCGCGCGTGTACACCAGGTCGGTGGACATCGCCAGTCAGACCGCCGAGGCCACGGTCACGGGCCTCCTGCCGGGTACCACCTACTACTTCGCCGTGCGGGCCTACAATGCGTCCGGGCTGCAGAGCGGTCTGTCCAACGAGGTAGTGGTGACCATGCCCGGCACCGCGCCCACGCCGCAGACCCCACCGCCGCCTCCGGCCTCGGCCGGGCCGGTCGTCACGGCGGTGACGCCCCTCTCGGGCCCCGTGGGCGGCGGCACGCCCGTGACCCTCACCGGCAGCCAGTTTGCGAACGGTGCGACCGTATGGTTCGGCACGACCCCGGCGGTCGTGACGGCGGCCTCGGCCACCGCCCTCAGCGTCATCGCGCCGGCGCGTCCGCTCGGCTCGGCGGTCGTCTCCGTACGCAACCCCGACGGGCGCGTCGGGGCCGCCCCGAGCGCCTACCTGTACCACTCCGGCGAAGATCTCGGCGAGGACGAGGAGCCGGCCGACGCGTTCGTCCGGCACTTCGCCGAGGGCGTGCAGAGCGCCTTTTTCTCCACCCGGTTCGCGCTCGCCAACCCGCATCCCCATGCGGTGGGCGTGCGGCTCGTGCTCACCGACGTCTTCGGCGGCGAAACCACCGTCCCGGTGGACGTTCCGGCGGGCAGCCGCGTCACCCTCGACCGTCAGACGCTGCCCGCGCTCGCAAGCGAGGCGTTCGGGTCCCGTTTCGAGTCGACCCACCCGATTGGCATCGACCGCACGGTCGTGTGGGATTCGGCCGTCGGCTACGGCTCGCACAGCGAGACGGGGATCGAGGCGCCGGGCACGTCATGGTTCCTTGCCGAAGGTGCCACGCACAGCGGCTTCGACCTGTTCTATCTGCTGCAGAACTCCACCGATGAGACGGCCGAAGTGCGTGTCCGGTACCTCATGGGCGGGGGCGGCGTCATCGAGAAGCACCACGTGGTGGCCCCGCGCGCCCGCACCAACATCTGGGTGAACAAGGACGACCCCGCGCTCGCCTCGGCCGAGATGTCGGCGCACCTCGAGTCCACCAACGGCGTGCCCATCGTCGTCGAGCGGTCGATGTATCTCAGCACACAGGGCCAGTTGTTCACGGCGGGACACAACAGCGCCGCGCTGGCGGAAGCCTCCACCCGCTGGTTCCTGGCGGAAGGATCGACTGGGGCGTACTTCGACACCTTCGTGCTGGTGGCCAACCCCGAGCCGGTGCCCGCCCAACTGCGTGTGACGTACCTGCTGGCCAACGCCGAGCCGGTCGAGCGCCTGCACACCGTCCCTGCCAACAGCCGGTACACAATCTGGGTCGACCAGGAAGATGCACGCCTCGCCAGCACGGCCGTCTCGACGGTCGTGGAGGTGGTCAACGACGTGCCCGTCATCGTCGAGCGGGCGATGTGGTGGCCCGGACAGGTCGGCGGCCGCTGGACCGAGGCCCACAACAGCGCGGGAGCCACCTCGACCGCGTCGAGCTGGGTGCTTGCCGACGGCGAAGCGTCGGCCTCGGCCTGGACCTACGTGCTCGTGGCCAACACTGGCGCGAGCGACACGGCCGTGCGCTTCACGCTGCTCGATGCCGCCGGGTCCGGCCGCTCCGAGACGGTGGTCGTCAAGGGGCAGCAGCGGTACTCGGTGGACGTGGCCGACATGTTCGCCGAGGCCCGGCAGGCCCGCTTCGGGGTCCTCGTGGAGAGTCTCGATGGCGCGCCGCTGGTCGTGGAGCGCGCGACCTACGCCAACGCCGCGGGCACCCGCTGGGCCGCCGGCACCAACAGCCTCGGCACGCCGTTGCCCTGACGAACCTGCGCTGACACATCTGCCGCGTCACGGGGACCACCCGTCTCGAGCCCATCTCTGCTGTAACAATTCTGTTACCAGAGGCCGGTGGTTCCCGTGTATCCTTCGACCGCCCGCGACGCTTTCGTACGTCAACCCCCGCGTCGGTCCTGTTGGGCGCCCCATTCCCGATGTTGCTTGCCGTTGCCCGACTCCTGGTCGCAGCGTGTGTCGTGCTGCTGCTGCCCGCCCTCGTCCGTGCCGAAGACGTCACGCTTGCCTGGGACCCGCCCCGCGGCGCCGCGCCGGACGGCTATCGGGTCCGCTATGGGAAACTGCCTGGGCCGGTGACGCACGATCGCGACGCCGGCCGTCAGACGACCTACAAGGTCACGGGGCTTCAGCCCGGCACGCGCTACGAGTTTCACGTCGTGGCCTACGACCAGCGCGGGCTCGTGAGCGCGCCGTCCAATCGCGTCGAGGTGGCGATTCCCGGCACGCCCGCGCCGCCGCCGGACCCGCCCAAACCGCCGAATCCCCCCAAGCCGCCGGCCGACACCCCGGTCACGACGCCGTTTTTCCCTGATCCAGCAGTCAGGGTGGACCGTCACGCGCCCGAACCCCATCGCCAGTACCTGGCCGAGGGCGCGCAGAGCGGCACCTACGCCACGTCCTTCTCCCTCGCCAACCCCACGACCAGAGCCGCCACGGCCACCATCTACCTCCGGCGCGAGGGTGACGCGGTGTCGCACGTCGGCACGGTCTCGGTGCCGCCGCTCGGCCACCGCGACGTCTCCGCCTCTTCGATCCTGCGCCAGCGGACGGGGACGTTCGGCGTCGGCGTGACCTCGAGCGAGGAGCTGGGCGTGGCGCGGTCGGTCTCGATCAACGGCAGCGCCGGTGTGCACAGCGAGGTCGCCGTAGCCTCGCCCTCGCGCGCGTGGTACTTCGCCGAAGGCGCCACGCACGGTCGCTACGAGCTGTTCTACGTGCTGTTCAACCCGGGGCAGACGCCAGCGACGGTGTCGGTCACCTATCTGTTGCCCTCAGGCGCGCTGGCGCCACGAACCTACGAAGTCGCTCCGCACTCGCGCACGACCATCTGGGTGGACCAGGAAGGACCGGAACTGGCCGCGACCGACGTCGGCGCGGTCATCGAAAGCACGAACGGCGAGCCCATCGTGGCCGAGCGCGCCGTCTACTTGAGATCGGGCACCAGCTATGGCGGCGGCCACGTGTCGCTCGGCGCGCGCACGCTGCGCACGCGGTGGCTGATGGCCGATGGCGCCACCGGCCCGTACTTCACGACGCTGGTGCTGCTCGCCAATCCACATGCCAGGACGGCGGTCGTGACGGTCAATTTCCGTCGTACCGACGGCGTGCTGGTGCAGCGCTCCGTGCGACTGCCCGGAGGCGGTCGGGTCACGTTGAACCCGGGCGCGCTCGACACCCGCCTCAAGGACACGGCGTTCTGGACGGAGGTCGTCGCGCCGGCCGACCTGCCCATTGTCGCCGAACGGGTGACGTGGTGGCCCGGGCAGCAGTGGCTGGACGGCCACACGGCGCTGGCAGCCGACACGCCGGGGGCGCGATGGCTTGCGGTGGGCGGGCACCAGGGCGGCTCGTCGAGACAGGCCACCTATCTGGTCGTGGCCAACACGTCCAGCAGCACCCAGAAGGTACGCGTCACGCTGCTGGGTGCGTCCGGACCGCTCGGCACGACCGTCGTGGACGTTCCCGGCAGCCGTCGGCACAGCGTCGACGTGGGGGCGGTCTTCCCACAGGTGCGCGGGGCATTCAGCGCGCTCGTCGAGGCGGTCGGCGGCAAGGGGCAACTGGTCGTCGAGCAGACGCTCTATCGCGATGCCGGCAACAAGCAGTGGGGCGCCGGGTCAGCCATCCCGGCCCGTCCGGTCAACGACTGACGGCTGGATGCATTAGGATCGTCAGGCCATGGCGAGCTTCACGATTCGAATCGGGGCCATTCTGACGGTGCTGGGAGTGGCCGGATACGTGCTGACCGGGGCCACCAGCCTGACGGCCCTCATCCCCTCGGCCATCGGCGTGGCACTCGTGGTGCTCGGGCTCGTCGCCCATCGGCAGCCCGACCTGCGCAAACACGTGATGCACGTGGCGGTGCTCGTCGCCGTCATCGGCCTGGCCGGCTCGATTTCGGGCTTGCTTGCGTTGCCCGGGGCGCTCGCGGCCGGCGAGGGGGTTCGCCCGGCGATGATGCTGCGGGCCTCGATGGCGCTGCTGCTGCTGGTCTACGTGGTGCTGGCCGTGCGTTCGTTCGTCGCCGCGCGACGCGCACGCGCCTGAGCGGTCGTCCGGCGCAGGCCGTCAGGCCACAGGGACGTCGGGGGTGCGCCGCGCGTAGTGGCTGGCCACGTAACTATCGACCAGCTCCCTGAAACTGCGCGCCAGTTCGTCGTAGGTGCCCCGCAAGGTCAGCGCGTGTTCGCCGTCGATGAACACGGGGCAGTTGGGCGCCTCGCCCGTGCCGGGCAGCGAGATGCCGATATTGGCGGCCTTCGACTCGCCGGGCCCGTTCACCACACAGCCCATCACCGCGAGTGAGAGCGTCTCGACGCCTTCGTACTCGCGTTTCCACGCCGGCATCCGCTCGCGGATGTAGTCCTGCGTGCGCTCGGCCAGTTCCTGGAACGTGCTGGACGTCGTGCGGCCACACCCCGGACAGGCGGTGACGCTCGGGCTGAAGGCCCGGATGCCGAGCGATTGCAGCAACTCGCACGCCGCGTACACCTCCTCGCGTCGGTCACCGCCGGGCTTCGGCGTCAGCGACACCCGGATCGTGTCGCCGATGCCTTCGTGCAGCAGCACGCCCATCGCCGCCGACGACCACACGAGGCCCTTCATGCCCATGCCGGCTTCGGTGAGGCCCAGGTGCAGCGGCTGACGCGTCTGCCGCGACAACGCACGGTAGACCTCGATGAGGTGGACCGGCCGCGACACCTTGCACGAGATGATCACCTGCTCGGGCCGCAGCCCGCAGTCGACCGCAAGGGACGTCGAGGCCAGGGCCGATTCCACCATGCACGCGTTCACGACCTCGTCGGACGTTCGCCCGAGCGCACGGTCGGTGTTCTCCTGCATTCGCTGCATCACCAGTTCCTGGTTCAGCGACCCGCCGTTGACGCCGATCCGCACGGGCTTGCCCTCATCGCGCGCCACGGCGCAGATCGTCGCGAACTGCTCGTCGCGCCGGCGGCCCGTGCCGACGTTGCCGGGGTTGATGCGGTACTTGTCGAGCGCGCGTGCGCAGTCGGGGTAGCGGGTGAGCAGCAGGTGTCCGTTGTAGTGGAAGTCGCCGATGAGCGGCACCGTGCAGCCGGCGTCCCGCAGGCGCTGCCTGATGAGCGGCACCGCGCGTGCGGCCTCGGGGTTGTTGACCGTCACGCGCACCATCTCCGACCCGGCCTCGGCCAGCGCGAGCGTCTGCGCGACGGTCGCCTCGACGTTTGCCGTGTCGGTGCTCGTCATCGACTGCACCACGACCGGTGCGCCGCCGCCCACCTGGACGTGCCCGACCTTCACCCCAATCGTCCGGTGCACGCGTACTACCGCCATCAGTTCACGACCCCCACAGTGCCCGTGCCGCCGACCGCCGCCACGATACGCGCCAGTTCCCGGCGATCGTCCTCGGTCACATTCTCGAACGCGACGGCCGACACATACACCGCCCGCCTCGCGGCATCCACGGCCATCGTCGCCCGGCTGTAGACGACCCGTCCTTCGAGGTGCAGCGTGCGATGTCCCTCGACGGACACCTGCACGTCATAGGGGCTCTCGGGGTGCAGCGCCTCGTGCCCCGTCACCACGAGACCGCCAGTGCCGATCTGCCGCAGTGAGACCGGCGTATCCGTGTCGATGCGCCGGACCTCGAGTGGCACCCGCGCCGGCACGTCGACTCGCAGCGAGCGTCGGCGTTCGTGCGTCCAGGCGGGAAGGCGTGGCATCGTGCGGACCTCCGTTCACCGCCCCGCATCTTCCAGCCGCGTCCTCGCGCTGCGGTGCAGATCGAGCACGTGCGGGCCGATCTGCTTGCTCAGGAAGATCTTCGACTCGAGGTTCTCAATCGGGTTCTGCACGTACTTCACGAGGTCGAAGTGCAGGTTGGCCAGCGTGCTGCGCATGTCGTAATACCGGTTCTTGGTCTTGACGATGATCTCGTCGAACCCGGTGGCGACGGCCCACGCCTCCTGCTCTTCGGTGAGAGCGCGGAAGTGGCCCTGGCCACGCCAGTCGATCCGCGTGCCGCCAATCCAGCTGTAGAGCACCCGGCGGTCGCCGAAGCGCACGACGTCGTCGAGTTGTGCCGCGAGGTCGGCCAGGCGAGGGTCAGACTCTTCGACGAACAACTCGTGGCACACCTTGTACGATACGGGCACGAGGGTGCCGGGCTCGTCGGGCAGCGCCGCCACCGCCATCACGATGAGATGCTCGCGGTCGGCGAGGCGTTCGATGATCTCCGCAGCGGTCTTGCGCCGCGGAAATTCGCCGAAGAACTCCTCGATGTACTCGATCTCCAGGGCACCCTGTTCGAGACCGTAATGCCGGATCAGATATTCCACGCGGAGATGACACTCGCGCCTGCGCGCCTGAAGGCGCCGGGGCGCCACCTGCATCCCGCCATTATAGAGGGAGACCCGGCGCGGCATCACGTCGGCGGCCGGCGCCCTGCCCGCACCACGCGCCACGGGGCCCGTCGCCCATGACACGCGTGCTCATCGTGACCATGCTCGTCGTCATCGTCGTGATGACGGTGCTGTGGGCGTTTGGCAAGGCGCTCTGGTGGCTGCGCGTGACGTTTCCGCCTCGGAGGCCCCGCGGGCGAGGCGGCCAGCGACACTGAGGACCGCGCCGCGCGGGCCGGACTACTCGGCCGGCTCGGAGCCCGGTGCCTCTCCCGCGTCGGGAGCACCAGATGACGCGGCATCTGCCGGTCTGCGCCGTCGGCGCCGCCGCTTCCGCGGAGCCTCCGGACTCGCGGGCGAGGGTGCGCCCTCGGGCGCCTCCGTTCCGGGGTCCGCAACGGCCGCTCCGTCCGCCTCGAGCTGCGCGTGCGCGTCCTCGAACAGGACGAGGCCGAACGCGCTGGCGATGTCGTCCATGGCCTGGCGTTCTTCGGGCGCGACGAGCGTGATGGCCACGCCCTTGGCCGCCGCCCGACCGGTGCGCCCCACGCGATGCACGTACCCTTCGCGGTTGAAGGGCACCTCGTAGTTGATCACCTGCTCGATGCCGTCGATGTCGAGGCCGCGCGCCGCGATGTCGGTCGCCACGAGCACCCGATAGCTGCCCGACCGAAACCCCTCCACGGCCTTGAGGCGGTCCTGCTGGGTTCTGTCGGCATGCAGCGCCGTCGTGCGGACGCCGGCCGCCTGGAGGTCGCGCGCCAGCCGGTCGGGGCCGCGCTTGGTGGCCGAGATGACGAGCGTCGGGCCCGCCGAGCGCTTCAGGTGGCGGACCAGCCAGGTGGTCTTCTCGTGTCGACTCAGCAGCTCGGCCTGATGGGTGATGCTCGCGGCGGGCGCATTGCGCGAGCCCAGTTGCACGAGGCGCGGCTCCCGCATGATGTCGAGCGCGTAGCCCATCACCTCTTCCGGCATCGTCGCCGAGAAGAGCAGCGTCTGCCGCGGCGCGTCACGGGGCAACTGCGACGTGATGAACTGCACGTCCGGCCAGAAGCCCATGTCGAGCATGCGGTCGGCCTCGTCGAGGACGAGCACTTCGAGCCCCGAGAACTTCGCGGCGCCTGTCCGCATGTGGTCCATCAGACGGCCCGGGGTGGCGACCACGACGTCCACGCCCGTCTTGAGCGCGGCCTCCTGGCCGTCCATCGCGACACCGCCGAAGACGGCGGCGCCGAGCAGGCCCGAGTGATACCCGAACCCCTGCACGTCGTCTTCGATCTGGACGGCGAGTTCACGCGTGGGGGCGAGCACCAGCACGCGTGCCGATCCCACACGTTCGGCCGGCGGGTGCTGCAGCAGCCGCTGCATGAGCGGCAACAGGAACGCGGCCGTCTTGCCGGTGCCGGTCTCGGCGCACGCCACCAGGTCGTGCCCGGCAGCCACCACCTCGAAGACGGCACTCTGGATGGGCGTCGTGGACTCGAAGCGCCGATCCTCGAGCCCCAGCCGCAGCCGCTCGTCGGTGATGAGGTCGGCGAAGCGACGGGGCGAGGTGTCCGGCTCGAGGCGGTGGAACCGCGCGAGCAGGGCCTCGGAACGGGCCGCCGCTTGCGGGGACGGCGGGGCATTCGCGGGCCGGCGCGGACCGCGAGGCCCGCGGCCGGCGGGCGCGCGGCGTCGTGGAGCGGCCTTGTCGCTCACTCCTTTTCGTCCATCTCGTCGCCCTCACCCGACAGGTCATCCGGCTCGTGCGTCGAGGACGCCGGATCGTCGAACGTCGTCAGGTCGATGGGCTCGTCGTCCTCGTCGTCGTAGAGACGGCTGACCGGGCGTTCCTTGATGGGCCCACGAGGCCCTTTCTCGTACTTCTGCGTCCGCGGATTCGGCTTGGCGCGCTGGCGCCGGTTGTCGGGCGGCGCCATACCGCCCGTAGGGTCGCGCGGGGTGAACGGTCGAGGCCCGCCACTGCCGCCGCCCGGGCGCGGGCTGTAGCCGCCACCC
>JAEZDP010000235.1 GCA_023418055.1 Acidobacteriota bacterium
GTAAGGCGTGAGGCGTGAGGCGTGAGGCGTGAGGCGTGAGGCGTGAGGCGTGAGGCGTGAGGCGTGAGGCATGAGCGATCAGGCATGAGCGATCACTTCCCGCCACACCCCGCTGCGTCGGATGCGAAGGATCGTGAAGCCCGCTTCGCGCAAGTCGTCCACGATGTCTTCCGCAGGGGGCTGTCCGAGCACGGCGCGCGGAAGCTGGAGCACCCAGCGCGACAGCAGACGCAGGCCAGGCAGCCGTGGGCCCTCGAGCTCGAGCATCCGAAACTGGCCACCGGATCTGAGCACGCGCGCCACCTCTCCCAGGCCGACGGCTGGGCTGCTCACGGTACCCCAAAGGTACGTGGCCGTGACGGTGTCGAACGACTCGTTGTCGAAGGGCAGCCGCTCGACGCTGGCCCGCCAGAAGAGCACCGACCGATGCGCCCGTGACGCCCGTGCGCGCGCCCGCTCGAGCATGCGCTCGGAGACGTCGATGGCCGTCAGCCTGATGCCTGACGGGTACAGCGACAGGCTGTAGCCCGTGCCGATGCCGAGGTCGAGCACGTCACCGGCCGCGCCACGCAGAATCCGCGCCCGCCGCTTGCTGCCCCCGCACCACTCGAGCGGGGCCAGGAACCAGTCGTAGACGCGCGCGACCCGGTCGTACAGATCCGCGACCCGCGCCGTCGCAACGTCAAAGGCTGCCCCCTGATCTGCGTGGACGCTGCCCGCCTCGGGTTGCGTCCTGTCGATGTGACTGTCGGCCTCCTCTCGGCCGCTCGAGATACCCACCATCGGGCTGAATGCTGCATGGCTCGTGCCACCCGCGTCGCGCGGCCGCGCGGTGCGTGCGATGCGTGACGGGCGAAATGTCCTGCGTCGAGGGCGTCACGCTGTAGCCCGTCCGTGATTGGTGTGTATGTCGCCGATACGACCGCGCAGGAATTACGTGAGCGGGGGACGCCCGCTGCGTGGCTCCCGCCGACGTGTGACCAGCGCGACGGTGTGCGCGACGACGAAGAACGGCAGGGGTTGGAGGTAGCGGAACAGCGAGACGTTCACGAACAGGATGTGCGATGCGACGAGGCCGGTGCCGATCAGGGCGAGGAGCAGCACGTAGGGCCTGCGCGACGTGCGCCACTCCAGCACGAGGTGCAGCCATCCGAGCGGCACGAGCACGAGCAGGCACGCCACCAGCCACCAGTGCGTGTGCTGATACCAGAGACTCACGGGCGTCACCCGGGTCGGCAACCCTTCGGCGTGATACCCCCACCGCTCGCGCAACTCGTAGAGCACCTCGGGGGGAATCTCACGCCGGCCGAGGTCGTTGTCGAGCGCGTGTCGGATGGACGCCGGCCTGAAGTAGTCACCCACGGTGTCGAGCCCCATCGGCACGAGCGCGAAGGGACGTTCGGCCAGCGCCATCCGCGACAACGGACGCGCCACCTCCTCCACGGCCACGCCGTGGCGACGGAGCGTCTGCGTGAGCCCGCCGGGGGCCCACATGTGCGCCATGCGTGCGCGCCGGTCGGCCAACGGGTACCGAAGGTCGCGTTCGATGTCAGGCGGCAGGCCCACACGGGCCAGGTGCTCCGACGTGATGAGCGGCGCCACCAGCCCCATCTGCATGAAGCCGGCCCGCGGCAAGTACGTCGGAGCAACATCGAACCACGCGCCGACGGCCTGGCGATAGCCTTCGTGGCACACCGCCACGCTCGACAGGGCCAGCAGCAGATGCACCGCGACGTGCCCGATGGCACGGGCGCCCGGCGCCGCTAGCACGAGCAGGGGCAGCGCTGCCGAAATGACGAGCACCACGGGCAGATAGCTCATGCGCAGGCTCACGGCCGACACGCCGAGCAACGCCACGACCGGCAACCAGGCCGCACGCCTCGACGCGAGATACGCGCACGACGCAGCCACACCACCCGCGAAGGCCAGCAGGCCGAACGTCTCGGCCATCACCATGCGCTCGAGGTAGAGCTGCGCCGGCTCGAGGGCAAGGATGCAGGCTGCCCCCACGGCCACACGGCGCGGCACGCCGAGATACCGCACGAGCAGATGCCACAACATGACGGCGATGCCCGCCCCGGCGAGTGCATGCCACAGGAGCAGCACGTGCAGCCGCCCGGTCGGCAGCACCAGGCCTTCGAGCAGGAGCGAGTAGGTGAACGAGCGGTCGGTGGGCAGCCAGCGGTGGTCCTGCGCGCCGGCGAGATAGGCCGCCGAGTCTCCCAGATACAGGCGCACGGTGCTGTCGAGCAGCAGCACGCCGGCCTTCAAGGCGAGGACGACCGCCAGCACACGCCACGCCCCCATGGCCCTCACGACGTCGGCGGCGCCATTCCCAAACGGGCGGCCACACTGGCGATCACCTCGTCGAGATGACTCGCCAGCGGACGCGCGGGCGCGTAGCCGAACGCCCGCTGCGCGGCGGTGATGTCGGCCACCGAATGGCGCACTTCCGCGGGATGCGCCGGCAGGTGTTCAGGCACCGTCCCAGGCGCAAGCCGGTCGATGAGCAGGCGCGCCATCGTGTTCACGTTGGTTCCTTGCCCGGACCCGACGTTGTAGGTCCCTGCCGGGGCGTCGAGGCTGGCCACCACGGCGTCGGCCACGTCCTGCACGTGCACGAAGTCGCGTTCCTGCAGGCCGTCGCCGAAGATGCACACCGGCTCGCCCTTGAGCAGCCGCGTCGCGAAGATCGTGGCGACGCCGACGTACGGCGTGTAGGTCTGGCCCGGCCCGAAGGTGTTGAAGAAGCGCAGCACGGTGAGCGGGATGCCCGAGAGCGCCAGCACCTGGCCGGCGATGCGTTCAGCCGCCAGCTTGCTCACGCCGTAGGGTGAAAGCGGCTGCGTGGGATGCTCCTCATCCACCTTCTGGCCCGCGCGTCCGTCGGCGTACACCGCCATCGACGAGGCGAACACGAATCGCGAGACGTCCGCCTGCTGACACGCCGCAATCAGCCGCAGCGTCCCCACCAGATTGATGTCGGCATCGTCCACGAACGTGTCCACGCTGGCGCGCACCGTCACGCGGGCTGCAAGGTGCACCACGACGTCCACGTCACGTACGGCGGCCGCACACGCGGCGGCATCGCGCACGTCCCCCACGAGCAGCGGCACGCCGGCAGGCACCTTGTCGCGCGTGCCCACGCTCAGGTCGTCGAGCACGCGCACCTCGTGACCGTCAGCCAGCAACCGCGCCACGACATGGCTGCCGATGAACCCGGCGCCGCCCGTCACGAGTACCCGACGTCGTGTGCGCCCGCTCACGCCCACGACGGCCTCTGGCAGGGAATGGTCGTCGCGCCATCGACGACGATGACGCGGTCCAGGGGACCTTGAGCATCCACGACAGCGCCAGGGAACACGAGGCAGTCGCGCATGGTGATGGGGTGCGCGATCGTGGCGTTCGCGCCGACGACGCAGTTGTGCAGCACGGCACCCTCCGCGACGTGCGCGCCAGGCCCGACGAGCGAGGGCAGGCCGCGCCGGCGCAGGTCCAGCAGGTTGATGGCCAGCAAGTCTTCGGGCGCCGTCAGGTTGTAGTCCTCCACCACCACGGGACGATGCAGCACCTCGTGCCCGTCGTCGATGAGGATCTGGATGCTGTCGGTGATTTCGTATTCGTCACGCATGGCGGTGCGGGGCGTGCGCCGGATCGCATCGAAGATGGCGAGGTCGAACATGTAGATGCCGCAGCCCTTCAGTTGCGTCTTCGCGTGACGCGGCTTCTCGATGACGCGCCGCACGCGGCCCTCTTCGTCGGCGATGATGGCGAAGTTGCGGCGCACCATCTCGGGATCCGGCTCGACACGGCTCACGAGCGTGGCGCTGACGCGGCCACTGACCACGTCGTCCACCACCTGGTTGAGCGAGTCGGTCACGAAGTAGATGTCGCCGAGCAGCAGCAGGAACGGCGAGTGCACCGCCGATTCGAGCGTGCCGAGAGCATGCGCAATGCCGATGGTGTCCGATTGCTCCACGTACGTGATCTGCACGCCGTAGTCGCTGCCGTCACCGAGGGCCGACACCACCTCGTAGCCGCGATGCCCGATGACGATGAAGACCCGGCGGATGCCACACTCGCGGACGAGCGACAACTGGTGCCCGAGCAGTGGACGGTTGCCGACGGGCAGCACGGGCTTGGGCTTGGACGCCGACAACGGGTAGATGCGGCTGCCCTTGCCTGCGGCGAGGATGACGGCGACCGGCTCCTGGGCAGCCACGTCAGCTCACGCGCCTGGCTCGGGACTGCCAGAGACGCTGCGTGGTGTACAGCGCGTCGATCGCCCGGATCTTCTTGCCTTCCTCCGCCGTTCGCCCGCTGAACGAGATCGGCACCTCGGCGAACCGTGCGCCCTGCTGGACGAACCGTGCCGTCAGCTCCGCTTCGAAGTCGAAGCCATCGGCGTCCATCCGCAGGCCCTGCACGAGCGAGCTGCGGTAGACCTTGTAGCAGGTCATCAGGTCGGTGATCTGCACGCCGTACATCAGGCGGCACGACCAGGTCAGCAAGCGATTGCCGATGCCGTTGGCGATGCGCATGCCGGCAATCTGCCCCTTGAAGCGGCTGCCGTACACCACGTCTGCCTGGCCCGCGAGCAGCGGCGCCACGAGTTGGCCGTATTCGTTCGGGTCGTACTCCAGGTCGGCGTCCTGATGGATGATGAGCGACCCGCGCGCCTGCGTCCACAGCGCCTTGATCACGCCACCGCGGCCGACGTTCTTCGGCATGAACTCGACGTGCACGCCCGGACGTCCGCGCCACCGGTCGAGCAGGTCGCGCGTGCCGTCGGTGGACCCATCGTCGCCGACCAGCACCTCGCGGTCGATCGGCAGCGGCGCGTCGAGCACGCGCTGCAGCAGGGTGTCGATGGTGTGGCGCTCGTTGTAGACGGGCACGAGCACGCTGAGCAACGGGGCCGGAGTGACGGCGGGCGACTGGTTCGTCATGTGCGAGAGGACGTCAGGGACGTGTCGGATCGGCTGGTGGTCCACCACACACCGGGCCGCCGCTTAGTGTGACACGGACCCGTGCCGTGCACCGCACGCGCGACAGGGACGCGCGCGACAGCGGACCGGCATCAGAGCGCCCCTCGGCGCGGCCGGGGGACGGGCGGCACGTTGTATCATCCCGGCGTCCCGCACATGCCTCCCGTCGTCCCCAACTCCGAGCACATCAGGACGTTCAAGACCGCGTCGGCTCTCGAGGCCTGGATGCGCAAGCATCACGCGACGGCACCTGAGCTGTGGCTGCGGGTCTACAAGAAGGGGTCTGGCGTGGCGAGCGTCACCATCGGCGAGGCGCTCGACGTCGCGCTCTGCTGGGGCTGGATCGACGGCATCCGGAAGTCGTACGACGCGGAGTCGTATCTGCAGCGCTACACCCCGCGACGCCCGAAGAGCCTGTGGAGCCAGGTCAATCGCGAGCACGTCGCACGTCTCACCGCCGCCGGGCGAATGACACCATTCGGCCAACAGCAGGTGGATGCCGCACGGGCCGACGGACGGTGGGATGCCGCCTACGCACCCATCCGAAGCGTGACCGCGGATTCGGTGCCCGACGACCTGCGTGCAGCGATCGCGGCCAACGAGCAGGCCGCACACACCTTCAGCACGCTGAACAAGCAGAACCTGTTCGCGCTGGTGTTTCGCGTCAATGCGATGAAGACGGCCGCGGGCCGGGCGCGCAAGATCACGACGCTGGTGGACATGCTCGCGCGCGGCGAGACCATCTCTCCGCAAGGTTGACCGACGCCGCCCGGAACGTGCGGCGCGTTCACCGTTCCTCGACCGTGATGCGCAGCACCGCGCGTCCCACGCGCACCTCGTCGCCGCTGCGAATGCGGACCCCGCGAGGATCATGCGCATGCACCGCGATGACCTCGCCGTCACGCACCACGGAGGTCCCGTTGCGGCTCCCCTCGTCGAAGATGCGGTAGGCGGCGGTGTCCGGGTCGAACCGCAGCCGGGCGTGCGCACGTCCCACCGTCTCGTTCACCCCGTCCACCACATCGTCGAACGCCAGCCGGTTGCGGCGGACACGACCCGTCTCGTCGGTCGGGTCCGTGCTGCGGCCGATGGCCACCACGGGACCCGTGAAGCTGAACTCGGGATGGGCGGCCGTTCCAGTGACCACCGTCACGGTCAACACCGGGCACGGCACCGCCCGAGCGCGCCCCTCGTGACTCACCCGTGCCGGTACGTACTCCAGGGCAAACACCTGCCCTGGCGACCAGGACGCGGGTGCATCGACGACACAGCACAGGACGACGTCGAGCTCGCCCGGCGGCTCACAGCGCACTTCGGCGAGACGCTCACGAACACGAACGGCCATGTCTGCCAGGGCCGTCTCGAGGGCCGCGTGCCTGGCCTCGTCTGCGCGGACGGTCACGCGCAGCGTGCGATACGGGAAGATGCGGCGTCCCCTGCCGACCGGCTGCACGTGGCGTTCGACGGCATCGAGCACGGCCTGGGCGATCTCGAGCGGCGCCGCGTCGGCCTCGAGCGGCGTCTCGAAGAAGCGCCGGACGCGGTCCTGCAGCGTCTGCCCCATCGTCGTCAGCGTCCGTACGTCCATCGTGTCAGCCTCCCGCCTCCGTCTCGTGCGCCTTGGAGGGACGTGCACCCGTCAGCCCGAGTCGAGTCGCCGCCTCGACGATGTCGCCGGCGATGGGGGCGGCGGTCCGCCCGCCGTACCCGGCGTTCTCGATGATCACGGCAAAGGCGATGCGGCGAGGGCCGTCGGCCGGCGCGAAGCCGACGAACCACGAGTGCGCGGGTGCTCCGTCCACTTCCGCCGTGCCGGTCTTGCCCGCGATGGCCACGCCATGGCGCGCGAGTGACCGACCCGAGCCCGAGGTGACGGCTTCACGCATGTAGGCCGCGAGCAGCCGGGCGTCGCGCTCGGACACGAGTCGCGGCGCGGCGTCTGCATCGACGTCGGTGTCGAGCGTCCAGCGCAACGGCAGCACACGCCCATCACCGGCGATGGCGGCGGCGACCCGTGCCATCTTCAGCGGTGAAGCCAGCACGTCGCCCTGCCCGTAGCCGGCGTGCGGCAGCTTCTGCCGCAACGCGGTGGTTGTCGCCGGCTGGGCGGCGGCAATCTGAAAGACCGACGCGGCGTCGATGATCGACGCCGGTCCGAGGCGCACCGCCAGTTGCGCGAAGTAGGCGTTGCACGAGTGCACCAGACCCCGACGCAACTCGGTCTGCCCATGCGCGCGCGTGTCGAGCACATCGTCACGCACCGGGCGAGACCACCCGCGCACATGCTGACCCACGCGTCCGCCCGGCAGGCGCTCGCAGAGAAACGGCGTGGACTGCAGGTCGGGCCGGCTGCGCAGGGCGGCGGCGGCCACGAGCAGCTTGAAGGTCGAGCCTGGTGGATAGAGGCCGTACCGCACGCGGTCGAACGTGGCCTGCGCGTCTGCCGTCGCGCCCGGTGCTGCGTCCGCGGCGTCGGCATCGGGCCACGGATGGCTTACCGAGGCGAGCACGTCGCCGCTGTCCACGTCGATGACGACGGCTGCGCCGCGCGCGTGTCCGCCGCGCTGTACACCGTGACGCAGCGCGCGGGCCACCTGCAGCTGCAACCGCGCATCGAGGGTGGTCTGCACATCCCGCGCGCGCTCGAGCAACAGGCGGACGTCGGGGTGGCTCGACGTGATGCCACGACGGACGATAGGCAGCAATGCCGAGTAGTCGCGGCGCACCGTCTGCTCGACCCTGCCCGTGCGGGGGCGGGTGACGGCAACCAGGCGCTGCCGGTCATCGAAGCCCTTGAGCCGGCGGTCCATGTCGCGCTCGACGTACGACGAGTTCGGCGCGCCCCAGTTGGCCTGCGTGGCCCAGTCGCCGGTCACGGGGAACGTCACGCCGCCCAGCGGATAACACCGGGCCGGGGACGCCTGGCACGTGTGAAGGGGCGACAAGCCGGCGGCCTCGAACGTCGCCGCGACGGCCGCCATCTCACGCGGGACGCTGGTGGCCAGCACCAGCCCATTGCGGTCATAGATGGACCCGCGTGGCAGTTGCCTCGCGGCAGCGACGAGCCTCGGGTTGTATTCGTAACGGTACCCGCCGTCGGCCTGCTCGCTGAGGCTTGCGGCGCTTGCCAGCTCGTCGGCGTGCAGTACCTGAACCCATGCCGCCCGTCCAGCTACCACGCAGGCGAGCATGGCCAGCGTTCCCCCGAGGATCTGGACTGGGCGCTGCACGGAGGTGCGCACCGGCCCCCGACGCCGCGCCACGGCCAGCACGATGCCCACGGCCACGCAGTTGGCCAGCATCGACGATCGGCCGTAGCTGAGGAAGGGCGTGACCACCCCAGTCAGGGGCAGCATGCCGAACAGCCCGCCCGCGATGACCAGGGCCTGCACGACCAGCGCGAGGGTCAGCCCGATCGTCAGCATCGCCGTGTAGTCGCCCGGCGCCCGCAGGGCCACCCGCAGGCACCGCCATGCGAGAAGCACATACAAGCTGACGACGACGAGGACACCCGCCAGGCCAAGCTCTTCGCCGATGGCCGCCAGCACGAAGTCGGTGTGCGCTTCGGGTATGGACTGGGCCGTGCCCATCCCCGCCCCGCTGCCCCATGCGCCACCCGTGGCCATCCCCCACAGCCCGTGCGCAATCTGATTGCCGCCCGGCACGCCGTTGTTCCACGGGTCGAGCCAGATACGCACCCGGTGCCCGACAGTGGCCGGGACGCCGATGGCGTAGGCCACCGCGAATCCCGCCACGAGCAGCCCCAGGCCCACGAAGACGAACGCCACGCGTCCTCGCGCGACGGCGTACAGCGCAAGCACGACGCCCGACAGCACGAGGGCCGGCCCGAGATCTTTCTGCAGAAAGAAGAACGTCAGGACGAGCGCCATGCTCGCCACGACCGGACGCACGTCGCGCCACCGCGGCATGCGCACCCACGCCATCCACTGGTGACCTGGCCGCGCCGGCTCCGACAACTCGCGGATGTGGTCGAGCCGCCTGGCCAGCGCCCCGGCAAGGGCAAACACCACGAGCATGCGTATCGCCTCGACCGGCTGCACGCCGAGCAGGTTGACCTTCACGTCACTGGAGCCGGGCCCCGACCCGAACACCAGCAGGAGTGCGGCAAGTGCCAGTGCCAGCGCGAGCGGCAGGCGCACCGCGCGCCGCAAGGGTGACGACTCCCAGTCGATCTCGGACGCGAGAAGCAGGGCGGCGATCCCCATGCCCACGCCGACGGCAAACGTGGAGGCCACGAGGGCGTCGCGCAGCGGGTCGCGCAGCGCCACCATCGTCACGAGGCCGATGCCCGACAGCAGGAGCAGTGCGGGCAGCAGCACGGGGTCGTCGTCAGCCCCACGCCAGCGGCGGACGAGATGGGCGAACCAGAACGCGCCAAGGAACCAGGCCACCGCGCGAACGAGCGAGCGGCGGTGCTCTTGCCGCGTCCGGACGATCACGCGCGGTTTGAGCGCGGCAACGTCGGCAGCCGACAGCACGGCACGAGGGGCGGCTTCGCCGGCCGTCACGAATGCCAGCGCGCCGACCCGGTCGAGGGGCACGTCTGTGTCCGTCGCACGACGGAACAGGGCGGTGGCGGCCGCGCGCCGCGCGGGTTCGCCGCTGATGCGCGGGGGCAGCAACGGCAGCAGGTCCTCCGGCGCGCTCAGTGCCCGAAGGTGCAGGGGCGCGGGGCTTGTGCGCCCCGCGTCACCAGCGTCCGCCGGCGTCGCCACCCCCCGTCCCCAGACGGTGAGCCACAGCCCGAGCAGCACGACGCACGACCCGCAGCACAGGCCGAGCGCCGCGAGGTTGGCGCCGCGTGGTGCACGGCGCGAGGTGGGCCGCCCGAACGTGCCCACGCTGGTGTGGGGGGCGACGACCCGCATCATGCCCCTCCAGCCCGCTCGATGGCCGCGACGATCTCGTCGTCCACGCGGGCACGCTGCGCCTTGCAGCTCTCGATGTTGCGCGCCGCCTGTCCGAAGCCGACGATGGGCTCGAAGGTGTCGATGCAGCGCTGCAGGTCGGCGCGGGCCCTTTCGAGT
>JAEZDP010000260.1 GCA_023418055.1 Acidobacteriota bacterium
CCCGCTGTCCCTCCGGGATGCCCGGCGTGAAGGGCAAGGCGTCGCCGGATGCCCACGCGTCGAGGCATGTCGCCACCGCCGTGACGTCGCGCGCGACGACGTCTGCCGACACCCGGCTCAGGTCGTCGTCAGGCCTGTGATGGAAGAAGCGACCGCTGTCGCAGTTGACACGGTAGTGGAAGATGCCGGCCACGCCCGCGGCGATGAACGGGAAATGGTCTGCGTACGGCACCACTGCCGTGAACGTCTGGTAGCGAAGACCGGCCTCGTGGAAGTGCGGGCGCAGGGCGGCCTCGAGGTCGGCGTGGCCGTTCATGTACAGCTGCAGCCACCCCAGATGCGAGCCGAAGCTGTCGAGGTTGTACATCACCTGTCCCCGGGTCGACACCTCATCGCGATGCGCGCGCACGTAGGCGGCCGAGCCCACCGACAACTGCTCCTCGGCGCCGAACGAAATCAGGCGGATCGTGCGTCGCCTCTTTCGCGGGTGCAGCAGCCTGGCCAGTTCCATGAGTCCGACGACGCCGGTGCCGTTGTCGTCGGCGCCGGGCGACCCGGCCTGGGTGTCGTGGTGGGCGCTCGCGTACACGACCTCGTGTGCGAGGTCGCCGCCCGGCAGGTCGATCACCACGTTCTGTGAGGTCGACGGCACCATGCCGCCCTCGACGCGACAGCGGGCGCGGGTCGCGCCACGGGTCACCCAGCCCCACGCATCCTGATGCGCGACGTTGAGCGTGGGCACGGCGCCCAGTGCGGCCGTGTAGGCGGGGAACATGCCGTCGGCCAGCGGCGTGGTGCCCGGGTACCTCGTGTCCACCATCAACAGGAAGGCGGGCTCGGCGGCCATCAGGCGACGGTAGGCGTCCCTCGACTCGATGTGGCACCCGAGGTGCACGACCGCCTTGCCACGCAGGTACGACAGGTCGTCGCGCTGGTAGTCGGTCGGCACGAGGCTGACGACATCCGCGGTGCGCCACTCGCCTTCCGTGCCTGGCGTGCTGCTGAACAGCGAACACGGGAACGCGTGCCAGCGACCGTCCATCTCCACCTCGAGCTGCTCGGCTGACACGTCACGTTGCCTGACCGCGAACGTCTCGATGCCCACCTCGGCGCCGAGGTCGTGCGCGCACGCCGCCACGAAGTCGGCCGCGGCACGCTCGGATGCCGTACCCGCCAGGCGGATGCCGATGTCTTCGACGAGGTGGGTCAGGTCCTGTGAGATGCGTTCAGGGGATGCATGCAGCATGGTCTGGCGCAGCATATCGCCTTGCGCACGTCGCGGCGACCCCTCCACGTTCGCCAGGCCGTCTAGCCGGCCCGCACCCACCGGATCATCTCGCGGTAGCTGGCGGTCTTGCCCTGCATCAACAGGCCCACGCGCAGCACGCGGCCAGCCGCCCAGACCATCGCCGCGGTCGTCGCGACCACGAGCACGAGCGACAGGATCACCTGCCATGCCGGCGGGCCTGGCGGCACGGCCAGCCGCAGCAGCATCAGGTAAGGAGTCGCGAACGGAAACAGCGACAGCAGCACCGAGTACGTGCTGTCGGGGTTCTGGGCCACGTTCAGCCAGAGGAAGATCGGGAACATGGCCAGCAGCAGGGCTGGCGTCATCATGCCCTGGGCGTCCTTCACCTCGCTGCAGGCGGCCCCGATGGCGATGAACATCGAGCCATAGAGCACGACGGCCACCACCAGGAACAGCAGGAACCAGGGCACGACCATCCAATTGATGACGCCGTAGAAATCGAACTGCGCCACGAGCAGCAGCCCACCACCGACATAGACGCCGGCCAGCATCAGCGTCACGGCGACACTGCCGAGCAGCTTCCCGAGCATCAGCGTGAAGGCCGGCACAGACCCGAGCAGCACCTCGCTGATGCGGCTGGTCTTCTCTTCGATGACGCTGTTGAGCAACTGCGGCGCCGAGGTCATCACGAGGCCGAACAGCAGGAACATCGAGATGGCGGGCATGGCGAGCGCGCGGGCGGCGTCCACCCGCTCGGCCTCGGCGATCGCTCCGTCGGCCGTGCGTACCACGAGGCCCTGCCGGTCGAGTCGCACCGGGGTGACCAGGCGTCGCACGCTGTCGGGATCACTGCCGGTGGCGCCAATCCGCTCGTCCACCGCCAGCCGCGACACCGTCTCGCCCAGCCACTGGGGCAGGGCTTGATAGGTAGGGTGCTCCGAGTAGTACTGCAAGCGCTCGTCGCTGCCGGCCGCCACCAGGCCCGCAGGCAGTTCGACGAAGGCGAACAACGTCTTCGCCCGGACCTCGTCGGACAACTCGAGGCGCACCTGCTCCGGCGCACGGCCATCGGCCGAGACCAGCCGGGGTACGAACCGTGCCCGTGTCGCGGTGCCGCGGGCATCCACGGATTCGGCGTTGTAGGCCGCCGCCGCCTCGACCAGCCGGTTCCCGAGGACGCCTGTGGCGTCCACCACGGCGAACCGGCGCTCGGAGGTGTCGCGCTGCCCGCCAAAGGCCTGCAGCAGGAAGGCCGCGCCCATGAGGACGGGGAGCGCGAGCAGGCCGATGATGAAGGCCTTGCTGCGGACCGCCGATTCGAACTCGAGGCTGGCGATGGTCCAGGTGCGTGCCAGCGACATCTCAGGCCTCCTCCGGAGTCGGACGCGCGATGTCGACGAAGATGTCGTGCAGCGACGGACGCGCGATCTCGAAGTGCTCGACGTCCGCGCGCGTCACCAGCTCACGCAACCACGCCTGCGGCTCCATCGTCAGCCGCACGTCCTGCAGGTTGCCGTGGTCGTTCAGACCGGCGACGCCGGGCATGCCGGCCACGACCCGCGCGTCGCCGCGCACCCGCACGCGCACGACGTCGCGTCCGTACTGCCGCTGGATGTCGGCCAGCGGGCCGTCGAGCACCGTACGGCCCTTGAAGATCATGAAGATCCGATCGCACATGAGCTCGGCCATCGACATGTCGTGGGTGCTGAACACCACGGTGGTGCCGCTGGCGCGCAGCGACAGCACCGCGTCGCGCAGCACGTCGCGGTTCACCGGGTCGAGCCCGCTGAAGGGCTCGTCCAGAATCACCACCTCGGGACGCGCCACGACGGTGGCAATGAACTGCACTTTCTGCGCCATGCCCTTCGACAGCGACTCCACCTTCTGGGTGGCGACGCCCGACAGACCGAGGCGCTCGAGCCACTGGTCGGCTTCGCGCTCCATGTCCTGCCGCCGGCCGCCCTTCAGTTCGCCGTAGTAGCGCAGCAGGCGCCGCACCTGCATCTGCTTGTAGAGTCCACGCTCCTCAGGCAGGTAGCCGATGCGGTCACGTGCTGCCGACGTCGTCGAGTCGCCGAGCACCGACACCCGGCCGGCATCGGGCAGCAGGATGTTCATGATCATCCGCAGCGTCGTCGTCTTGCCCGATCCGTTGGGCCCGATGAAGCCGTACACCGACCCCTCCGGCACCTCGAGCGACACGTCGTCGACGGCCACCTTCCCGTTGAACCGCTTGGTGACCGACTCGAGGACGATGGCAGTGGGCATGGGCAGGGGTCAGCGCTGACGCAGCGCGGCGATGACGAAGGTGTCGTTCTGGGCCACGACGTCGATCGTGACGGTCACTTCCCGGCGCGCCGACTCACCGCCGACGAGTGGGGTGACCGTCATCACGGTGGCCGACACTGTGGTTCGGCCCTGGTCTGGTTGCGGAATGACCTTCTGATCCAGCGGAATCCACTGCAGCTCGCCCGGGATGCCGAAGATGCCGCGAAGGCCGCGTTCGGTGGCGGGCTCCATCGACGGCCACAGCCGCTGGAGCGCGGTGATGCTCTTGGCTTCGTAGGCCTGGCGGTACTGCGCGACGACGGCCCGTGCCTGTGCCGGCGTTGGCGCCGACGCGGCTGGGGAGGCTGGCGACGGTCCGGCCGCCGCTGCAGGCGCCGGCACGGTGGGCGCAGGTACTCCCGCCTGTGTCGCACGTGTCGCCAGCGCCGTCATGAACGCTTCGTGCGCACGGGCGAACTCCAGCACGGCCTGGCGGATGTTCCCGGCCCGCAGGTTGTCGTCGCCCTGCTGCATCCTGGCGCCGCCTTCGATGAACGCGCCCGTCGTGCCGGCGCGAAAGTCCGACGCCGTCCGCCTGGCTACCTCGGCGCGCTCACGCGCGGCGTCCGCGACCTTGCGCTGTTCACCCTCGAGTGCGGTCCTTGACAGGCCAGGCGTCTGGTCGAGGGCGGCCAGCGCCTCGGGGTACCTACCGTTCGCGGCCAGCTGCTGCGCCCGACGTCGTTGTTCTGCCGCCGTCGGAGGCCGAGGTGATGCGGTCGTGGCCTCGTCCGGTTCTGTCGTGGTGGTGGCGACAGGCGCCGCCCTGACCGGACCCGGATCAGCCGGGGCGAGTGCAGGCGACGAGCCGGGCCCAGACGCCTCTGTCAGTTGGACGCCGTCACCTCCATGGGCCGTGGCACCCTCGACCGCGGGTCCGCCGGATGGGCGGGGGCGCAGATACCAGAAGATGCCGGTCGCCACGGCCATCAGCACGAGCGCCGCGACCCCTGCCACGAACCACGCAGGACGGCGTCGGTCTCCGGTCAGCTCGCCCGCGTCATGCGGCATGGCGTCGCCGGACGCCGAAGGGTGGGACATCGGCAGGTCGTCGGCATCGTCGAGCGCGCCTGGTGCCGGGGCGACGAACGGCGACACGGGCGCCCCGCCGTTCCCGCCCAGCGGCTGCGCGGCCGCGGGTGCCGGCGTCAGGACGAGCGGGGCAGCCGCGAAGGCGGCCGGCAGGGGGCGCGGCCCTGCGGTGGGGTCCGACTCTTCGCCGCGATCGAGCCGCTCGACGCGCAGCCGGAGGGCGTCGAGGTCGGGGTGGGCGGCGTCGAGGCGCATCAGCTGGTCGTAGGCCTGCCGCGCCGCGACGGGCTGGGCTGCCTCGAGCGCGGCCTGCACCTTCTGCGCGGCGCGGGCGAGCCGCCGCGCACGCCGTCGCTGTCCCACGAGGGCCTGCACCGAGAGCGCGTCGACGTTCTGCGGGGCGATGGCGAGCGCTTCGGCCACGAGGGCCGCCGCATCGTCGAGTTCGTCCTGCTGCAGCGCGATGCGTGCGCGGCTGGCAAGCGACGCGGCCTGCTGCTCGGCGATACGCCCGTGATAGCGCGACCGCAGCGGGCCGAGTTCGGGGTGGCTGGGTGCGAGGTCCGCCAGCTCACGCAGGCCGGGCTCGGCGGCATCGAGCCGGCCCGCGTCGAGATCGGCCGTGACGCGGCGCACAACATCGCCGACGCGCCGCTCGTTCTGGAGCGCCTGCAGCTCCCGACGCAGGGCCGAGACCCCGGCCCAGGTGGGCGCCAGCCGCTCGATGTCGTCGATGAGGGCCTGCGCTTCCGTGAGATGTGCCCGGGCCAGCGCACGTTCGGCGTCGGCGGCCAGATCCACCGCCTGCGACATCTGCCGCGCCTCCTCGACGAGCACACGCAGACCGCTCAGCCCAGGCACCAGGGCGTGCCGCAGCTGGAGATCACGCAGCAGCTGTTCCGCTTCGCTCAGCTGGCCGGCGGACACCGCTTCACGAACCCGGCTGGCGAGGCGGGCCGCGGCGGTGGATTGATCGTCAGGGCCCTCGTGCGACTCGAGGAGGGCCGTGGCCGCCATCGGCACCGAGACCAGCGTGTGATCGGGGTCGAGGCGTCGTGCCACCGACAACAGCTCGCGCTCGAGCTGACGTCCTTCCTGATAGCGGTCGTCCGGCGACTTCTCCAGGCACTTCTCGATGATGCGCAACAACGACGTCGGGGCATCACGGCAGCCCGAAGCCAGCGCTGGAGGGGGCTCGCCGACGATGCGGCGAGAGATGTCGAAGACGTTGTCGCCGCCGAAGGCCTGCCGACCCGTCAGCAACTCGTAACCGACGAGGCCGACCGAAAAGATGTCGCTTCGTGCGTCCACCTGTCGGCCGGTGATCTGCTCCGGCGACATGTACTGCGGCGTCCCGATGACCATGCCGGCCATCGTCATGCCAAGGGCCTCCTGGCCGTGGGCAATGCCGAAGTCGAGCAGGCGCAGCCGGCCCGTCTCGCGGGCAATCAGGATGTTCGAGGGCTTCACGTCGCGATGGACGACGCCATAGCGGTGCGCGTGATCGAGCCCGGCGCTCAACTCGGCCAGCCAGGTGACCTTGCGGGCGAGCGGCACATCGTCGCCGTTGCGAATGATGGCGGCGAGGGTGTTGCCGGCGATGTACTCCATCGCCAGGTAGGGCTGCCCTTCGTGCTCGCCCACCGCGTAGATGTTGACGATGTGGGGGTGCTGCACCTTGGCGTGCAGGCGCGCCTCGCGCAGGAAGCGGCGACGGGTCTCGTCGTCGGGTACCCGCAGCACCTTGACCGCCACCGACCGGTCGAGCAT
>JAEZDP010000286.1 GCA_023418055.1 Acidobacteriota bacterium
GTGACGGTCTTCGGCGCCTGGGTGAGCAGCGACAGCAGGCGCAATCGCGCGGGATGGGCGACGGCATGTGCGACGCCTGCAAACGTCGCGAGCACGTCGGCATGTGCCTTCGCGGCGGAGACACTCATATTCAAATGCTACTTTGAATATCTGTCGGCCGCAAGCAGGCACAAAAAAAGCCCCGGGGCCTCCCCGCCCCGGGGCTTCCGCTCGCGCGATGGCCGCGTGACGGCCGCCGCGGTCGAGCTCAGAAGGTCACGCGCGTGACCAGCTGTAGCGTGCGCGGTGCCGAGACACCGTTGATCGACCCGAACCCGTTCGGCCGCACCAGGTTGCCGTTCTCGTACGGGAGGTTGGTGATGGTCGGATTGGTCAGGCTCGCAAAGTTCGCCGTCGCATTCACGCCCGTGAACTGCGTCTTGTTGAGTGCGTTGAAGGCGTCGAGCCGCACCTCGAGCCGCACCCGGCCCGGCGCCGCGAACGACTTCGAGAGCGACAGGTCGAGGTTGTTGATCGGGGGAGCGCGTACGAAGAACCGCGCCGACTCGGCCCCGTCGCTGCCCGGCTGCGGCGGGCCGAAGCACGCGGTGTTGAACTGCACGTACGGGTCGCCGCTCCAGCCGCGGCCCGGGTCGCACGTCAGTACGATGCGGGCGTTCGGGTTGCCATCGGTGCCCGTCAGGTTGGCGGCGCCGATCCCCGGGATGTTGAAGCCGACGCCATACGGCCGGCCACTCGTCCACCGATAGACGCCCGAGATCTGCCACGCGTTGGCCAGCAGGCCGAGCACGCGGGATGACGTGACGTCGGGTGTCTGGTACACGAAGTTGGTCACGAAGTTGTGCGGGCGGTCGGTCGACAGGTAGGAGTAGTCGAGTCGCCGCGTTTCGGCTTCGGTGATGTTCGGTACGCCCGCGGAGAAGTCGTCGTTGTTGATGCCGAGCGCCTTGCTCCACACGTAGAAGAACGAGAACATGAAGCCGTTGTCGAACCGGCGGTTCACGCCCGTCTGCAGCGAGTGGTAGTTCGAGTAGCCGTCATATCCCCACATGCGGATGTTGCCGTAGCCCGGGTAGGGACGCAGCAGGTCGTTGGGTAGCGCCGTGGCGCCGGGAGTCGCGCTCGGGGCGCGCGTCGGGTCCTGGTTCTCGGGCCTGAACGTCGCACCGAAGGGCAGGGCGTTGAGCTGCACCTGGCGCAGCAGGTTCTCCGACTTGGAGCCGACGTACGCCAGGTCGAACATGAACGTGCTGAACAGCTTGCGCTGCACGCCGACGTTCCACTGCATGACGCGCGGCGGCACGAAGTTGTAGGCGGTCGGGTTCATCGACAGCGTCGTGAACGGATCGCCGCCTGCCGAGGTGAGCTCCTGGAGTCGGCCCCACTGGAGCGTCGAGTTCAGCACGCCAGGCGCGTTCGCGATCATGTCGAACACCATGTTGCCCTGCGGCCTGTCGTAGAAGATGCCCCACCCACCACGCATGATGGTGACCGCCTCGCCCGTGAAGTCGTAGACGAAACCGAACCGCGGCGACACCTGGAAGGTCGCGCCGTCCTGCAGCTCGTCGTTGATGCCCTGGCCGGCCTGGAAGGCGCCGTTGAAGCGCTCGGACCCTGGCGTCAGGCGGCCGATGAAGCGGCCATCCACCGTGTTGCCGAGCGAGGGCGCGACACCCGCGGCAATCAGCGACGGATCCATCGCGCGGCGGTCGCCGCCGGAGCATGGATAGGCGCCGAGGCACACCGGGGTGTACAGGCTCGCGGCGTTGCCGAAGTCGAACCGATCGGGCAGGAAGTTCGAGGCCTGCCGGGTGGTGTCCCACTGGGGGGTGAGGTAGTAGAAGCGCACGCCGTAGTCCAGCGTCAGCTTGCGGTTGGTGCGCCAGTTGTCCTGCAGGTAGAACTCGATGTTCTTGTAGCGCCACTCGGGGATCGCGAAGCGGTTGGCCTGCGTGAAGGTGTTGAACACGCCGGTCGCCGCATTGGCGTACCCGTACCCCGTGTCGAACGGGTTGTTGGCATCGTCGGCGAAGTTGATGTCGCCGTTGAAGGCCGCGAAGATGCTCTGCGGTTTGTAGCTGTGCTGGAAGTAGAACCCGGCCTTGGCGCTGTGCCCGCCCATCACCTTGGTGATGTTCGCGACGACGTCGTGCGTGATGTTCTCGTTGGTGAACGGCCCGCGGTCGGTCTGGTACTGGCCGGCGTTGCTGGTGCGGCCGCCCCGGAAGCGGAAGTACGGGACGTAGTCGCCCTGCTGCGCCTCGGGGAACAGCAGCGGGATGCCGGCGGTGCCGGAGTTGCTGGCACGCAGGTTGTCCAGCTGCAGGTCGTAGTTCAGCGAGTTGCTGGCGCGGCCCCAGCTCAACTCCACCGACGTCGTGTCGTTCAGGATGCCGGTGGCCGACAGCATGTAGTTGCTGCCCGGGTTCGCGAAGAGCACAGGCATCGGCAACTGGTCGCTGCCGTTGCCGGCCCAGGTCGTGCCGTAGGCCTGCAACTGGTTGAAGGTGGTCTTCATGTACCGGCCCGTCACGCGCCAGTTGTCGGTGGCTTGGTAGTCGAGGCGGAGCAGGTCTTCACGGCGCGGGTTCGCGGTGGGGTCCTGGCTGGTGAAGTTGAGACCGTCGCCCGCGCCCTGGAGGTTCGCCGCCGGGTAGATGCCGAGAATCGCGAGGCCCGGCTGGTAGAGGCGGTTGGCCGGAATGCGCCCGAGCACGCCGCCGTCCTGGAAGCACCCGCTCGTGTTGTTGGCGTTGCAGGGGAGCCCCGTGGTGTAGTCACGGATGTACGGGAAGGGGTTGCCGCTGGCATCCACGCTTTGCGAGAAGTCGCCTTGCCGCTCGAGAGCTGTCGGCACGCGGGTCTGCCGTTCGCCGGCCGGCTCGGTGCGCCGTTGGTGCTCCTGGCTGAAGAAGAAGAACAGCTTGCGCTTGTCTTCGTTGAAGCCCGGGAAGAACACGGGGCCGCCGATGGTGTAGCCGTAGTCGTTGCGCGAGGTCTTGGCCTTTGGAATCTCGGGCGTCACGCGCTTGTTGATCCAGCTGTTGGCGTTCCAGTCGGACCGGCGGCCGTACCAGTACCCCGACCCGCGGAAGTCGCGCGAGCCGCTCTTGGTCACCACCTGAATCTGCGCGCCCGTCGCGCGGCCGTATTCCGCCGCGTACGAGTTGGTGAGCACCTTGAACTCGGCCACGGCGTCGATGTTGGTCGAGGCCATGTTGCCGCCGTTGTCGCCGGTGTCGATGTTGGCCACGCCGTCGATCGTCACGTTGTTCGAGTTCGGGCGCATCCCGTTGACCGTGAAGCCGCTCGCCGACCCAATCTCGGCGCCTGCGTTGCCCTGGGGCACCGCGCCAGGCACGAGCGTCGTGAAGTTGAAGAGCTGCCGGCCGTTGTTGGCGATGTTGGTGAGCGCGGTGTTCTCGAGCGCGAACGACCGTTCGCCGCTCGTGGTCTGCAGCTCGCTCACGCGGCTCGAGACCGTCACTTCCTCGCTCATGTCGCCGACTTCCATCGACAGGACGCCGGTGGACAACCGGTCGTTGGCGTTGACGACGAGGTTGGTGCGCTGGAGGGTCTTGAAGCCCTGCAGCGCGACATCGAGCGTGTAGGTGTCGGGGCGCACCACCGCGAAGGCGAACCGGCCCTCCGCGTCGGTCGTGGACGTCTGCACGTTGCCCTGGGTGCGGCTCGTGAGCGTGACGACAACGCCGGGCAGCGCGCCGCCCTGTTGATCCTGCACGCTGCCGGACACCGAGGCACTGGTGGTTTGCCCGCGGGTCTCGGCCGCAAGGCCAAGCATGACGAGGCCCGCAAGTGCGCAGCGCACCAGTCGGCGGACCCTTCGATCGAAGGACATGGAACCTCCCCTTCGCATCGGTTTCCCGACGCTACTTTTGACTCACAGTGGGACGAATAGCGGCTTTATATTAGGGCTGGGGTAGGGCTGTCAAGCGGAAAAATTCCCCTCAACGGGGGCCGTATTCGCGCACCAGCGCAAGGGCCAGCGGATGTCCCGGATTGCGCTGCAGCAGCCGCTCGAGCACACGCAGGCCGTCAGTCGTGCGCCTTGCCACGAGATGCAGTTTGGCCAGCGTCACGTACGCCCCTTCGAACTGCGGCGCGCGCGCGATGAAGCCCTCGAGCACCTGCACCGCCTCGTCGGAGGCCCCTCTCGCCACCAGCGCCAGCGCCAGGTTGTTGGCGGCGTCGCCGTAGTCGGGGCGCCGCGTCAACGCCTCGCGGAACTGGCGCTCGGCTCCCGCCAGGTCACCGGCGCGCCCGAGCAGCAGGCCGAGGTTGTTCAGCGCTTCGGGAAAATCGGGCTGCAGCGCCAGCGCGCGCTCGTACAACGGCCGTGCGTCCTGCTCCCGCCCGGTCAGCAGCAGCGCGTAGCCGAGGTTGTTGAGGGCGTCAGGGTAGTCCGCGGTGACCGCCAGCGCCTGGCGGAACCGTACGATGGCGCCAGGCAGATCGCCTTCCTGCGCCAGCAGCGTGCCGAGGTCGTTGTGGGCCTCGGCCAGTGAGGCGTCGAGGGTCAGCGCCTGCTCGAACGCCGCGCGTGCGCGGGCGGCGTCGCCGGTCTTCTGCAGCAGCGTGCCGAGCCGGTACAGGGTCGTGCCGCTCGGATTGGCGCGCCCTGCGTGGTCGAACGCCGCGATGGCTGCCGCCTCGAGCCCCTCGTCGAGCAACTCGCGACCGAAGGGCAACAGGTTGCGCGGCTGCGGCGGCACGACGAAGCGTCCACCAAACGGCACCGCACGTGCCAACCGCTCGGCCTCGGGCACGGCCATCGCGGCGGCGTCCTGCATCAACGTCTGCACGTCCAGCGGGCCGCGGTGCACCCGCACGATGTTCCCGGCGGCATCGAGCAGCAAGGTCGTCGGCAGCGGCAGCGGCTGTCGGTTCATGAAGAGATGACGCTGCACGAG
>JAEZDP010000300.1 GCA_023418055.1 Acidobacteriota bacterium
ACGTCGTGGCCGGTGCGAACCCGATGGAACTCAAGCGCGGCATCGACAAGGCCGTCGAGGCCATCACCAACGAGCTGAAGTCGCTCTCGAAGCCGGTGAGCGGCAACGCCATCGCGCAGGTCGGCACCATCTCGGCCAACAGCGACAGCACCATCGGCACGATCATCGCCGAGGCGATGGAGAAGGTCGGCAAGGACGGCGTCATCACGGTCGAAGAAGCCAAGTCGATGGAGACCTCGCTCGAGGTCGTCGAGGGCATGCAGTTCGATCGCGGCTACCTCTCGCCCTACTTCGTGACCGACCCCGATCGCATGGAAGTGGTGCTCGAGAACCCGATCATCCTCATCCACGAGAAGAAGATCTCGTCGATGAAGGACCTGCTGCCGGTGCTCGAGCAGGTGGCGCGCGGCGGACGTCCGCTGCTCATCATCGCCGAGGACATCGAGGGCGAGGCGCTGGCCACCCTCGTGGTGAACAAGCTGCGCGGCACGCTGCAGGCGGCGGCCGTGAAGGCGCCGGGCTTCGGTGACCGCCGCAAGGCCATGCTCGAGGACATCGCGATCCTCACGGGCGGCCGTGCGCTGACCGAGGACCTCGGCATCAAGCTCGAGAACGTCAAGCTCGAGGACCTGGGCAAGGCCAAGAAGATCGTCATCGACAAGGACAACACGACGATCGTCGAGGGCGGCGGCCAGGCCTCGGCCATCGAGGGTCGCGTCAAGCAGATCCGCACGCAGGTCGAGGACACCACCTCGGACTACGACCGCGAGAAGCTGCAGGAGCGCCTCGCGAAGCTCGTGGGCGGCGTGGCCGTCATCAAGGTCGGTGCTGCCACCGAGACCGAGATGAAGGAGAAGAAGGCGCGCGTGGAAGACGCCATGCACGCCACCAAGGCGGCCGTCGAAGAGGGCATCGTGCCCGGCGGCGGTGTGGCCCTCATCCGTGCGGGCAAGGTGCTCGACGACCTCAAGCTGGACACGCACGACCAGCAGGTGGGCGTGAACATCATCAAGCGCGCCATCGAGGAGCCGATGCGCTGGATCGCGACCAACGCGGGCCAGGAAGGCTCCATCGTCGTGCAGAAGGTCAAGGAGTCGAAGGATGCCGACTACGGCTACAACGCCGGCACCGAGACCTACGAGAACCTGATCTCGGCCGGCGTCATCGACCCGGTCAAGGTGGTGCGCACGGCGCTGCAGAACGCATCGTCGATCGCCGGGCTCCTGCTCACGACCGAAGCGATGATCTCGGAGATCCCCGAGGAGAAGAAGGCCGACCCGATGCCGCAGGGCCCGGGTGGCGGGATGTACTAAGCAGTCCACGGTCTACGGTCCACGGTCTGCGGCTTGCCGCGCCGTAGCCTTGGCGAAGGCGGGATCGCGACATGCAAAGGGCCCGGTGGGAATTCCCGCCGGGCCCTTTGTTCGTGTGCGCGCTACTCGATGAGCCGAAGCGACGCCGCCTGCGCGGACGCAGTGGCCCAGGCGCCAAGCGTTAGGCGTTTGGCGTTTGGCGTTTGGCGTTAGGCGTTAGGCGTCAGAGCCTACCTGAGCGTGAACTCCATCTCGACGGTCACCCGCACCGGCACGGCCTGCCCCTGCCGGACGCCCGGCCGGAAGCGCCATTGCCGCATCGCCTTGATGGCTTCCTCGTCGAGGCCGAACGTGCGGTCGAGCGATCGCACCACGCGGATCTGGCCGGGCGTGCCGTCCGGCATCACGACAACTTCGAGCAGCACCTTGCCCTGAATCTTGGCCCTCATGGCGTCGGTCGTGTACTGCGGCTTGACCTGCGACAGCAACTGCGGCGACGTCACACCGGACCCGGGCTGGTAGACGCCTCCACCCGTTCCGCCCCCGAAGCCTTCGCCAAGACCGCTGCCCTGCCCCGAGCCGACGCCCGTGCCGCGGCCCGTGCCGGCGCCGCCGCCGGTGCCCGTCCCCTGCGAGGTGCTCGTCGGGGCGGGCGGCGCGGAGATGTCGATCACCCCCGCCGACGGCACGGCACCGGAGGCCACCGTCTGCACCGGGATGTTCAGTGGCGGCACTTCAGGTGGCTCGGGTTCCGGAGGCGGGTCCTGCTTCGGTGGGGTGAGGTCCGGCTTAGGCGCCACCGGTACCGAGATCGCGTCGTTGCCCGGCATCTCGAGCTGTCGAGGCGGCTCCTGCTGCTGATTGCCACCGCCACCACCGCCGCCGCCGGGTCCCGGCTCGGCGAGGAACACGAGTTGGTAGTCGGGAGGCCGCACCGCCGGCACGTCGCTCTGCTCCGCGGCCGTCTGCCGCAACGCCAGCACCAGCAGCAGCCCAAACAGCACGTGCGCTCCGAGCGACACCGCCGCCGCCCCGCCAGACCGCGGGGCCTCCGCGCCGAGCGTGAGACGCACCTCGGGTCGGTTGTGCTCGAGGTGCATCGACACGTACGAGGACTGCTCCTGGCTGATGGTGCGCTCCACTGGCTCGGCGGTGTCTGCCATACCGTTCA
Source organism: Acidobacteriota bacterium (assembly GCA_023418055.1). Classification (GTDB taxonomy): domain Bacteria; phylum Acidobacteriota; class Vicinamibacteria; order Vicinamibacterales; family Vicinamibacteraceae; genus JAEZDP01. The sequence continues at coordinate 2,485 of JAEZDP010000300.1, forward strand.
CGACACGGAACTCCCGATGACTGCGGTCATTGTGGCAGTAGCGGCAGGTTGCCGGCAACCGCCGCCCACGGCCCTCTGCTCACTTAGACGCGTCGATGGCGCGCCTGGGCTGTCAGGGGGTGGGCACCAGGTAGCCGGCGCGGGCGCGCACCACCAGGCCCGGGCGCCGCACGCGCACCTCGAGGCGCCGATAGCCGCCGCCGCGGCCTTCCTCCGGGGAGTACCCGAGCAGGTACTGGTGCCGAAGCTCGGAGGCAAATCGCGCGAACACACGCGGCAGTTCGTCGGCGCGCCGCGTGGCCGTCGTCCGGCCGCCACTCAGGGCCGCCAGCGAATGGAAGAGCGGGGGCGCGTGCCGTGCCAGCGCAACCGGGTAGATCATCACGTCACTCGCCCGAACGCGAGCCAGCACCTCGTCGGCCGTCCGGCCGCTGTGTCGCTCGACGCCATCGGACACCAGGACCAGCGCCCGCCGTCCCGGCGCCGGCTCGATGACGTCCAGCGCCTCGACGATGGCGTCGTGGAGGGCGGTGGAGCCCCACGCATCGAGCGCCTGCACGGCCGTGTCCACCCGCCGCCGGTCGTTGGTCAGCGGCACCAGCACGTCCACTTCCGAGCTGATGCCGATGAGCGTGACGCGGTCCGCGTCGGTGAGCTCGTTGAGCAGTACGCGCGCGGCCAGGCGTGCACCCTCGAGCCGCGCCCCCGACATGCTGAAGCTGCGATCGAAGGCGAGGGCCAGCGACACCGGCACGTCTCCCGGCGTGAACGTGCGAATCTCCTGCGGACGCCCGTCCTCCAGGACGTCGAACTCCTCCTGCGTGAGGTCGGTCACCAGTCGCCCCTGGCGGTCGGTCACCGTGGCGTACACCTCGACCATCTCGGTGCGCGCCGTGAACTGTGGCGCAGCCAGGGCCACGCTCGCGACGACGGCCGCGGCCATGGCCACGGCCAGACCAGCGGTCAGCGCATACCCGCCACGCCACCGGAGGACGGAGAGGGCGGGTGTTAGAATTCCCCAGTGCATCCGCACCTCAAGGAGATAGACATGCTCGCGCTGCTGGGCCCCCTCGGGATCCCTGAACTCATCGTCATCCTGTTCATCATCATCCTGATTTTCGGGGCGTCACGGCTGCCCGAAATCGGACGCGGCATCGGCAAGGGCATCAAGAACTTCAAGGAAGCGACGACCAAGGACGGCAAGGACGAGTAACGGCATCGTCAGGGCGCCAGGACGACGCGCACGTCTCCCACGCGCCGGGTCACGCGTTGCCGATCGAGCCATTCGAGCAGCGGAATGGCGGTGCGGCGCGTGACGCCGTACCGCTCCTTGAACCACCCCACCTCGACATTCTCCAGGGCCCCCGCCGCGTGTTCGGCCCGCAGGTCGGTCACGATCCCGGCCAGCACGGCAGCATCGACATAGAGGTTGGCCATCCTGACCAGCCGATCGTCACGCACCAGATGACGGACGACGGCCTCGGCGTCTTTCTGGGGGAGCCCCGCCGCCGCGTGCACCTCCTCGTGCGTCAGCGCCCCGAGTCCGGCCGCAGACGCGGCGTCCAGCACACGCTGCCTGGCGCCGACGAGCTGCGTGCGCGCCGCCAGATGCGCGGGACGGGCAAGCCGGTCGTCGGCCAGGGCCAGGTCGCCAGCCTCCAGCAACTGCGTAATCACCGCGTCCACGGCAGGGCCGCCCCCACGGCGTCCGAGTCGCGCCCGCACGGACTGGCGCGGGAGGCCATCGGATGCGGGCTCGGCCACGTGGTGGGCGTCCACCATCTCCAGGACCTGACCGGCGAGCTGCCTCAGGAACACCGGGGCGACCAGGCGCCCCGACAGGTCGCGCATCTCGTTCCCCGCAAGGGCCGTGGCCACGAGCGTCGCCGCCTCGGCTGGCGCCACCCCCAGGCGCGCCGCGAGCCCCACCCGTGGAATACCGGCGACGCCGCCTTCCTCCACGAACTGCACCAACAGGCGTCCGGACGGGATGCCGAGGCCGTCGCCCTCCGGCGCCATCTGGTCGAGACGCTCGGCCGCACGGAGTCTGGACGTCCTGCGGGGCGGAATCGGGTCGATCACCACGCCGCCGCCGGCCGTCGTCACCGGCGAATACGTGCGCACGACGAAACGGTCGCCCCGGGCCGTGGCCACCGGTGTTTCGAGCCGCACCCGCACCCAGCCCGCCTGTCCCGCGGGCACGAGGCTCCCGGCTGCCGCATCCGCCGGCCCCAGCACGGACAGCCGTCCGAGGATTTCGGTGGTCCCGAGATGGACATGCACCCGCGCGCCGTGCCGAACCGCCTCGACGCCTGGCAGCACGGAAAGTCGCGCATCGATCCGGCGGGTCACGGCCAAACCCTCCGGTCCGGCCAGGACGTCACCGCGCCGCACGTCGTCGCGCGCGGCGCCCGCCAGGTTGACGGCCACACGCTGGCCGGCGACGGCCTCGCTGGCCGGACGCCCGTGCACCTGGAGGGTGCGTACCCGCCAACGTGCCCCTCCCGGCAGGACGTCGATCTCGTCGTCCACCTGCAGCCGGCCCGTCCAGAGTGTGCCGGTGACCACGGTGCCGAACCCACGCACGGTGAACACGCGGTCGACGGGCAGGCGCGGAGGCCGTGAGATGTCGCGCGGGGCGCGGTGCTGCGCCAGGTCGAGCAGCGCCGTCCGCAGGGCGTCGAGCCCCTGCCCCGTGCGGGCGGACACCGGCACGATCTGCGCGCCCTCGAGCGACGTGCCCGCCACGAGGTCCTCGACCTCGAGCCGCACCAGTCCGACGAGGTCGTCGTCCACGAGGTCGGCCTTCGTGAGGGCGATGACGCCGCGCGGCACCCCGAGCAGACCCGCAATCGCGAGGTGCTCGCGAGTCTGCGGCATCACCGAGGCGTCAGCAGCGACGACGAACAGGAGACCGTCGATGCCGCCGATGCCTGCCAGCATGTGCCGGACGAACCGCTCGTGCCCGGGCACGTCCACGAACGACACCGTGGTGTCGCCTATCTGTGTGTGCGCAAACCCGAGTTCTATCGAGATCCCCCGCGCCTGCTCGTCCTTGAGCCGGTCGGGATGCGAGCCGGTCAGGGCCTCGACGAGCGCGCTCTTGCCATGGTCGATGTGGCCGGCTGTCGCGATGGTCAGGTGGAGCGCGTTCATCGCCGCTTCTTGACAGCCTTCTTCACGGCGCGCTCCCGCTTACCGGGCCGCGACGCGCGCCCCTTCGCGCCGGCGCCCTGACCACTCGCCCTCTTGCCCTTCTGAGCCTGTCCCTTCGACGCCTTCTGCCCCGTCTTGCCCGTCCGTCCAGCGCCGACGGCGCGCCGCTCGTCGCGGTCGCTGGCACGACTCACGCGTGCGCCACGGTGCCGCTCCGACTCCCGCAGACGGTCGAGAATGGCCACCAACCCGAGATCCACCTGGCGGCGCGTCTGGTCCACGCGCACCACCTGGACCCGCACCTGGTCACCGATGCGGAACACCTGGTGGGTGTGCTCGCCGCGCAGCAGGTGCGCACGCTCCACGAAGCGGTAGTAGTCGTCGGCCATGCTCGAGATGTGCACCAGGCCTTCCACGTAGTGCTCCACCAGCTGGATGAACAGGCCGAACGACGTCACGCCCGTGATGATGCCGTCGAACTCCTCGCCGACCTTGTCGGCCATGAAGCGCACCTTCTTCCAGGCCAGCAACTCGTACTCGGCTTCATCGGCCCGCCGCTCCATCTCCGACGAGTGACGCGCCACGTCGGGCAGTTCCTCGAGGCGGTCCTGCAGCGCGTCGTCGGTCAGCGCCCGCTGCCGATGCTCGCGCAGCGTACGGTGCACGACGAGATCCGGGTAGCGCCGAATGGGTGAGGTGAAGTGGGTGTACTCGTCGGCCGCCAGGCCGAAGTGCCCCAGACACGCCGTGTCGTACCGCGCCTTCTGCATCGTCCGCAGCATGAGCGTGGCGATGGGCCGTTCTTCGGGCCGTCCCTTCAACTTCTCGACGAGCTTCTGGAAATGCTTCGGGCGGATCACGTTGAGCGGCGCCGCGAGGCTGAATCCGAGCGTGCTGATGAACTCCTCGAACTGCTCGACCTTCAGCGAGTCAGGCGCTTCGTGCACGCGGTACAGGGTCGGCACGTCGTGTGCCTCGAGGTGGGCGGCCACCGTCTCGTTGGCCACCAGCATGAACTCTTCGATGATGCGGTGCGCGACGTTGCGCTCGGCCACCAGGATGTCCTCAATCGCGCCCGCCTCGTCGAGCACGACCTTGGCTTCGGGCAGGTCGAAGTCGATGGACCCGCGCTGCCGACGACGACCATTCAGGATGCCAAACAGCGCGTGCATGCGCTCGAAGTGCGGCACCAGCGTGGCGTAGCGCTCACGCAGCGCGCCATCGCCCGTCAGCACGCCATTCACTTCGTTGTAGGTCATCCGCGCATGGCTGTGGATGACGCCGTCGTGCAGCGAGTAGTCCACCACGCGCCCGCGCCTGTCGATTTCCATCACGCACGACTGCACGAGCCGATCGACGCGCGGCCGCAGGCTGCACAGCCCGGTGGCCAGGTCCGACGGAAACATGTGGACGGCCCGCTCCGGAAAGTACACCGACGTGCCTCGCTCGGCCGCCTCACGATCGAGCGCACTGCCCTCGTGCACATAGTGCGCCACGTCGGCGATGTGCACGGCCAGCCGGTAGCGCCCGTTGTCGAGCAGGTCCACCGACACCGCATCGTCGAAGTCACGCGCATCGTCGCCGTCGATGGTCACGACGATGTCGGTGCGGAAGTCCGTGCGGCCCGTCACCTCCTTCGGGTCGATCTCCTGGCCGAGCCGGCGTGCCTCGGCGAGCGACTCGTCGGAGTGGCGGTCGGGGATGCCGTGCTTCCGGATGATGATCTGCGTGTCGACGCCGGGGGCCGTGATGTCGCCAAGCACCTCCACCACCCGGCCGAGCGCGTTGCGGGTGGGGGTGGGCCAGCGGGTGATTTCGACGACGACCATCGCGCCGGGCGTGGCGCCCTGCTCGTCGCCCTCGGGAATCTGCACGTCCATGAGCAGCCGGCGCTCGAAGGGTTCGACGAACTGGAGCCCGCGTTCGTCCACGTCGAAGCGGCCCACGATGGCGCCGGGGCTGCGTTCGAGGATGCGGATGATCCGACCCTCCGCGCGGCCGTCGCGCCCCGTCCGGTCGATGCGCACCAGCACCCGGTCGCCGTGCATCGCCTGGTTGACGTTGGGGCCGGCCACATACACGTCGCTCGTGAGTCCGTCGACGTCGCGCTCGGGACGCACGAACGCGTAGCCCTGGGGGTGCACGGTGATACGCCCGGGCACCATGTCCATGAACTCGGGCACACCATAGGCCTTGCCGCGCGTCTCGATGAGGTCGCCGCGGGAGACCAGGGTGCGGAGCGCGCGCCTGATGGACGGCGCCTCTCCGCGCGGGATCTTCAGCGTGCGCATGATCTCGCGCACGGTGGAGGGATGGCCGAGGCGTTCGCGGATGCGGGTGAGCAGGTCGTCGGTGCTCGTCATGGAGATACAGGCTACAGGCTGCCGCACCTCCCCACAACGACGAGCGACCGACGGAGCGGGGTCAGCCGTGGAGGCGGGTGCGACGGCGTCGGACCCACACGAGGGCCGCGCCCGCCGCCCACAGGCTCACCGTGGCCGGCTCTGGCACGTCGGCGAGCACGGCCGATATGTTGTCGACGCCAAGCTGCGTGGTGATCGACGGGATGGGGAATACGGGGTTCGGGAAATTCGGCTCCCGGCTGTGGTAGAGCCGTACCGCCGTGGTGGTGGTGATCGCTGTCTCGATGTCACCGAGGGCAGCGGTCAAGGCGGCGGCCGTGGTGAGAAACTGGATGGTCTGCCAGCCACCGCCCGCGGCCACGAATGCGTGCTCGGTGAACGCGATGTTCTCGGGCGGTCCGCCCCGTGGGTCCTCGAAACCGAACCGCAGATAGAGGTCCGTGTTACCGAGGTTGATGACGTCCATCCTGATGGCGGTGATGCCGGCGGCGATGAAGTCGCCCGTCCAGCGGGAGTCGAGGTTGGCCACGGCCAGGCGACTGCCGTTGCGGTCGCCTCCGAGGGCCGTCAGGAGCAGGTAGTTGTCGTCGACGCCGCCCTGTCCGCCCGACACCACTCCCGGCGGAGCGGGATGGATGCCCGTCCCGACGAGATTCACGGTCCACCCCTGCGTGGTACCGTCCTCGAACGTGTCCACCTGTCCGAGCAGGGGCTCCGCCGACGTAGGCACCGTTCCGGCCACGGTCGTCAAGGCGACGACCGACAACAGCGCTATCAGCGGCTTCATGGTGACTCCTCCATCTGACGCAAACGACGCCCGAGGCCCTTCCGAACGGAGGGCCGCCGCGCACAATGTCCAACCCGCCTCCGGTGGCGCACGTCTACTGCGACGGTGACGGATCCCGAGCTGGTCGAACGCGCCCGTCAGCAGGACGAGGGGGCGTGGGCCGAGCTGGTGCATCGGCACCACGTGACCGTGTATCGCACATCGTTTGCCGCCCTGCTCGACGCCACCGAGGCCGAAGAGGCGGCGCAGGAGGCCTGGATGGCGGCGTGGCAGCGGCTCGAGGGTTTTCGCGGCGATGCCAGCTTCAAGACATGGGTCACGGCCATCGCATGGCGAAAGGCGCTCGACCGGCGCCGCGCCGTCGTGACCTGGCTGCGGCGACTGGCGCCCGCTGCGCGCGACCACAACGACGGCAGTGTGGATGTGGCGGCGCTGCCAGATACCCGCACCGGCGACGCCCAAGGCCGGTTGCTCGACCGCGAGGCCCGCAGTCGGATCGGCCGAGCGCTCCGTGGGCTGCCGCGGGCACAGCGCGACTGCCTGCTGCTGGCGGCCGGCGGCGAGCTGACCTACGAGGAGATCGGTGCCGTGCTGGGTATGCCCGTCGGCAGCGTGAAGTGGCGCGTCAGCGAGGCACGCAAGCGGCTGCGCGTGCGTATGGAGGGCTTGAAGTGATGGCACGCGGAGACACGGAGGATGCGGAGGAAGGCCGGACCTGCGTCATGACACCTGAGACCGACGACTCGCTCATCGAGCGCTTTGCCCGGGTGACGCCACCGACCGGCCACGAGGCACGTGTGTGCGCGCGGTCAGGTCCCGGCGCGATCCGCACCGCGGGCACTGCACGGACGCCTGCGCCTGCCGTCGCCTGGCGATGGGTGTTGCCCGTGGCGGCGAGTACGCTCGTCGTCGTCGGCGCCGTGTGGCAATCGCGTCAGGCGGCTCGCGACGTCCTGCTCTTTCCGCCGGCAGCGTCCCACGAGTGGGGCGGCAAGGGCGTCGATGTGCCGGTGCTGCCGCCCCGTGCCTATTGGGAGATGTCCCCGTTCGAGGAGTTCGAGCGGCTGCGTCCGAGTCGGCCGCAGTCGTCGAGGGTTGGGCGCACCTGGCCAGACCGTGAACGTCCTCGTCCCGTGCTGGCCTACACGGACGCGGAGCGCCCCTGGGAGCCGCTGCCGCCGGTGGACATCGTGGACATCACGCCGTCGCCGCTCGACGTGCCTCCGCTCCCACCGCTTACGCCGATCGACATCCCAGCCATCGAGATCGCACCCATCGAGATCGTCCCTCACGACCAGGAGCAGAAATGACAGCATTCACTTACAGGATTGGCAGGCTGTCCGGCACACGGGGAATCGGCCTCGCACTCGTCATGGCGGCAATGACGGCCAACCCTCTGACGGCCGCCCAGCCCGCTGCCGCGCCTGCGGCGCAACCGGCCACACCTGCCCCACCCGCTCAGTCAGCCGCCGCACCGCGTCCACCCAGCCGCCCCCTCCCCACACGCAACGTGAAGATTGCCGTGAGCGTCTCCCTGGCCAACGAGCAAGGCTCGGGACAGCCTCGCACACTCACTGTGACGACGGCGGAGGGACGCTATGCGCAGGTCCGCCGGCAGCCCGGGCGCGACTTCCTCAGCCTCGACGCCACCGCGACGGTCATCAGCGACCGGCAGGTCCTCGTCGAATTCAAGCTGAGTGGCAGCGCCGCAGCCCTTCCCTCTGCGATGGCACCGGGCGGCCCGCCGATGATGGGACGCGATCCCGAGGCGATCTCCCAGGAAGGCGCGGTGCTCCTGACGCCCGGCGTGAAGCACCGGGTCACGCAGATCGACGACGCTGGCGGACGCGCGAACCTTCACGTCGACCTGCAGGTCGATCTCGTGAAGTAGGGGCAGGCGTCAGGCTACGGGGCGGGCGTCGCGCGATAGACCTCGCCGAGCAGCGCGGCGGCGCGTTCGGCGCGGCCGTTGGCGTCGAGGCTGGCCTGGGCCGCCAGATCCCTGGCGCCGCGCATCAGATCGGCGGCTTCGTCCACCCTGGCGGAGTGCTCGGGCGACAACATCTGCTGCTCGGCGGCCTTGAACGCCTCGAGCAACCGGACGCCCTCCTGCAGGTGCCCGCCCGCGTCGCCCCAGTTGGTGCGGTAGATCGACACGCTCGCATCGAGCGCACGCGACCGCGCCTCCGAGAGGCGCAGGCGCACCATCGCCTGGTCGCGCTGCTGTTCGGCGGGATACGCGCGATACCACCCGAAGACGTAGCCCACACACGCCGCCACCACCGCGACGCCGATCACGTACAGCACGAGTCGCCCCATCGTCAGCGGACGCGTCGCGCGTACGGGCTTGGCGGCTGGAGGCACCGACGACGACACCGGAGGCAGCGTATTGGCCATGTGGTCAACGGTACACCAGGGCGGCCACTGCCGTATGCGTGAGACGCACGGCGTGAGGCGTACGGCGTACGGCGTACGACGTTATTGAACGATCGCGACCTGCACGTCGCCGACGTTAGTGTCGGTGCGGCCGGTCTGCACGAGGGTGCCGAGCGCCTGATGCAGGTGGTAGGCGTCGTTGTCGTCGAGGATGGCATCGATGTCGAGGCCGGCCGCGTGCGCTCGGTTCGCCGTGTCGTTGTCGGCCCACGCGCCGGCTGCGTCGGTGGGCCCGTCGATGCCGTCGGTGCCGATGCTGGCCAGCACCATGCGACGCGGCGCACGTGCCAGCGCGGCGAATGCGCCGGCCACGAACTCCTGATTGCGGCCCCCGCGACCCCTGCCCCGCACCGTCACCGTGGTCTCCCCGGAGGCGATGACGCAGACGGGCCCCGGGAACACACGGGTGACGTCGAGCACCCGCTGTACGAATGCCGCGCCGGTCGTGCGTGCCTCGCCCTCGACGGGCGGGTCGAGCACGATCGTGTGCAGGCCACGCGCCACCGCGCAGGCCTGCGCGCCAGCCATCGCGGTCCGCCGCGTCCCGATGAGATGGTAGGACGCACGCGTGAATGCCCCGTCGCCCGGCTTGGGCGTCTCGGGCACCTCGCCCCGCAGCCCTCGCTCGAGATACGCCAGCACGTCAGCCGGCACCGCCTCCTGGTCGGCCACGGCCCGCACGATCTGATGCGCACGTGCGAACGTCGAGGGGTCGGGCACGGTCGGTCCGGATCCGATCACGCTCGGGTCGTCTTCAATGGGACCCACGACATCCGAGATCGCGAGCGTCACCACCCGGCCTGCACACGCCGTCGTCAGTTGCCCGCCCTTGATGGCCGACAGGTGCTTGCGCACGGCGTTGAGTTCGTCGATGGCCCGCCCATCGTGCATCAGCGCCCGTGTGGCCTGCTGCTTGTCCTCGAGGGTCACGCCAGCCACCGGGAGGCTCAGCAATGCAGAGGCCCCGCCCGAGAGCAAGACGACGAGCAGTCCGTCGGGCGGCACGCGTCGCGCCGCCTCGAGCGCCGCCCGTGCAGCCGCGACGCTCTGGTCCGTTGGCGTGGGATGGCCACCGGTGTACCAGTCGACGCCCTCGGCCACCCGGTCGCCATCGTGCGTGCCCACGGCGATCGCCTCGTGGGGTGGCACGGCAGCGTGGCGGTACCACGCCTCGACCATCGCTGCCGAGGCCTTGCCAGCGGCGACGAGCGTATAGGCGCCCTCAGGCGTGACGATGGGGTCTTCGGCGCGCAGCACCGATTGCACGAGCGCGGAGGCGCTGACCGCGTCGAGTGCGGCCCGTGCGATGGCGACGAGGTCGGGTGGGGGGCTGGGCGTGGTCAGTGGAGGTGGCGTCCGTCTGCCCAGGGACGCGTGTCGGCGACCACGCTGAACTGCTGCAGGATGCCGCTGACGATACGATTGGCTTTGCCCTGGCGGCACAGCATCTCGAGCTGGGCCATGACCTGGTCGAGCGCGACCTCGACCTGTGTGATGGTGCAGTGCGAGTAGCAGTCGCGCTGACTCTGCAGACACCGGTGGCAACGTTCGAGTTCCTCGCGATAGAAATCCGCGAGCTGAGTCACTGGGATCAAGAGCTCCACTCGATTCCCCACTGTAGTCACCCGTTGTCGCAGGTGTCAATGCTCGAGTGATGGAGGGCCGACGACTTCAGGTGCCGGTGGACACGTCCACGGCATGTCCATCCCGGGGCTCGCGTGCCGCCAGCCACCCGGCAGCAGCGCCCGCGACGACCGTTCCCGCCGTCAGCACGAGCATGGCCCGCCACGAGAGGTAAGGCATCGCTTGCATGTCGAGAGCCGACAACAGGCGCGCCGCGGCCTGCGTGCCCACAAGGAGGCCTACACGCAGCACGACAAGCGCCACCACCGTGCCGGCCAGCGCCTGCAGCATGCCTTCCATCACGAACGGGCCGGTGATCGCACGCGCCGGGGCACCAAGCAGGCCGAGCACCTCGATCTCGTCACGCCGCGCGTAGTAGGCCAGCCGAAGCACGGCAGCCACCGCAATCGTCGCGGCCAGAGCCAGCAGCGCCGCCAACGCCCCGCCGATCCGCTGCGCGAGATTGACCGTGGCCAGCAGCCGCGCGAGCACCTCGCGGTCGTAGATCACATCGTCCACGCCCGGCTCGGCGGCGAGGCGCTCCACGAGCGTGGCGATGTCACGTCCGGTCGCCTCGGCGCGTAAGCGCACCTCGACCACGCCACCGAACGCGCCGTCCGGCAGGCCCGTGACGACGTCGCGCAGTTCCGGAAAGTCGCGAAGGAACCGCTCGGTGGCTTGTGCGGCATCGATCACCTCGTGGCGCGCGACCATGGGCTGCCGGCGCAGTTCGGCCTCGACACCATCGCGCGTGCCCGGCCCCGCATCGCGGGCGAGGTACACCGACAGCTCGGCGGCGGCATTCATCCGGTCGGTGACCATGGCGAGTTGCTCGGAGGCCAGCAGGTACACCGCCAGCACGAGGACCGCAGCCGACAGGAGCAGTGTGGAGAGCACGGCGACCCGCCAGCGTCGGCTCAGGCTGGTGGTGGCCTCGCGCAGGCAATAGCGCAGAAAGCCCGTCGCGTGGGTCTCTTCGTGCCGTGTCCGCTTCACGCCGGCCCCCCGTGGTCGGCCACCACCCGTCCCTGCTCGAGTGACACGACACGGCGCCCCACGCGATCGATGATCGCCCCGTCGTGCGTCGCGACGACCACGGTCGTCCCCGCCGCATTGATGTCGCGGAAGATGTCGGCCACCTCCAGCGACAGCGCGCGATCGAGATTGCCCGTCGGTTCGTCAGCCAGCAAGAGCGACGGTGCGTTCATCAGCGCCCGCGCAATGGCCACGCGCTGCTGCTCGCCACCCGACAACTGGCGAGGGTAGTCGTTCATCCGGTGCTGCAGGCCCACCTGCTGGAGGAGGGCGGACGCGCGGCGCCATTGCTGCGACGGCGGCACCCCCATCACGCGCGCAATCGTGGCGACGTTCTCGAAGATGGTGCGGGCCGGCAGCAGGCGGAAGGCCTGAAAGACGAACCCGACGCTGCGGCGGTACGTCTGGCGCTCGGCACGCGACAGCGACGCGAGGTCGGTGCCGTCCACGCGGACGGCCCCCGAGGTCGGCACGTCTTCGCGCAGCAGCAGGCGCAGCAGGGTGGACTTGCCGGCGCCGCTCGGTCCGGCCAGACAGACGAACTCGCCCTTGCCAATGGCGAGCGACACGTCGCGCAACGCGTCGCTTCCAGTGCCGTACGACTTGGTGACGGATGCCAGTTCGATCACGATGCACTCTCTGGCGGGTCGGCCTCGATGGCTCGCAGTTCGAGGCGCACCACGCCGAACCCCGCAGACACCTCCACGCGCACCGGCCGCAGGCCGAGCTCGCGGCCCAACCAGACGTCGATGCGTGGAGGCGCCCGGCGCTGGACGCGCGGCGTCAGCACGGGCGCAACCCGCAGTGCTTCGATCGTCTGTCCCCGCCACTCGATTGTGTCGGCCGCAATGGTGCCCGTCTGCAGGGTCAGCCCCCGCCCCATGTCGGACACGGGCAGGTGTACGCTATCGCCCGCCTCGAGCGGCAGCGCCCGTAACAGCAGCAGCGCCGCGATGGGGTCCCGGACCGTGGCCGGCACACGGACGCGCGGCCCGGCGTCGAGGGTCGTCGCGTCGGGCGGCAACACCACCACCGCGCGCCCGTCATCGTCGAAGGCCACGCTCTGATCCAGTTGTCGACGCCCTTCGTGTATCTGACGGCGGTGCGCCACCGGCAACAGACGGTCCGTCGTCCACGTGGTGAAGGTGTCGCGGGCCTCGAAGAACCGGGAGATCCACGGAGCCGTCTGGAGGGTGACCGAGGTGCGCCACGCCAGGCGTGCACGCGCGTCGGCCGACACCCAGGCCGGCAGCAGGGGGTCGTCTGAGTCTGCCCGGTCGATGGCCACGTGCACCGTCCCTGCGGCCACCTCGGTGCCGGCACCATCCCAGTAGACGTCGTACGTCGAGCGTTCGCCGTCGGCAAACGCGGGCTGCACCGGCTCCGGCGGCACCACGCCGGGCTCGGCCCCGAGGGTGCGCTCGAGCGTGTCGGCATCGGCCACCTCGTAGATGTAGACACGGCTGCCATCTGCGGCGTCGAGGTCGGCACGCAGCGCGACGGGCCATGCCGCTGCGACGCCAGGCGCAGCCGTCACCACGTACCGCACGTCGAGTTCGCTCAGCATCCAGAGCGCATCCGCTGACGGGAAGCGCGCCAGCGCCCCCTCCACGGCGCCTGCAAACGCGGGCCGCTGTCCGCTGTAGCCGTTGACGATGGGCCGGCCGTGCGTCAGGGTGTCGAGCATCACCACCGTGGCGTCGCGATCGACGGGCAACGGCACGTAGGCGACGGCACCGGGCACGTCACTGGCGCGAAGCCACCGCGCCACGGGCGTGTCGAGGGAGGGCGCCGCCACCACCGGCAACCGCCAGAGCAGCGCTTCACCCGCGACGAGCGCCACGCCGACCACCGCGACGATGCGCCATGGCTTCGAGCGGGAGGCCGCCCACACCCACCCGTACGCGGCAAGGGCGGCCGCCGCAAACGAGACGAGCATGCCGAACCGAGCAGGGGCGCGCACGGCGTGGAAGCCGAACAGCCACCGGTGGCACCACGCGTAGACGCTGCGGACGCCATCCGGACCGAGTGACAGCACCACGCCAAGCGCGACGACCGCCAGCCACGCCCAGACATGTGGTCGTCGGCGGTGTGTCGCCAGCGACGCGAGGGCCGGCACCAGCAGCAGCAGCACGCCCCACCCCGGACGCAGGGCGTCTTCTTCGGTGGCTCCAGTCGGCGCCAGAGAGACCGGCCGCCATGGGGGATCGTTGAGGTAACTGCGGGGCGTCGCGGCGTGCCGTGACGCCTCGTCGAGCGTGCGGCCGAACCCCTCGCGCTGCTGCACTTGCACATAGGGCACCAGCCACGGCGTCGCAAGCAGTGCGGTGACGATGGCGGCGCAGGCCAGCGGGCCGACGAGGCGCCCCCAGCGGCGGCGTCCGGCTCCCACGGCTAGCCCGACGAGCAGCACCGCGAGCCCGAGCCCTCCGATGACCGCGTAGTACACGGAACTGACGACAGTCAGCCCGAACCACAGGCCGAGCGCCGCCCCATCGCGCAGCCGACGCCGCGCCACGATGCGGTGTACGGCCAATGCCGCGAGCGGAAGGAAATAGAGCGCCTGCAACTGCAGGTGCACGACGTGCGCCATGCGGTAGGCCGAGCAGGCATACGCCAGGCTGCCAGCCAGCGCGCCGACGCGCGAGCCCGTCACCTGGTGCAGATACCAGTACATCGCGAGACCGCTCGCCCACAGCGACGCCATCCAGAGTGCGTTGTACGCCACCACCACGTCACGCGTGAGCGCATAGACGGGCGAGACGAGCAGGGCTTGCAGCAGCAGGTGGTCGGTGAAGGCCAGGGTCTGGCGAGCGGGGTGGAAGATCGGGGCGTCGAAGACCTCGCCTGTGGCAAAGGCCAGCGGCGACTCGAAGAGCACCTGCAGGTCCCAGCCCAGGATCCAGAGGTTCAGGTAGGGATCGCCGGGGCCAAACGGCGCAGCGAGCCAGGCCGCGGGCGCCCACGCCAGCGGCCACGTGATCGTGACGACGACGAGCAGATGGACGAGCGCCGCCGTGCCGACGTGCGGCCAGGCCTGGTGCGCGCGCTCAGGCGTCGAGGGCACGTCGCAGCAGGCCGTTGACCGTCTTCGGATTGGCCTTGCCTCCGGTCGCCTTCATCACCTGGCCGACGAGAAACCCGAACGATTGCGTCTTGCCCTCGCGGTACCGGGCGACGGCATCGGGATGCCCGGCCAGCACCTCGTCGATGGCCGACGCGAGCGCACGCTCGTCGTCTATCTGGACCAGCCCCTCGCGGGCGATGATGACCGAGGCCCGCTCGCCCGAGTCCCACATCTGCTCGAACACGTCCTTGCCGACCGAGCCGCTGATGGTGCCAGCCTCCACCGCGTCCACCAGTTCGGCCAGCGCGTCTGGCGAGACCGGCGACGCAGCGACGCCTGCGGGGTCGCCCTTGCTGCGCCGCAGCACCTCACCCATCACCCAGTTACTGGCGGCTTTGGGTGGCACGCGAGCAGCCACCTCCTCGAAGTAGTCGGCGACGGCCCGCGACTGCGTGAGGACACCCGCATCGTAGGGCGGCAGGCCATACTGCTCCACGAACCGTGCCCGCCGCAGGTGTGGCAGTTCCGGCAGCGCCGCCCGCACGCGCGCCACGTGGTCCTCGGTCACGACGAGCAGCGGCAGGTCGGGCTCCGGAAAGTACCGGTAATCGTGCGCTTCCTCTTTCGTGCGCATGCTCACGGTGCGCCCCGTGTCGGCGTCGAAGAGGCGCGTCTCCTGCACTACCGCCTCTCCCCTGCCGACGACAGCCGATTGCCTGGCGATCTCGTGCTCGATGGCCTTCTGCAGATAGCGGAACGAGTTGACGTTCTTGACTTCGACCTTGGTGCCGAACGTGGACGTCCCTGCGGGCCGCACCGACACGTTGGCGTCGCAGCGCAGGCTGCCCTCCTCGAGGTTGCCGTCGGTGACGCCGATCGCGACCAGCACGTCGCGGACGTGCTCGAAGTACGCGGCCGCCGCGTCGGCCGACCGGATGTCCGGGTCCGACACGATCTCGATGAGCGGCGTCCCCGCGCGGTTCAGGTCGATGTGCGTACGCGTGGCATCGGCCTCGTGCAGCGACTTGCCCGCGTCCTCTTCCATGTGGATCCGCGTGATGCCCACGGTGACGACCTGCCCGCCCACGTCGAGGTGCACACGTCCGGCCGTGGCGAGGGGCCGGTCGAACTGCGAGATCTGGTAGCCCTTCGGCAGGTCCGGATAGAAGTAGTTCTTGCGGGCGAACTCGGAGGTCGGCTGCACGGTGCAGTCGAGAGCCAGCGCGGCCGCAATGGCCGCATCCACCGCGGCGCCGTTGAGCACGGGCAGGGCGCCCGGCAGCCCCAGGCACACCGGACACGTCTGCGTGTTGGGCCGAGCGCCGAAGGCCGTGCTGCAGCCGCAGAAGATCTTCGAGTGGGTGGAGAGCTGGGCGTGGACCTCGAGGCCGATGACGGCTTCGAGCGGCACGTCGGAGACGGACGGAGCTGCGGACGCCGGAGACACGGCGCCTATTGTAGCCGTGGCGACTCAGGCAACCTGATGCGGGCCCAGCTGGGGCATCCGCAGGAACCGCGTCACCAGGTCGGGATCGAACTGGGTGCCGCTGCCCCGCCGCAGCTCGGCTTCGGCCTGGTCGAAGGTCAGCGCGTCGCGGAAGGGGCGCGGCGATCGCATCGCATCGTAGGAATCGGCCACCGCCAGGATGCGGCTGGCCAGAGGAATCTGGTGCCCGCTCAGTTGACGGGGATAGCCGCCCCCGTCGAACTCCTCGAAGCGCGACCGCACGACGGAGGCCACCCCCATCAGGCTGGGCACGCCGTCGAGAATCGAGGCGGCCAGCGTCGGCACGCGCCGCCAGTACGCACGGTCGTCGGCCGACAACTCGCCGGTGCGGGTGAGCAGGCTGTCGGGCAGCACCAGCCGCCCGACCTCGTGCAGCAGGGCCGCCTGCTCCACCAGGGTGACCTGCTCGTGGGCAAGCCGCAGGGTCGTGGCCAGGGCGACGGCCAGCGTGGCCACCCGCCGGCTGTGTTCGCGCCACTCGTCCTGGCGGAAGGCCAGCAGGTCGAGCACCGCACGGATCTCGTCGGTGGTGCCGACGGGCAAACGCGTCAGTGCGCCGACCAGACGCTGATGCCGGTCTGCGAGTTCAATGGCTCGCGCATCGTGCAGATGCTGGCTCTGCCGCCGCTCACGGTGCTGGCGCAGCCCCGCTTCGAGCGCGCGCGCAAGGGCGCGCTGGTCGAAGGGCTTGAGCAGATAGTCCACCGCGCCCATCTGCAGGCCGCGCAACGCCCAGTCGACGTCCCGATACCCGGTGACGAGCACCACGGCGGTGGCCGGCCGCAGCTCCCGCAACGACTCGGCGAGCCAGAAGCCGTCGTGATCGGGCAGGTGCACGTCCGAGATGACCACCGACACCTGGTGCTCACGTACCAACGACAGGGCGGCGGCCGCGGTGCCGGCGCGGAGCACCGGGCAGCCATCGGCGGCCACCCAGTTGGCCATCACGTCGCACACGTCGGGGTCGTCGTCCACCACGAGGACCGGACCTGGGGCCAGCGACCACAGCACGTGGGGTGACGGGTCGAGTACGGGAGTGGCCATGTCCATGTCGGTCCTCAGGCCGCGCCTTCGCTGCGGCGCGCGATCGTGCGGCCCAGGTCGAGCCGCTCGAGGCGACGGTAGAGTGCCCGACGGCTGACGCCGAGCATCGTGGCCGCGGCCTTCTTGTTGCCACCCGACCGCTGAAGGGCCCGGATGATGGCCTCCCGCTCGACATCCGACAGCGGCTGCGTGTCGTCCTCATCGTCGTCGTGGGCGGCGGCCCGCGCGGTGCTCGCTGCACGTGGCAGAGGCGGCGCATCGGCCAGGGCCACGACGCGTGGGCGCCTCGCGGGGGGCAGGCTGGCGCGCACCTCGGCCTCGCCGATGACGGCCCCTTCGGCCATCAGGCACGCGCGTTCCATCACGTTGCGCAACTCACGGACGTTGCCGGGCCAGTCCGCGTCGCGCAGGAGGCGTTCGCCGCCCGCAGACAGCCCGGTGAGCGGCTTGGCAAATCGTGTCGCCATCTCGCGCATGAAGTGACTCGCCAGGTAGACGATGTCGTCACGGCGCTCGCGGAGCGGCGGCACCTGGATGTCCACGACGTTCAGCCGGTAGTAGAGGTCGCGCCGGAAGTGCCCGGCCTCGACCTGCTCTGCGAGGTCGCGATTGGTGGCGGCAAAGATCTGCACGTCGACGCGGCGCGGCTCGAGCGACCCGACCCGCAGCACTTCGCCGTACTCGATCGCGCGCAGCAGCTTGGCCTGCACCGCGAGGGGCAACTCGCCCACTTCGTCGAGAAACAGCGTGCCGCCGTCGGCCAGTTCGAACAGCCCCGCCTTGCTCTCGCT
>JAEZDP010000390.1 GCA_023418055.1 Acidobacteriota bacterium
GTGGCCGCCAGCTGCAGCAGCGGCGTCGAGCCCTTGCCGTTACGCGTCGTGTAGAGCAGCAGTTGGAGCCACCGCTGCAGCTGACGCCGTCCCAGCAGCGTGATGGCGTGGCCGAGCGACGTGACGCGCACGTGCAGGCCCATTGCGACGGAATTGGTCATCCGAAGCAGGCCGATCGAGAGTGCCGGGTCCTGCTTGAAGACCTCTTCGAGCTCGGCACGATGCGCGTCGGACAGCAGCAGGTTGATGAGCCGCAACATGGCCAACTGCGAAGGGTCCAGCGCCCGTCCCTGGATGATCACCGGCCGCGCGAAGTAGTAGCCCTGAAACAGGTCGAAGCCGAGGTCGTGGCACCGCTGCATCTCGTCGCGGGTATCCACCTTTTCGGCAAGCAGCGTCCGTCCGAGCCGCTTGACCGCGGCGGCGAGCGCGGGCAACTCATGGGCCGGCACACCCTTGAGATCGACCTTCACGATGTCGATGTGCGGCAGCAGGGGCGCGAACGGCTCGGTCAACTGCACGACGTCGTCGAGGGCCAGGGTGAAGCCCTGGGCCTTCAGTTCTGCGCAGCGCGCCACGACGGCCGGCGTCGGGCTGACGGTTTCGAGCACCTCGAGGACGACCGACGCTGGCGGCAACAGCTCGAGCGTGTCCGAGAACAGCGTCTCTTCGTCGACGTTGATGAAGCCCCGGTACCGTCCGAGGACGTCACCCACCGAGATCTCCGAGAAGAGGTTGCGGATGACGGTGGATGTGGCCAGGCGCCCGTCGAGCACGGTCGCGACGTTCTGGTCGCCGCTGCGGAACAGCAGCTCGTACGCCACCAGCTGCTGGTGGCGGTCGAGGATGGGTTGTCGCCCGAGATAGAGGTCGGCGCCAAGCGCCTCGCTCAAGGAATCGTCACCGTCCGCATGCCGAGAGTGTGCCTCAAGTGACGCCCGAGTGCGAGCCGCGCGCGTCGGCCGCGTACAATCGCACAGCGCATGCGCATGCTCAGACGCCGCTCGACCTCGACCCCACGACGACGCGGCCTGCCGGGCAGAATCGGCCGGACGGTTGCCGCGGCGGTCATCCTGCTGCTCGCGTTCATCGGCAGTCTGCACCTGACGCGAGGCACGGCCGTCCGCCACGTGCGCGGCGTAGGTCTGGGAGGCGACCCGGTGGAGGTCACCGCGCCGGCCTTCCTCACCAACATCACCATGCTCACCGGCGCCGTCGTCTCCGACGGCCACCGGGTCGAGCTGGCGTTGAACGGCGATGGCACCTATGAGCGACTGTGGGCCGATCTGGCGTCGGCCGAGCGCTCGATCACGCTGCAGATCTACTACGGCAACAGTGGCCGCATGGCCGGACGGCTGCGGGACATCCTCGTGGACCGCGCCCGCCAGGGCGTACAGGTGCTGGTGCTCTACGACGCGTTCGGCACCTCGGCCATCTCCGACGAGTTCGTCACGGTACTGCGTGACGCCGGCGTGCTCATCGAGCCCTTCCGTCCGCTCGAGTGGTCCACGTTGCACCTCGTCCAGAACCGCTCCCACGTCCGCGGGGTCGTGGTGGATGGACGGGTCGGCTGGACGGGCGGGTTCGGCATCGACGACAAGTGGCTGGGCGATGGCGTGACCAACGCGTCGTGGCGCGAGACGAACATCAGGTTCGAGGGTCCTGCCGTCCGCCAGTTGCAGGCGGCCTTTGCCGTGGCCTGGGCCGAAGCCACCGGGGTGTTGCTGACGCCGCCGACGCCGCCGGCCGAACTCGTGCACGGCGTCCAGGCAGGCCTGCTCTACACCTCGCCGACGCTGGGCAGCACGGCCGCCGAACGGTTCGTCATGCTGTCGATTGCCGCCGCGCGCCGGACGCTGTACATCACCACCGCCTATTTCGCGCCTGACGCCGCGCTGGTGGCCCTGCTGTCGAGAGCGGCCGCACGTGGCGTGGACGTCCGCATCCTGACGGCCGGGCCGGCCACCGACATGCACATCGTGCGCTTGGCGGGACGGTCGTGGTACGAACGGCTGCTCGAGGCTGGCGTGCATCTCTACGAGTGGCAGCCCACCACCCTGCATCCGAAGACCTTCGTCGTGGACGGCGTGTGGTCGACGGTCGGCTCGATCAACCTCGACAACCGCTCGCTGGCGTTGAACGACGAAGCGACCCTGATGGTGTACGACCCTGAGCTGGGCCGTCAGATGAACGAGGTGTTTGCGGCCGATCTGCGTCACTCGCGCGAGATCACGCTCGACGCCTTTCGCCAACGGTCGTGGTGGCAGCGCCTGCAGGAATCGGTCGCGTGGATGTTCACCCGGCTGTTGTAACCGCGTCCTGGCGTCGACGTTCAAGCGGCTGCCACGCCAGCCGATGACTGACGCGTGGTGATGACCGCGCCGGTGGCGTCGCGTGAGAGGGAAGCGGCGCCGACGCCGGTGGACTGGGATCGGGCGCTCGACGACGTGCTGGCAGGCGCGCGGTCGCCCGACGTGCACTTCCAGCCCATCGTCGACCTGACCCGCGGCGTGGTTGCGGGCTACGAGGCCCTCGCGCGCTTTCCCGGGCCCCCGCAGGCGGCACCCGATCGGTGGCTCGCCGAGGCCGCGAAGCGCGGCAGCGGCGTGGCCCTCGAGTGTCTGGCGCTCGCGCGGGCGCTTTCGTCCATCGGGCTGCTCCCGCTCAACACCTTTCTCACCGTCAACGTGAGTCCGGCGACGCTGGCCTCCGCCGCGTGGACGCACACGCTGTCGGACTACGACCGCCTCGACCGGCTGGTGATCGAGGTCACCGAACATGCCGCCATCGAAGACTACGACGAGGCACGGCGCGCGCTCGACGCCGCCCGCGGGCGGGGGGCGCTCTTTGCCGTGGACGACACGGGGTCCGGCTACGCCAGCATGCAGCACGTGTTGTTGTTGCGGCCCGACTTCGTCAAGCTCGATCGTGCCTTCGTCACCGCGTGTGACCAGGACCCAGCCCGGGTCGCGCTCATCGAGGCCATCGGGTCGCTGGCCGCGACGCTCGATGCCTGGCTCATCGCCGAAGGCGTCGAGACGGCAGAGGAACTCCACTGCCTGATGCGCCTGGGCGTGCCGCTCGCACAGGGATGGCTGCTCGGGAAGGCCGAACCCGCGTGGGCGCCGATTCTGACGGCCGGGTCGACGGCGATTCGCATGCACCAGCGACGCGCCTCTGACGGGCTGACCGTCTCGGACCTCGTGGGCGAGTGGCCGGCGATCGCCTCCGACGTGGCAGCTGTGACGTCGACCCGGGAGGCGACGCTGCTGCTCGACGCCGACTGTCGGCCCGTGCGCTGGTATGGCTCAGGGATCACGGGTGCCGACCCGCAGCGGCCGCTGGTCGTGAAGGCCGACACGCCGCTTCGGGCCACGGCGCGCCGGGCGATGACCCGCGACCTGGCGCAGCGTTTCCTGCCCGTGGTGTGTACCGACGACGAGGGGCGCTATCTGGGCGTCATCCGCGTGGAGCGGATCGTCGAGCGCCTCGCGCGCCAGCCGTAGGCCACGTCGTTCGATTGGCGCCGCGGCACGGACGGCGGCGACGGTCGGGCTCTCCTCCGAGGTGCCGACCGGCCGCCGAGCCGCCAATGTCAGGCCGCTGACCGGATGCGGGCCCGCACCTGCGCCACCAGTTCCGGCGGCACCGACTGCAGGCCGTGCGCGTCTCGCGCGTGAACCGCCACGGCCGCCAGGATCTGGTCGTCCGAATCACCCTGGAAGGTTGCCTTGCAGCCCGGCACCACGTCACCACAACAGAAAGACTTCATCGGGATCCCTTTCAACCGCACCTTGTGTGCGTCAGGGCAATCGGCACGGCGCGTGCCGGCTTGACTCAGCCCGAATGAGGCTCAGCCCCGCCCGATGTACGGCATCGCGGTGGCCATCACCGTCATGAACTGCACGTTGGCCTCGAGCGGCAGGCTGGCCATGTAGCTGACCGCGCGGACGACGTGCGACACGTCGAACAGTGGCTCCACGGCCATCTCGCCGTTGGCCTGCAGGACGCCGCCGGCATACGCCGAGGCCATCGTGGTGGCGGTGTTGCCGATGTCGATCTGCCCGCAGGCGATGTCGAAGGCTCGTCCTTCGAGCGAGGTGGCGCGGGTGAGGCCAGTGATGGCGTGTTTGCTCGCGGTGTAGGGCGCCGCGTGGGGACGCGGCACGTGCGCGGCCACCGATCCGTTGTTGATGATGCGCCCACCCCGGGGCACCTGGTGTTTCATCAGGGCGAAGGCCGCACGCGTGCAGAGGAAGGTGCCGGTCAGGTTGACGTCGACGACCGCCCGCCACTGCGCCGGCGAGATCTCGTCGAGCGGCAGGCCAGGCGCACTCGCCCCGGCATTGTTGAACAACAGGTCGAGGCGTCCGAAGCGATCCTGCGTGGCGGCAAAGAGGACGTCGACCGAGTGTTCGTCGGTGACGTCGGTCGGGACGGCGACGGCGCGCACGGCCAGCGGTCCAGCGGCCGACGCGGTCACGTCGAGCGCCTCACGGCGGCGTCCCGCGAGCACCACACTGAAGCCATCGGCCAGCAGGCCCAGCGCTACCGCGCGTCCGATGCCAGACCCCGCGCCCGTCACGAGGGCCACCTTCGCTGGTGTCTCCACGGAGCGAACGGTACCATGACGGCCCATGCGCGTTCTCGTGACCGGCGCCGCCGGCTTCCTGGGCAGTCGTCTCGTCGAAGCGCTGCTGCGCGAGCCTGCCGGGCCCTCGGCGCCGACGTCGATCATCGCGATCGATCGCGTGCCCTGCCCCGTCATCGACGACAGGGTGGTCCATCGCGTCGGCCCGATTGACGATCCGGCGTGTGCCGACGACCTCCTGCGCGACGAGGTGGATGTCGTCTTCCACCTGGCGGCTGTCCTGAGCGGCGAGGCCGAGGCGAATTTCGACGTCGGTTTCAGGGTCAACGTCGAGGCCACCCGTCGACTGCTCGAGACGTGCCGGCGCTCGGCCGGAGCGCCGCGGTTCGTCTTCGCCAGCACCATCGCGGTCTTCGGCGGCCCGCTGCCCGCGGTGGTCCCCGAGGAGATGGTCCTGCGCCCGCAGTCCTCCTACGGCACCGAGAAGGCGATCGCCGAACTGCTGGTGAGCGAGTACAGCCGCAAGCGTTTCGTGGACGGGATCACATGCCGCATCGCCACGGTGGCCGTGCGTCCAGGACGTCCGAACTCGGCGCTGTCGTCGTTTGTCAGCGGCATCATCCGCGAGCCGATGGCCGGAGAGCCCAGCCTCTGTCCGGTGCCGCTGGACACGCCGCTCTGGGTGACCGGGCCCTCGACGGTCACGGCCAACCTGCTGCACGCCGCACGCCTGCCCGCCGACGCGCTCGGCGAGTGCCGCGCCCTCACGTTGCCCGGCCTCACGACGACGCCGGCCGAGATGCTCGAGAGCCTCGAGCGGCACGGTGGTGCATCCGCCAGAGCACTGGTGCGGTGTGAACTGGACGCCGACGTGGCGCGCGTGGTGCAGACGTGGCCCGGCGCCTTCGACGTCACGCGTGCGCGGGCCCTCGGCTTCGTGGGCGACCGTGACGTGGACGCCATCGTGTCTGCCTACGTCGAGAGCCTGCAGCCATCCTCGTCAGAGCCAGCCGAATAGACCGCGCCGTGCCGCCGCGAACTCCAGTCGTCCCGGCCCCTGGCTGGCCGCGTGGGCGGCGAGCGTCTCGACGCGATGGAGGAAGTCGCCTGCCGACTCGCCCGACACGCGCTCGGCGGCACCCGAGCTGAAGGTGAAGGCGACGCTGCGTGTCATGCCGTGCTGTTCGTATTCGTACTCCGGGGCCATCCGCGTCTGTGCCTGGCGCAGCGTGTGCACGAGGGTGCGGCCCGGCTGACCCGTCATGACCACCGCGACGCTGCAGCTGTCGACGCGGTAGGCGCTCGTCTGTGCCCCGAAGGTCCCCTGCAAGAGCTGCGTCAGACAGAGGACCACCCGGTCGAGCACGGACCTGTCGTGCTCGCGGACGATGGCGTCGGGCTGGTCCACGCGCAGGAGCAGCAGGGTGCAGGTCTCGGACGGGTCCAGTGATGCCAGCCGCCGCTCGAGGCTGGTACGGCGGGGCAGACGCGTCGGCCGGTCCTGGTCGGCCTCATCGTCCTGCAGGCGGTGTTCGAA
>JAEZDP010000384.1 GCA_023418055.1 Acidobacteriota bacterium
CCTCGAACGGGTGGAAGTCCGCGTGCTCCACCTTCAGCGAGATCGACTGGTCGGGCAGCAGGGGCGGATCGAGTGTCAGGCGGAACAGGCCGGCTTCATCGGTCACGCCGGTCGCCGCGCTGGCTCCACCACTCACGCTGACTCGCGCCTCGGCCACCGCGCGCTGGCGCTGCGGGATGGTGTCGGCGGTGAGCACCGCCCCCGTGACGATGCGCAATCCGCCGGGCTGCGGCCACTCGACCAGCAGCAGGATGATCGCCGCCGCCACGATGGCGAGGCCGCCACCGAATGCAATTGCTCGTGCAGGTGTCATTCGCGCGTCCGGCTCTCATCTTAATGATGTCGTGATAGAAGGTCGAAGAGCGTGCACGTCTCCGACGATACCCGTCGGCGGACGTGTGGAGACGCGTCGACGACCCTGCCATGCCCCAGCGCCCCCCTGCCGCCCTCTCGCGCCGCCGCGTGCTCGCCGGACTCGGCAGCGGCCTCGCCCTGGCTGCCGCCGGCGTCCGGTCCGGACGCGCCCAACGGTCCTCGACCGACCAGGCGTCGCTTGCGACCGCCGACGAGAGCCTGCTCGAGGAGATCCAGCGGGCGACCTTCGCCTACTTCTGGGAGCAGAGCGACCCGGCGACGGGCCTCGTCCGCGACCGGTTCAACGTTCGGGCGACGAGCGACTCGCGGACGGCGGCCAGCATCGCCGCCACGGGCTTCGGCCTCACCGCGCTCTGCATCGGCGCGGAGCGCGAGTACGTGCCGCACGACGAGGCGCGCGCCCGGGCCCTCGCCGCGCTGCAGTTCCTCGACACGGGCATGCCGACGCATCGCGGCTTCTACTACCACTTCGCCGACCTGCAGACGGGCGCGCGCATCTGGGACGCCGAGATCTCCTCGATCGACACCGCCATCCTCCTGTGCGGTGTCCTGATGTGCGGCGAGCACTTCGAGGACCCGGAACTGGCCGAACTGGCGGCGCGCATCTTCGACCGCGTCGACTGGACGTGGCTGTCGGCTGACACCGTGCTGCTGCCCCATGGCTGGCGGCCCGAGGTCGGGTTCCTCCAATACCGCTGGGACGTCTACAGCGAGCTGATGATGATGTACCTGCTCGGCATCGGCTCGTCCACGTACCCGCTGCCCGTCGAGACGTGGCATGCCTGGAAGCGTACCGTGTTCGAGTACGACGGGCTGCGCTACATCGGGTCGTTCGCGCCGCTGTTCGTGCACCAGTATTCGCAGGCGTGGTTCGACTTCAGGGGCCGCCGCGACCGGTATGCCGACTACTTCCGCAATTCGGCCACCGCCACCGAGGTGCACCGGCGTTTCTGCCTCGAACTGGCGGAGCGTTTCCCCCATTTCAGCGATGACCTGTGGGGCATCACGGCCTCCGACTCGGCCAACGGCTACGTCGCCTGGGGTGGCCCGCCGGAACTCGGTCCGCTCGACGGTACGGTGGTGCCGAGCGCGGCCGCCGGGTCGCTGCCGTTCCTGCCAGAACCGACGCTACGGGTGCTGCGGACCCTCCGCACGACGTACGAGCGCACCTGGAGCCGCTACGGCTTCATCAATGCCTTCAACCCGATGACCGACTGGTACGACCCCGACGTCGTCGGCATCGACACCGGCATCACGCTGCTGATGGCCGAGAACCTGCGCACGGGCTTCATCTGGGAGACCTTCATGCGCAACGAGAACGTGGGCCGCGCGCTCGAGCGGGCGGGCTTCCGCTCGTATTGACGCGCTCACGCGGCAGCACGGCGGATGCGGGCATCCACACGACGAAACCCGTCACCGATCATTCCAGCAGCACCGGCACACGGCGCCAGCCGCCGAGCGGGTACGTCTCGCGTTCGAGCGCGCGCTCGTCGGCGAGCGTGATGCGCGTCGTGGTGCGCAGCAGGGCCTCGAGGGCCGCCACGAGTTCCATGGTGGCCAGCGGCCGTCCCGGACAGACGTGGATGCCCGTGCCGTACACGAGGTTCCGCGCGGCGTGCTCGACGGGTCGATACGTGTCGGGGTCGCCGAAGACGGTCTCGTCGCGGTTGGCCGATGTCCAGTTCAGGTACACCCGTGTCCCGGGCGCGAGGTCGTAGTCGCCGATGCGCACCGGAGCGGTCGTCACGCGGCGGTTGACGAGAAAGGGGTCATCGATGCGCAGCATCTCGTCGATGGCCGGCGCAAGGTCGTCCGGGCGCGCTCGCAGCGAGTCCTGCACGTCGGCATGGGTGACGACGAAGTGGACGATCACGCCAAGGGCTGCCGCGAGCGACCCGAGATCGCCGGCCGTCCAGTTGCGCAAGATGGACACCACGTCGCCGTCGGCGAGCGGTTGGCCGTCGATGGTGAGTGCGAGCAGTTCGGTGGTGGGGTCGTCCGGTGCGGTGGCGCCCAGCGCGCGGCGTCGCTCCACCTGCGCCAGGACGATGGCGTCGAAGGCCGCGGCCACGGCGGCCGTTCGCGTGCGGTCGCCGGAACGCGTCGCGGCGTGGTTCTCCCGCGTCCATGCCAGCAGTTGCTCCTCAGTGCCCTGCCACCCCAGCCAGTCGGCTTGCGCACGCACCGCAAAGGGGTAGCCCACCTCCGCGATGACGTCCACCGGGACGGCACGGGGCAGCCCGCCGATGATCTCCTCTGCCAGCCGTCGAACGCGCGGTTCGAGGGCGGCCATCCTCTCCGGAGCGAAGAACGGATCGGTGATGGCTCGAAAGGCCGTGTGCTCCGGGGGATCGAGCGAGTTGGGCGCCGAGCGATGCGCCGAAGCGCCGGACGAGAACGTGACAGGGTCGGCGGCCGCCGCGACGACGTCCGCATGTCGAAACAGCGTCAC
>JAEZDP010000392.1 GCA_023418055.1 Acidobacteriota bacterium
GGTCAGACCCGCGACCATCACGCCGCAGGTCTGACCCCATTTCGATCACCGCGCAGACCTGACCCCACCGACGCCCCCGAACGCTACAGCCGAGTTTCCGACACGTCGCAGTTTCTGCCGACAGTCCGCGCTGTCGCGGTCGCAGTCCCTGCAACCTCCCGCAGGGGACCGACACTGGCCGCCCCCCACATCTCGCGGCCAGCATAGAATTCACCCACAACAGAACTGGCGGCCGTGCGTGGCACGTGCCTCGCACTCCACCTCGCGCGTCTTCACCGGATCGCGCAGGCCTGCACCCGCGCCGACGCGATCCCTCGTCTCGAGGAGTTCCGTGTGCGCCCCTCCCGCTTCAACGTCGCCTCACCGGTCCCAGGCTCGTCCGAGACCTTCCTGTTCAACACCCTGACCGACACCCAGATCGTCGTCTCACAGGACGTCGTCGACCTGCTCGCACAGGTGGAACACCAGCCCGACGCCCTCGACGCCGACGCGCGCGAGACCGCCAACGAGCTGGCCCGCCTCGGCTTCATCGTGGACTCCGCCGCCGACGAGGACGCGGCCGTCGAGGCGTTCTTCCGCGAGCTGCGGGAAGACCATCGGCACCTGCGCGTGACGCTGCTCACGACGCTGCAGTGCAACTTCGCCTGCGACTACTGCATCCAGGGCGACCACGGCGACTACAACGCGACGGCCGCGAAGATGTCGCCCGACACGGCGCGCCGCGTGACGGCCTGGATCGAGGAGCGGCTCGACACCCTGCAGCCCGAACGCTTCACGATCACGTTCTTCGGCGGCGAGCCGCTGCTGAACCTGCCCGTCCTCTACCAACTCGCCGAAGCCCTCTGGCAGGCCTGCACCACACGCGGCATCGGGATGGCCGTCAACGTCATCACCAACGGCCTGCTGCTGACCGAGGCCGTGGTGGACCGCTTGCTGCCGTTCGGTCTCAACGGCGTGAAGGTGACGCTCGATGGCGACCAGCCGACGCACGACCGCCTGCGCCCCCTGCGTGGAGGACAAGGCACCTACGCGCGCATCATGCGCAACCTCGCGGCCGTCGCCGGCAAGGTGCGCGTCTCGGTCGGCGGCAACTTCGATCTCGAAAGCGCCGGCAGCTACCCCGCACTGCTCGACCACCTGCGCGCCCAGCCCTTCGCCGGGCACGTGGTGAAGGTGGCGTTCAAGCCGGTCATCCGTGCGCCGATTAGCTCAGCAGTAGCGGGAGCCGCGGCAACGCCGGCAGCGACACCAGCGACATCAGGGGCACGGGTCATCCCCCTCACGCCCGCTGGAGCCGCCTCGGCGCTGCAGGGCACCTGCATGACGGCAGCAGGCACTGGCAGCGCAGGATCGCCGTGCGACTCGTGCCATGGCGTGGACGACAGGATGTCTTGGCTTCGGGCTGAGACACGAGCCCGCGGGTTCTCGACGCCCGACGGGGTCCACATGGGGCCGTGCGAGCTGCATCGCCGGCACGCGTACACGATCGGCCCGGAGGGCTCGCTCTATCCGTGCCCCGGCTTCACTGGCGACGCACGACTGAGCGTCGGGCACATCGAGCCCGAACTCGACCACCAGCGCACGGACGGGCGCGACAGGTTCGACCAGCACGCGCCGTGGCGCGCCTGCGGCGATTGCGCGCTGGTGCCCGTCTGTGGCGGCGGGTGCTCGGTGGCCTCGCACACCGAGCAGGGCGATCTCGGCAAGCCGAGTTGTCACAAGCCAAGCATGCTCGACGCCATCGGCGAACTCGCCGTGGCCAGCGCGGTGCAGCACGCGTGATTCTCATGCCCGCGGCCCTGTCGGTCCGGGCAACACCAGGAGGACCCAGCCATGAAGATTCGCATCGTCAAGAAGGGCAACGCGAAGGATCGTCCGTTCTGCCCGTTCGTCATCGACTATCCGCCTGACATGACGGAGAAGTAGCACCGTTCGTGATACATCTCTGCGACGATGTCGGCGGTGATTGACCGCCCGACATCGCTCGCAGACGTGTACCCGCTTCGCCTCGCCCTTCCTGAACGCCTGGGCGCACGCCGCTCATACGCGGCTGTCGGCCCGGCGCTGCTCTGCGGCCTGCTCCAGGCTGCGGCCCTGGGGTGTGCCCAGCCGCAGCCGAACACGCAGTCGACCGACGTCCGCACCACGGTTACCATCGGTCTGCCCAGCCAGCAGGTCAACGTGCGGCCCGTCGTCCTGGCGCTCACCACGATGCGCCTCGTTGGCACCGGCCCCGATGGCCGACCGACGCCAGGCATCCTGCAGAAGTGGTCCTCGACGACTGACGGCAGGACCTGGAACTTCATCCTCCGGCCAGACATACGGCAGCACGACGGCGAGCCCGTCACCGCCGAGGACGTCGCAGCGATCATCCGGAAAGAGATGGCCATCGAGCCGCCCACCGGCCTGCTCGACGTCGAGCGCATCGTAGCGGACGACCCCGTGACATTGCGCATCGAGCTGCGCGAGCCGTCGAGCCTGCTGCTCGAGGCCTTGACACTCATCAAAGCGGTGGACGCTGGTCCATTCATGGCGCCGGGCGACCCGCCTCGCCTCTCCTCGCCCACCCTGTCTGCCAGCCGTGCGTCGACGGCAGCCCCATCCGCGATCGATCGTGTGGTCATCCGGCGCTACGACACCCCGCGTGCGGCGTGGTCGGCACTGCTACGCGACGAGATCGACATGCTGTACGAGGTGTCGGGCGAGGCCCGGCCGTTCCTCGAGCACAGCGAAGGCATCGAGGTACGCGCGTTTCTGCGCCCCTTCGTGATCACGATGGGCCTGAACGTACGGCACCCCGTCCTGCGTCGTCGCGAGGTCAGGCTTGCCCTCAACCACGCGGTGGACCGCGAGGAGCTGCTGGCACGAGACTTCGGTGGCCGCGGCCTCGCCGCCGCGAGTTCCGTGTGGCCCAGGCATTGGGCGGCCGACCCGTCGGTCACGCCGTATGCGTTCGACCCTGAACTGGCGCGACGGCTGCTCGACGCCGCCGGGCTGCCCGCGACAAGCGCGGAGGGGCGCCCGTCCCGCTTCCGGCTCACGTGCCTGATTCCAGAGAACACGCCCCGCCTGCAGCGCGTCGCCCTTCGTTTGCAGCGGGCGTATGCGAACGTCGGTGTGGATCTCGTGCTCGAGCCCGTCGACCCCGAGAGGCTGGAGGAGCGACTGGGCACGGGCGAGTTCGAGGCCTTCGTGTACACGGTGATGAGCGGCTACGGGCTGAACCAGCTCCACCGCACATGGGGCGAGCACAGCACCAGCAAGTTCGTCAGCCACGGTTACAGAGGGGCCGAGGCGGCCGTCGATCAGGTGCGTCGTGCGCACACCGAAGCGCAGCTTCGCTCGGCGCTGGG
>JAEZDP010000445.1 GCA_023418055.1 Acidobacteriota bacterium
GCTGCTGATGGCGCCTCAGACGCCGCTGCTCTTCATGGGACAGGAATGGTCGGCCAGTTCGCCGTTCCTGTTCTTCACCGATCATGCCGAGGCACTCGGTCGGCTCGTCACGCACGGGCGACGTGCCGAGTTCAAGGCGTTTGCCGCGTTCGATGCGGCGGCGTCGCGGTCGGCCATCCCCGATCCCCAGGCGTTCCACACGTGGCGGGCGTCGGTGCTCGACTGGCAGGAAGTGGAACGCGAAGCACACGCCCACACGCTCGGCGTGTATCGCCGGCTGCTTGCGCTGCGCCGCGCGCTGCTGTTCGATGCGCCCCGTGCGCGTGAGGTCGTCGAGACGGCGGCCCCCGACGCCGACACGGTCTGGCTGCTGCAGCCCGCCGGCGATGGCCAGCCTGTGCTGGTCGTGCTGCGCCTCGGCGCCGGCGCCGCGCAGGTGGACATTCCGGTGCACGGCGGTGCCGCGTGGGATGTCGTCTTCGACTCGCGCGCCGCCGGCGTCTCGTCGGCCAGGTGTGTCACACACGACGCCCACCTCACCGTGCACGTCGATGCCCCTTGCGCGCTCATCCTGCGTCCATCCGAACGAGGCCTTTCGTGAACGGCAGAAGACCCGAGATTCATCCGTCGAGCACCTATCGGCTCCAGCTCGGCCCGGCGTTGCCCTTCGATGTTGCGCGACAGGCCGTGCCCTACCTGGCGCGGCTCGGCGTCGGCGCGCTGTACGTGTCGCCGCTGCTCAAGGCCAGGCCCGGCAGCACGCATGGGTATGACATCTGCGACCACACGTCGATCAACCCCGACCTCGGCACCACCGAGTCGTTGGGCGCACTTGCCGAGGAGGCACGCAGCAAGGGCCTCGGGCTGGTCGCCGATATTGTCCCGAACCACGTAGGGGTGGATCCGACGGTCAACGTGTGGTGGCGCGAGGTGCTCGAGAACGGCCCGTGTTCGTCGTATGCCGAGTACTTCGACATCGACTGGGAGCCGGTGACGGCGCACCTGCATCAGAAGGTGCTGCTCCCCATCCTTGGCGACCAGTACGGGTCGGTGCTGGAGCGCGGCGAACTGCGGCTGTCGTTTCACGAGGGCCAGCTCTGGCTGCACTACTTCGACCATCAGCTGCCCGTGAACCCGAGACAGGCGCCGCTCGTGCTGAGCCTGGCCGTCCCGCATCTCGAGACGCTGGCCGGACCCGACACGCCCGAACTCGTGGAGTTCCTGAGCATTCTCACCGGGCTCGCCAATCTGCCGCCCTACACCGACACCAGTGCCGAGAGCATCGCGATCCGCGAACGCGAGAAGGGCGTGCTGCGCCAGCGCCTCCTTCGGCTGGTGGAAGAAGCGCCGCGCGTGGCCGAGGCCATCCACCTGGCGGTGACGGCAGCCAACGGCATCCCGGGGCGTCCCGACAGCTTCGACACGCTGCACGGGCTGCTCGAGGCCCAGCCCTACAGGCTCGCCTCGTGGCGAACGGCGATGGACGAGATCAACTACCGCCGCTTCTTCGACATCAACGAGCTGGCCGGCGTGCGCGTGGAAGAAGAACGCGTGTTCGTGGCGACGCACGCCTTGATTGGCGAGTGGATTCGGGCCGGATGGATCACCGGGCTGCGCGTCGATCATCCCGACGGCCTGTTCGACCCGGCGGGGTACTTTGCGCGTCTTCAGCAGCTGACCCGTGACGTCAGCGGCCGAGACGATGGGTTCTACGTGGTGGCCGAGAAAATTCTCTCGCCCGGCGAAGTGCTGCGTCCCGACTGGCAGGTGGCCGGCACCACGGGCTACACGCTGCTCAACGACGTCAACGGCGTGTTCGTGGACCCGGCCGGTCTCAAGACGTTACGGCGCGTCTACAGCCGGACGACAGGCGAGCGCGACTCGCTCGGCGAGATCATCTACGACAGCAAGAAGCTCATCATCAACACCGCGATGTCGAGCGAACTGGGCGTGCTGGTGGATGCGCTCAGCCGCATCGCCCACTCGCACCGCCACACGCGCGATTTCACGCAGAACAGCCTGCGCGATCTCATCACCGAATACGTCGCGTGCTTCCCGGTCTACCGGACCTACGTGAATGCTACGGGTTGGACGCCGGCCGACGAGGCGATGATCGACAAGACGCTCGGTCACGCACGGCGGCGCAATCCGGCCATGGAGGCCTCGCTCTTCACGTTCCTGCGGGCGGTGCTGCTGCCCGCACCTGTGGCCACTGGTCCCGCCTCGGGGCCTGGCCATCCGCCGCAGTCGGACGAAGACCGGGAGCGCCGCCTCGCCTTCTCGATGAAGCTGCAGCAGTACACCGGGCCTGTGCAGGCCAAGGCGCTCGAAGACACCTCGTTCTACAGGTACAACGTGCTGGTCTCGACCAACGAGGTCGGCTCGGAGCCAGCCCACGCCGTTCGGACGATCGACCAGCTGCATGCCGCCAACCTCGAGCGGCAGCGATCGTGGCCGTGCGAGATGACGACGCTCTCCACGCACGACACCAAGCTCGGCGAGGACGTGCGGGCGCGCATCAACGTGCTGTCCGAGATTCCTGCCGCGTGGCGCGAAGCGTTCGGCCGGGCCACCCGCGCAGCCGCCGGGGCTCGCACGCTGCTCGATGGCGCGTGGGCGCCCGATCGCAACGACGAGTACCGCTTCTACCAGGTGCTGCTCGGGGCATGGCCGGCGCTCGCCCCCGACGCCACCGCCATGCCCGAGACGTTCGTCGAGCGCTTACAGGCCTACATGCTCAAGGCCATCCGCGAGGCCAAGCGTCATACGAGCTGGCTGACGCCGAACGACAAGTACGAACAGGCGACGGCGCACTACGTGGCCGAGGTGCTTGCCGGGCGCCCGACCCGCCGCGTGCTGGCGGCGCTGACGCCCCTGGCCGACCGGCTCGCGCGTCACGGCGTGGTGAACTCGCTGTCGCAGACCGTGCTCAAGCTTGCGGCACCTGGCGTGCCCGACACCTTCCAGGGCACCGAGTCGTGGTCGTTCGTGCTCGTCGACCCCGACAACCGCCAGCCGGTGGATTTCGAGGCCATGGCCGCGACGCTGGCCGCGGCCGATGCCCTGCGTGACGAGGGGCGCGTCATCGACGAGCGAGGAGGAGTGGATCTGCTCGACGCCTGGCCAGACG
>JAEZDP010000447.1 GCA_023418055.1 Acidobacteriota bacterium
ACGTTGGCGCACGCCAGCAGCAACAGGCAGGTGACCGCTCCCGTGAGCGTCCACAGCACGAGCCGCTGTGCGGGCGACACCAGCGAGCGCTGCAGGGGCATCAAGTCCAGTTGCCACCCGGCGTGGCCCTCGGGGTACGCCTGCGCCAGGCGCTCGCCAAGGGCACGCAACTCGGCGCGAGCCTGAACCTCCGACCGGTCCGCCTTGCGCCGGGCGATGATCGCCAGCCAACGGTCGTCGCGCGCGTCGCCCATGTCCACGATCGCCGGGGTGCTCGACAGCGGCACCCAGACGTCCGCACCGTCTGGAAAGCCCGCCCCTGGCGCGAGCACGCCGACCACGGTGAACGGGGTGTCGTTCAGGCGGATGACTCCGCCCTCGAGCGCCTGAGGCCCGCCCAGGCGCTGCACCCAGAGGCGATGGCTGACGACGGCCTCGCGGACCACCGTGCCCCGGGCGTCGGCCTCCGGCGTGAAGGTGCGCCCGCTCGTCATGGGCATGCCGAGGAGGTGCAGCAGCGAGGCCGACACAGACGCCGCCTGCACCCGCGCAGGTGCGCCCGCACCGGTCAGCACGAGCCCGTCGGTGATCTCGCTCATCGCGCCGACGCCGTCGAACGCCCCGAGCTGTGTGATGTCGCGCAGCGTCGCGAGCGACGACGAGAAGGGGTCGCCTTGCGGCGTGACCTCGTGCACGCGGACGAGCCGATCGCTGTCGGCAAACGGCAGCGGTGCCAGCAGCAGGGCATGGACCAGGCTGAAGACCGTCGTGGCCGACCCGATGCCGAGGGCGAGGGTGCCCACGATGACGAGATGAACCGCCGGCCGCCGCGCGAGCGCCCGCCAGGGGCGATGAACTGCGTTACGCATGATGCTCCTCACTGCACGCCATGTGCCATCGCGATGCCGTACATCTTCCGCCTGCGGCACGCCATGACCTCTCGCACACGCCCGGCGCCGACCGATTCCGGGAGCCCGCGTCCCGGATCCGGACGGACGTCTCCCATCCTCCCGTCCCCCGATCCCCGATCCCCGATCCCCGATCCGCGATCCGCGATCCGCGATCCGCGATCCCGATCCGCGATACTGTCCCCATGTCCCCGCCGTTGCTCACGCCCCGCTTCCTGACGATGTTCGGCTACAGCTTCCTGGTATTCGTCTCGATCTTCCAGCTGCTGCCGATCGCCCCGTACCGGATGCTGGCGCTCGGCGGCACGGCGGCCACGGCGGGGTGGTTTCTCGGACTGTTGACCCTGTCGTCGGCCGTGTGTGCGCCCCTCACCGGGCCGGTGTGCGACCGCATCGGCCATCGCCGGGCGCTGCTCGGGGCGGGCGCGCTGCTGACGGTCATCACCGCCAGCTACGCCGCGGTTGACGACAACGTCGTGCTGCTCGTGACGGCGGTCGTGCATGGCGCGGTGTGGTCGGCGCTGATGTCGGCGTCGGGCGCCTATGTCACGGCCACCATTCCGCCGGACCGGCGTGCGGAGGGGCTGGGGTACTGGGGGCTGGCCTCGGTGCTGGCCATCGGCACCGCGCCGACGCTCGGCTTCTGGGTGTACGGGTTGGGCTGGGAGGCGCTCTGCCTCGAACTCGCGCTGCTCAACGCGCTCATGACCGTCGTGGCCTGGCGGTTGCCAGACGAGCGGCAGGCGGCCGTCGAGGCGGGTGGCGCCGTGGCGTCGCCAGAGGCGGCGCGCCGGTTCGGCATCGAGTGGCGCGTGATGCTGCTGGCCGTCAGCCTGGCGATGATCTCGTTCGGCTATGGCAGCCTGACGTCGTTCTCCGCGCTGTTTGCCGATGCGTTGCAGATCTCGCCCCGCGGCACGTTCCTGTCGGCCATGGCGGTGTCCATCGTCCTGGGGCGCCTGCTCGTTGGCCGGCGCATCGACGCCTGGGGCGGGGCGCGCGTCCTGATGGTCAGCTTCGTCGTGCCGGCGTGTGGATTGGTGCTGCTGGCGCTCGCGGGCGGCCGGCTGGGCTTTGTCCTGGCCGGGCTGGCCTTCGGCGCCGGCTTCGGCCTGATGTGGCCTGCGTTTGCCGCCTTCATCATGCGGTCGATGCCGCCCACGCGTCGCGGCGCGGCCTTCGGCGCGATGCTCGCGGCGTTCGACACCGGCATCGGCATGGGCTCGGCCACCACGGGGTGGGTGGTGCGCACGCACGGCTTCCGGCCCGCCTTCCTCGTGGCCGCCGGCATCGCGGCGCTGGCCTTGCCCTACTTCCTCGTCGTCCGCAGACGCCTGCCGCTCGGCGAGCCGGTGCACTGAAAGTCGCGTCCATGCGTGCCCTCGTGGTGGAAGACGACCAGACGATCGCCGCGTTCGTGGCCCGCGGGCTGCAGGAGGCCGGGTTTGCCGTGGACGCCGCGCACGACGGCGACGACGGGTTCCGCATGGCGACGCGCGAGTCGTACGACGTGGCGATCGTGGACGTGATGTTGCCCGGCCGCAGCGGGCTCGACCTCGTCGAAGGCCTTCGGACGCGTCGGGTGGCCATGCCCGTCCTCCTGCTGAGCGCGAGACGTTCGGTGGACGACCGCGTTCGCGGGTTGCAGGCGGGTGGCGACGACTACCTCGTCAAGCCCTTCGCGTTTGCCGAATTGCTCGCGCGCGTGCAGGCGCTCATCCGCCGCTCCACGGGGACGACCGATCCCACGGTGCTTGCCGTGGCCGACCTGTCGCTCGACCTCGTCACGCGGCGGGTGGTGCGTGGCGAGACGACCCTCGACCTTCGGCCTCGCGAGTTCTCGCTGCTCGAGTACCTGCTGCGGCATCCAGGGCGCGTCCTCTCGAAGACGATGATCCTGTCGCACGTGTGGGGGTACCAGTTCGACCCCGGCACCAACGTGGTGGACGTGCTGGTGTCGCGGCTGCGCGAGAAGGTCGATCGTCCGTTTCCACGCAAGCTCATTCACACGGTGCGGGGCGTCGGCTATGTCCTTCGGTCGGAGTAGTCGCCGGCCACAGGCGCTGGGCCTGCGCATCGCCGCTTGGTACGCGGCGGTCTTTGCCGCCAGCATCGCGGCATTCGTCGTCGTCACCTACCTGCTGCTGGCCACGTCGCTGCAGCAGCGCGACCGCGAGATCGTCGTGGACACGCTGCGCGCCTACGCCGACGAGTACGCGCGGGGCGGGCTGCGCGCCGTGGCCGCAGCCGTCGATCGCGAGCAGCGCAGCGGGAGGCGCGAACGCCTGTTCGTGCGCCTCGTGGCCTACAACGGCGAGGCCGTGTTCATGACGCTGCCACCCGAATGGGGGCCATTTGCCGTGGATC
The DNA here is from genome assembly GCA_023418055.1 of Acidobacteriota bacterium. Lineage (GTDB taxonomy): Bacteria > Acidobacteriota > Vicinamibacteria > Vicinamibacterales > Vicinamibacteraceae > JAEZDP01. The sequence continues at coordinate 3,276 of JAEZDP010000447.1, forward strand.
GCCTCGGAGATCCCGGCACCGACTGGACGACCGCGCCATCGGCCGACAGGCCGTCCCAACTCGAAGTAGTGTCGGCGCGCATGCCTGACGGCGTGGTGCTGCAGGTGGGCAAGAGCACCGAGAGCCGCGACGACCTGCTCGACCGCTTCCGTCGCGTCCTGGTCATCGTCACCGGCGTGGTGCTGATGACGGGGCTGGCCGGCGGTCTCGTGCTCACCCGATCCGCGATGCAGCCGGTGCGGCGGCTCGCCGAGGTCGTTCGCACCATCATCGCCACCGGACGTACCGACGTGCGTGTGGACGCCGAACGCAACGGCGACCCGCTCGACGAACTCGGCGTGCTCGTCAACGCGATGCTGGAGCGCATCACCAGGCTGGTCGAGACGACGCAGGCCTCGCTCGACAACGTCGCCCACGACCTGCGCACGCCGCTCGCCCGACTGCGCGGGCGTGCCGAGCAGGCGCTGGCGTCGAACGACCCGCAGCAGCAGGCCGAAGCCCTGGCAGACTGCGTGGCCGACATCGATCACATCACCGCCGTCCTCGACACGCTGATGGACATCGCCGAAGCGCGGAGCGGCGTGATGCCACTGCGCCTGCAGGACCTCGACCTGCAGTCGCTGCTGCAGGACGTGCACGACCTCTACGCGGACGTGGCCGAGGATCGCGGCGTGACGCTCACCCTCGATTGTCCGCGCGATCTCACCGTGCGTGCCGACGGGGTGCGGCTGCAGCGCGCGCTCGCCAATCTGGTGGACAACGCCGTCAAGTACACAGAGGCCGGCGGGCGCATCGACGTGACCGCCCGGCAGGACCGCGGCACGGTAACGGTCCGTGTGACCGACACGGGCGTCGGCATCGATCCCGACGACCTCGCGCATGTGTGGGAGCGGCTCTACCGCGGCGACCGCAGCCGCTCGTCGCCAGGTCTCGGCCTCGGCCTCAGCCTCGTGCGGGCGTTCGTCGAGGCCCACGGCGGGCGTGTCGAGGTGACGAGTGCGCCCGGCCAGGGCAGCACCTTCGCCGTGCACCTGCCCACGGATGGCCCGTCGCCTGCCACGGCGCCCCCGAACCTTTCACATCTGTAACGTTCGCGTCATGCGGCCGCAAGGGTCCCGTTCGTCTGAAGAGGAGACGCGGGGCAGGATGTCCCGCGCAGAAAGGGGCAACATCCATGACTGACGAACGACGGCCCGGAAGGGCATGGCACCGGCAGGGCCGGCGGCTGCATCTGGCGGGCACGCTCGCCGCGGTCGTGGCCGCGGGTGCCGCGGGTTTCGCCACGGCGCGGGTCGAACCCACCGCCGCGTTGCAGGCACAGGAGGTACACGCCGCACCGACGACGGCTCAGGCGCTCACGCCCACGTCGTCCTACAGCCACATCGTGGAACAGGTGGCACCCGCGGTGGTCACCGTCCGTGTGGAGCGCCGGGTGGCGCCGATGGACACCGCGCTGCCTCCGGGCCTGCGTGAGTTCTTCGGTGACCGGCTGCCGCGCGCCGAGCGCGGGCCCGCACCGCGCGCGTCGGGCCTCGGCTCGGGTGTCGTGCTGCGCGACGACGGGCACATCGTGACCAATGCGCACGTGGTGGGTGACGCGGAACGCGTACAGGTGGAGTTCTCGGACATGCGCACGCTGCCCGCACGCGTGGTGGGCGTGGACGAGGCGAGCGACCTTGCCGTGCTGAAGGTGGAGGCCGAGGGGCTGCCCACCGTACCGCTCGGCGACTCGGCGCAGGTGAAGGTGGGCGATGTCGTGCTCGCGCTCGGCAACCCGCTCGGCGTCGGTCAGACGGTCACCATGGGCATCGTCAGCGCCAAGAGCCGCACGACGGGGCCGGGGGACGGCAGCTATCAGGACTTCATCCAGACCGATGCGCCCATCAACCAGGGCAACTCCGGCGGGGCGCTCGTCGACCTCTCGGGCCGACTGGTAGGCATCAACGCACAGATCCTCTCGCGCACCGGCGGCAACATCGGGCTGGGCTTTGCCATCCCGGCCGAGATGGTGCGGTCAGTCACCGACCAGCTGATTGCCGAAGGCGTCGTGCACCGGTCGAAGCTGGGCGTGACGGCACAGGCCGTGACGGCCGAACTCGCTGAAGGGCTCGGCCTCGACACGCCCGGCGGCGCGCTCGTCGGCGACGTGGAGCCCGACAGCCCCGCGGCGGAGGGCGGACTGCAGCCGGGTGACGTCATCGTGGCCCTCGACGGCAGGCCGATTGCCGATGCCAATGCGCTGCGGAACCACGTGGCGTCCACACGCCCGGGCAGCCGCGTCACCATCGACGTGGTGCGCGACGGCACACGCCAGCAGGTGCAGGCGACGCTGGTCGGTCAGCAGGCCCATGCCCGTGAGGCCACGCCGGCACGCGCGTCAGACGGCACGGGCGAGTCGCGACTCGGTGTCGGCGTCCAGCCGATGACCCCGGACCTCGCGGCACGTCTCGGCCTGCCTCGGGCAGCCACCGGGCTCGTCGTGATGAGCGTGGAGGCCGACGGTCCGGCCGCCGCCGCGGGGCTGAGGGAAGGCGACGTCATCACCAGTGCGAACGGACAGGACGTCGACAGCGCCGCATCGCTGCGCGCCGCACTGGCGGGGCGCGACGGTCGTCCGGCCGTGCTCCGCGTGACGCGTGAGGGGCGGGGCCTGTTCATCGCGGTGCCCGAGCGTTCCTGACGCTCAGTCGACCTCCGCCACCTTCTTCATCCCATGCCCGTCGTCTTCCATCACGTCGAGGTGCACCCGCACCGCGGTGCTCTTGGGGACGACGGGCTCGCCGCGCTGTTCGATGGTGACCCTCGTCAGCGCGGTGCCGAAGAAGAGGATGAGCGACGAGTAGTACACCCACATCAGCACGAGGACGAGCGATCCGGCCGCGCCATAGGTGGAACCTGGAGCGGTCTGCGTGAGGTAGAGCGAGATCAGGTACTGCCCGACGACGAACAGCACGGCGGTGGTGAACGCGCTGCGCCACACGTCGCGCCACTGCAGCAGCACGTCGGGCAGCATCTTGAAGATCATGGCAAACAGCAGGGTCGCGCTCGTCAGCGACACACCGACGTCGACCAGCGTGACGACGACGGGTGGAATGGGCATCCACGCCTCGGCGTACCGGATGAGCGCGAGGATGACCATGCTCATCACGAGCGAGGTCAGCAGCAGGAAGCCGATGACGAGCACCACGCCGAGTGACACGAGCCGCGTGGTGAGGAACACCACGGCACCGCTGCGCGACGGTTTGGCCACGACGCCCCAGAACTGGTTGAGCGACGTCTGCATCTGGGCGAAGACGGTGGTGGCGCCAAACAGGAGGGCGCCGACGCCAAGCAGCGTCGGCAACGCGCCGGATTCCTCGACGCGTGATTGCAGCACGGCATTCTGTACGGCGTCGGCCGCCTGCGGTCCGATGAAGGCCGAGACCTGGGCCGCGACCTCTCCACGGGCGGCTTCGTCGCCGAACACCACGCCAGTGATCGCGATGACGATGATCATGAGCGGCGCCATCGAGAACAGCGTGTAGAACGCGAGCGCGCCGGCGTGCTGGAACGCGTAGCGTGATGTCCAGAGGTTGACGGCCTCGGTGACGAGCGACGCGGTGCGTTTGACGGGACTCATCCCTGCATCGTAGTGCAGGGGCCGAGGCTCAGGCTCAGCCGTGCAGTCTGGACGGTTCGGCCGGACCCTGCACGGAGCGCATTACTACAGCCGCGGTGGTCCGCACCGCAGGTTGGGTGCGCATGCACGCGGCCGAGGAGGTTCCTGCCACCTTTCTTCAACCGGAGACGTCACGTCCGAGGAAGTGCAGTGCTGCGCGCGCACAGAACTGAGGAGGTGGACGCCGGTATCCCTGGGTGATATCTTCGAGGAATATCTGAGGAGAGATCAGGTGGCGGCAATTTCGCTCAAGCTTCCAGAGGAACTGCTCGAAGCATCAGGGCGCTGTGCGGACGCGTTGCAGCTGACGCGCGCCGAGTACATTCGTCAGGCGCTCGAGCGGATGAACCGTGAAACGCGTGCGCGTCTCAGGGCCCGGCGGCTTCGCGACGCCTCGCACAAGGTGCGCGGCGAGAGCCTGCGAGTGAACGCCGAGTTCTCGGCGGTCGAGCACGACGTCGATGCGTAACCGGGGCGAAGTCTGGCTGGCCGACCTCAACCCGCGACAGGGTACGGAGCCGGGCAAGACGCGCCCTGTCGTCATCGTGCAGGCACAGGCACTTCTGGAGGCAGAGCACCCGTCGACGCTCGTGGTGCCGCTCACGACGCAGCTTGTCGACGACGCGGAACCCCTTCGTGTGCGTATCCGAGCCTCCAGCCGTCTGAAGAAGGACTCTGACGCGCTGGTGGACCAGGTGCGCGCCGTCGACAATCGCAGGCTGGTGCAGGGCCCGCTGACGCGCCTTCCGGCCACGCAGATGGACGCCTTGGACGACGCGCTCCTCGAGGTGCTCGACCTGACGAGGGACTAGCGCCGCGCACTGCTGAAGATTTCCCGCCGCTGCGGAATAGTCCCCAACCCCACCGGACGTGCGGTCCCGCACACGTCCGCGAACGGCCCAGCCAGCCGCCTCGCGTCGTGGCGCAGAACTTGCCCTCGACGCTGGTGCGCCAAGGCGCGTCGACGCGTGACGACTGTCTCCTCTCCTGAACGTACCCGGGCCGCGGCGACGTCCGTTCGGACCCCCTGTCGCCACTGCGGCGAGCCCTGCGCGGACGCCCGCATCGTGGGGCAGGCCGGCACCTTCTGCTGCACGGGCTGCGCCTCGGTGCATGCGCTGCTTGCCGCGCACGACCTCACCGGGTTCTACGCCTGCGCGCCCGACGCGGGACGCTCGCAGCGGGCAATGGGCGCCCGCCCGGCCGACCGCTTCGCCCCCCTCGACGACCCGCTGATCGCCCAGCGCTACGTGGACAGCCACGACGGCACCTTCACCCACGCGACCTTCGCCGTCCCCTCGCTGCACTGCGCCTCGTGCGTGTGGCTGCTCGAGCAGTTGTGGCGGTTCGACGAGGGCATCGGGCGCTCCGAGGCGGACCTGCTGCGGCGCACGGTGCGCGTGGCGTTTCGCCCCGACCGCATCTCCCTGCGCGCGGTGGCCGAGCGGCTCGCGTCCCTCGGCTACGAACCGGTGCTCGACGCCGAAGCCAGCGCGGGACGCCTGCCCCCGCCACGCCGCACGCTCTACCTGAAGCTCGGGCTCGCGGGCTTCGCCTTCGGCAACATCATGTTGTTCAGCATTCCGAGGTACGCCGCGGGGGCCGGGCTCGAGCCCACCTTCCACTGGCTCTTCTCGCTGCTGAACCTCGCATTGGCCGTGCCGGTGCTGCTCTTCAGCGCCTCCGACTTCTTCAGGTCGGCGTGGCACGCCCTGCGGCTGCGCACGGTGACGCTCGACGTCCCCGTGGCGCTGGGTCTCGCCGTGCTGTTCCTTCGCAGTGTCGTGGACATCGCCAGCGGCACGGGAGAGGGCTACCTCGACTCGTTTGCCGGGCTCGTGTTCTTCCTGCTCATCGGACGCCTCTTCCAGCAGCTGACCTTCGATCGGATCGCCTTCGATCGGACCGTCCGCTCGTTCCTGCCGCTGTCGGTGCGCGTCCGTGATGTTAGCGGGTTGAGCACGCGGCGCGTGGAAGACGTCGTGCCCGGTGACGTGCTCTTTGTCCGCCCAGGGGAGATCGTGCCGGCCGACGCCACGTTGCTCGACACCACTGGCTGCCTGGACTACGCGTTCGTGACGGGGGAGTCGGTGCCCGTGGACGTCGTCGCCGGTGCGTACATCGGCGCTGGTGGGCGCGTGGCCGATCACGCCATTCACGTGCAAGTGCTGCGCGCGGTGTCACACGGCCGTCTCGCTGAGCTCTGGCAGCACCCGGTGTTTGCGCAGCGGCGCCCGCACTGGCTCACGACCGTGTCGTCACGCTTCGGGCACTGGTTCACGGTGGGGGCCATCGCGCTCGCCGCGGCTGGCGCGGTCGCCTGGTGGCCCGACCTGCGCATGGCCGCGCAGGTGGCCACTGCGGTGCTCATCATCGCCTGTCCGTGCGCGCTGACGCTCGCGGCGCCCATCACGCTCGGCACGGCACTCGGGCAACTGGGGCGCGCCGGCTGCTACCTCAAGTCCGGCGCGGTGGCACTCGACATGAGCCGCCTCGACACCATCGCCTTCGACAAGACCGGCACGCTGACGACCGCCGGCACCGTCGATGACGTCGAGCGCCACGGGTTGACGGCGTACGACTGGGGGCTCGTGCATCGACTGGCCGCCGAGTCGGTGCACCCCATCAGCCGCACCCTCGTGCCTCGAGCGCCCCTGTACGGGCGGGCCGAGGGCGTGCATGTCGCGCCGGGGCAGGGCATACGTGGCCGCGTGGACGGGCATGCCGTCGTCATCGGGTCGGCCTCGTACGTGACCAGCGAGAGCGGTGTCGCCATCGAGGGTGTCGCCGGCCGCACCTACGCTGCGGTGGATGGTCGCGCCGGCTCGCTGCACCTTTCGACCCGTCCGCGCCCCGGCATGCGGGCGGCCGTGGCTCAGCTCGGGCAGCGCTACGACACCTGGTTGCTGTCTGGCGATGCCGGCACCGATGCGGCGTCCTGGGAGGACGTGTTCGCCGACCGCATGCATTTCCGGCTCAGTCCCGAAGACAAACTGGATCTGATCGGCGAACGTCAGCGCACGCGCGGACGGGTGCTGATGGTCGGCGACGGTCTGAACGACGCGGGGGCGCTGGCGGCGGCCGATGTGGGGATGGCCGTGTCCGACGACACGGCGTGCCTGGTGCCTGCCTGCGACGTCGTGGTGCGCGGTGATCAGTTGCCGCGGCTGCCCGAGTTCCTCCTGTACGCCCGTCGCGCGCGGCGCGTGATCGTGCTGTGCTTCGCGGTGTCGGTCGCCTACAACGTCGTCGGCATCGGCCTGGCGCTGGCCGGGATGCTGACGCCGCTCGTCACCGCCATCCTGATGCCCGTCAGCTCGCTCACCGTCGTGGGGCTGAGCGTCGGGCTGATGCGCGTGCGCGCACCGCGGGCGGTGGGACCGTGAGCGTCATCGTGCTGCTCATCGCCGCCGGGGCCGTGGTCACCGGCGGCTTCCTGACCGCGTTCGTGTGGGCCGTGCGGTCCGGCCAGTTCGACGACGTCGCCACACCGGCGGTGCGTGTGTTGCTCGACGAGCGTGTTCCCCCTGCGAAAGACGACCCTTATGCATGATGCGAGAGAGACGCCGGCGCCGCCGATGGACGAACCGTCCGTGGCGGCCCGGGCCGGAGACATCGAGACCTTCGCGTACGACAACGCCATCGTCCGCAAGTTCATCGTCGCGACGTCGGTGTGGGGCGTCGTGGCGTTCCTGGTGGGCCTCATCGTCGCGATCAAGCTCGTGGCGCCAGAGTTCCTGAACTTCATCCCCGAGCTGTCCTACGGCCGGCTGCGGCCGTTGCACACCAACGCGGCGATCTTCGCCTTCGCGGGCAACGCGATCTTCGTGGGGGTGTACTACTCGCTGCAGCGGCTCTGCAAGGCGCGCATGTTCAGCGACCGTCTGAGCGCCTTCCACTTCTGGGGCTGGCAGCTCATCATCGTGTCGGCTGCCCTGACGCTGCCGCTCGGCTTCACGACGAGCAAGGAATACGCCGAGCTCGAGTGGCCCATCGACATTGCGATCACGCTGGTGTGGGTGGTCTTCGGCGTGAACATGCTCGGGACGATCTACAAGCGGCGCGAGCGGCACATGTACGTGGCGATCTGGTTCTACCTCGCCACCTTCATCACCGTGGCGCTGCTGCACGTCGTGAACTCGTTCGAGCTGCCGGTGAGCCTGCTCAAGAGCTATTCCCTGTATGCGGGTGTGCAGGACGCGCTGGTGCAGTGGTGGTACGGCCACAACGCGGTCGCGTTCTTCCTGACGACGCCCTTTCTCGGGATCATGTACTACTTCATCCCGAAGGCCGCGGGCCGGCCGATCTTCTCGTACCGGCTGTCGATCATCCACTTCTGGGCGCTGATCTTCATCTACATCTGGGCCGGGCCGCATCATCTGCTGTACACCGCGCTACCCGACTGGGCGCAGACGCTCGGCACGGTCTTCTCGATCATGCTGATCGCGCCGTCGTGGGGCGGCATGGTCAACGGCCTGCTCACGTTGCGCGGCGCGTGGGACAAGGTGCGCGTCGACCCGGTGCTCAAGTTCCTCGTCGTCGGCGTCACCGCCTACGGCATGGCCACCTTCGAGGGGCCGATGCTGTCGCTGAAGAACGTGAATGCGCTGACGCACTACACCGACTACATCATCGGCCACGTGCACATCGGGGCGCTCGGCTGGAACGGCGGGCTGACCTTCGCGATGCTCTACTACATCGTGCCGCGCATCTACCGCACCGACCTGTTCTCGGTGCGCCTGGCCAACACGCATTTCTGGCTGGCCACGCTCGGCATGTTGTTTTACTCGATCCCGCTCTACGTGGGCGGCATCGTGCAGAGCCTGATGTGGCGCGAGTTCACCGCCGACGGGGCCCTGCGCTACGGGAACTTCCTCGAGACGGTGGTGCGCATCCTGCCGATGTATATGTTGCGCATCGCGGGCGGCACGCTGTTTCTCACCGGCGCGCTCATCGCGCTCTACAACCTGTATCGCACCGCACGGGGAGGACGTTTCCTGCATGAAGAGGTGGCCTCGGCTCCTCCGCTGCGTCCGCTGCCCGCGGCGGGCGACTCGTCCTGGCATCGCGCGCTCGAGCGCAAGCCCACCCAGTTTGCGGTGTGGACCTTCGTGGCCGTGCTCATCGGCGGCGTCGTCGAGTACCTGCCGACGGCGCTCATCAGGGCCAACATCCCGACGATCGCGTCGGTGCGCCCCTACACGCCGCTCGAACTCGAGGGACGCGACCTCTACATCCGCGAGGGCTGCGTGGGCTGCCACTCGCAGATGGTGCGGCCGATGCGCGCCGAGACCGAGCGGTACGGCGACTACTCGAAAGCCGGGGAATACGTGTACGACCACCCGTTCCTCTGGGGTTCGAAGCGCACCGGGCCTGACCTGCACCGCGTCGGCGGCAAGTACCCCGACTCGTGGCACTTCCTGCACATGCGCACGCCGAGTTCCACCTCGCCGGGATCGATCATGCCGGGGTACCCGTGGATGTACGACAGAGCGCTCGACGACAGGCACATCGAGGGGAAGATCATCACCATGCGGCGCCTCGGCGTGCCGTATCCGGAAGGCTACGAGCAGCAGGCCCGTGCCGACATGCGCACGCAGGCCGAGGCCATTGCCGCCCGCCTCGAGGCGGCAGGCATGACGATTGCGCCCGACCGCGAGATCGTCGCGATGATTGCCTACCTGCAGCGCCTCGGCACCGACATCAAGGACACGCCCGCCCCGCAGGCCACGCTGCTGCCTGCGCATGAGGAAGGAGCACGCTGATGTACAAGGAAGTGCTGCGCACGATCGCGGGCATCGAGGTGTTTCCGCTGCTGTCGCTGGGGGTCTTCCTCACGGTGTTCGTGGTGATGCTGGTGTGGGTGGTGCGCCTGGACGCCGGGCGGCTGGCGCGCTATGCGCATCTGCCGTTCGACGAGGAGACGGGTGAGGCCAGAGCCGCGAGGCTCGAGGCAGACGCCACACGCCTCGGAGGCCGGTCGTGAGCGGGAAGAAGGACGAACTGCTCGACCACGAGTACGACGGCATCCGCGAGTTCGACAACGCGTTGCCGCGGTGGTGGCTGTACGGCTTCTACCTGACCATCGCCTTCAGCGTCGTCTACGTCGTCAACTACCACGTGCTGCCCACGCCGCTGTGGGGCAGTCCCGGCATGGTGGCCGAGTACGAGGCGGAGGTGGCCGAAGCCGAGCGCCTCGCGGCGAACCGACCCAAGGCCGAGGGCGCCGTGGTGACGGCCGTGTTGACCGACGCCGACAGCCTGGCCAGGGGGAAGGAGATCTACGAGGGCGCGAACCTGTGCGCGGCCTGTCACCGCGACGACATGGGTGGCCTCGTCGGTCCGAACCTGACCGACGATCTGTGGATTCACGGATGCACGCCGGCCGAACTGGTGAAGAACATCGCCACGGGCTTCCCCACGCAGGGGATGTTGCCCTACGGCAGCGGCACGGCCCTCAGCGACGAGCAGCTGCTGCAGGTGGTGAGCTACATCGCGTCGAAGAAGGGCACCAACCCGCCCGAGCCGCGCGCGGTGGACCCTGAGCGCGAGCAGGCCTGTCCCTGACCATGGCCACCGTCGACCTCCCGCCCACGTTCGACGAGGCGCACCAGCACTTCCGCGACGAGCTGGCGAGCGTGCAGAAGGACGGGCGGCGGCGGTGGGTGTATGCACGCCAGCCGTCCGGACGGTACTACCGCGCGCGCACAGTCGTCAGCTGGTTCCTGCTGGCCTTCTTCCTGCTCGCGCCCTTCGTGAAGGTGCAGGGCCAGCCACTGCTGCTCTTCAACGTCATCGAGCGCAAGTTCGTCGTCTTCGGCCTCGTCTTCTGGCCGCAGGATTTCTACCTGCTGGTGCTCTGCGTGCTCACGGGATTTGTGACGATTGCGCTCGTCACGGCAGCGGTGGGGCGGGTGTGGTGCGGATGGATGTGCCCGCAGACCGTCTTCCTCGAGATGCTGTTCCGCAAGATCGAGTTCGCGATCGAGGGGTCGGCGCAGCAGCAACTGCGCCGCGACAAAGCGCCGCTGACCTTCGACACGGCCTGGCGGAAGGGGCTCAAACACGCGATCTTCTTCGCGCTCTCGTTCGGCATCGCCAACGTGTTCCTCGCCTACATCATCGGTGCTGAGCAGTTGTGGACCATCGTCACCGATCCGCCGAACGCGCACCTGGTCGGACTTGCTGCGATCACTGTGTTCAGCCTGGTCTTCTACAGCGTGTTCGCCCGGTTCCGCGAGCAGGCGTGTACGTTCGCGTGCCCGTACGGACGGGTGATGGGCGCCCTCGTGGACGCGTCCACCATCACCGTGGCCTACGACCACCCGCGGGGTGAGCCGCGTGGCAGGCTGGTGCGAGGCACGGAACGGAGCGACCGCGGCGATTGCATCGACTGCCACCAGTGCGTCACCGTGTGTCCGACGGGCATCGACATCCGCAATGGCATCCAGCTCGAATGCGTGGCCTGCACGGCCTGCATCGACGCGTGCGACGACGTGATGACCCGCATCGGCAAGCCGACGGGGCTCATTCGGTACGCGAGCGAGGAGGGGCTGCGGCGTCCCGGGGCCACGCGCTGGCTCACGCCACGCGTGAAGGCCTATGCCCTGGTGTGGCTCGTGTTGTTCTCGACCGCAACGACCCTCATCGCGCGGCGTCCGGACCTCGACGTCCTCGTGCTTCGGCAGCCGGGCACGTTGCAGGCAACCCTCGGAGGCGGCGACGTCGGTAACTTCTACACCGTGCAGGTGATCAACAGGTCGTCGCGGCGGCACGCGTTGACCTACGCTGTCCGTCAGCCGCAGGGCGGCGCGCTCACGGCGCTCGGGGAGATTGGCCACGTCGAGCCGCGTGGCCTCGTCAACGGTCGGATGCTGCTGCGGCTGCCGGCCACCGCCCTGCAGGGCACGACCACGCCCGTCATCCTCGAGGTGCGATCGGGGGACGCCCTCGTCGCGACCATCGAGACGTCGTTTCTTGCCATTCAACGGACCACACCATGACCCTGCGGTTCAACTGGGGCACCGGCATTGCGTTGGCCTACAGCACGTTTGCGCTGGCGACGATCGGCTTCGTCGCGTTTGCGATGACCAAGGACGTGGACCTCGTCAGCCCTGAGTACTACGCGCAGTCGCTCGAACACGATGCGCGAATGGCGGCCGTCGCCAACGCCGCGGCGCTCGGCTCGGCGCTCGAGGTCGACGTGCGGCCGGACGCACGCGTGGTCCACCTGCGCTGGCCGCCCGATCTGGCCGCGCAGTTGACGGGCAGTGCCACGTTCTATCGTCCGTCGAGCGCGGCCCTCGACCGCGTGGTTCCGCTGGACCCCGACGCCGAAGGCCGCCAGGTAGTGTCGCTCGAAGGGTTGCCGTCGGGCCGCTGGCGTCTGCAACTGCGCTGGACGTCGGGCACGACCGACTACTACGTCGAACGCGATCTCGTGACGCCATGATGACGATGCTTGCGGGCCTGGCGCTGGGGGTCGCCGGCAGCCTGCACTGTGTCGCGATGTGCGGGCCGCTCGTGATGCTGGTCGGGGCACGGCGGCCGGGCTCCGGTGCCGGGTCGACGGGTGCCTGGGCTGGCCGGGCCCTTCGGTACCACGCGGCGCGCGTCCTCGTGTACGCGGTCCTCGGGAGCGTGGCGGGCGTGGGCGGGGCCGCGATTGCGCGGGCCGGGTTCGGGCGCACTCTGGCGGTGCTTGCCGGCATCGCGCTCCTCGCGCAGGCCGCCGC
>JAEZDP010000018.1 GCA_023418055.1 Acidobacteriota bacterium
GCCCGCGCCTCCGACGACGTGAGGAAGAGGCGGCGGTCTGCACCGCCCCTTCCCTCCCCTCTACCGCGACGATGACGCCGAGGTCTGGACCGCTGGAGCGCCGCTTCGCGGAATCCACCGCGTGAACCAGTCCACATTGCGTTGCAGCAGATCCTGCTGGAAGCGCGGTTCGAGGATGCCGTGCGCCTGTCCGGGGTAGATGACAAGCTGTGACGGCACGCCGCGTTCCTTCAGGGCGCGATGGAACTCCAGCCCCTGCGGCACGGGCACCCGGGCGTCGTTCTCGCCGTACTGGATGAGCGTCGGCGTCTGCACCTGGCCCACCTTGAAGAAGCTCGAGTGCTTCACGTAGAAGTCGAAGTCGTCCCAGGGCGCCTTGCCGAAGTAGGTCTTCGTGTAGAAGTGCGGGATGTCGGTCTGGCCGTACATGCTGATCAGGTTCGTCGCACCGGCACCCGAACTCGCCGCCTTGTACCGCGTGGTGTGCGTGACGGCCCAGTACGTCATGTGCCCGCCGTAGCTCCAGCCCGAGTACCCGAGCCGGTCCGGATCCGCAACGCCCCGCGCGATGAGGGCGTCCACCCCCGACTCGATGTCGTCGTGCTCTGCACCGCCCAGGCTGCCGACGTTACCGCGTCGCCAGGCCTCGCCATAGCCCGTGCTGCCTCGGTAGTTGACCAGCAGCGAGGCGTAGCCCAGCCCCGCATACACCTGCACCGGGTACGCGGACTTCCGCCCGATGAAGCCGTCGGTGTCCACACCTGCCGGCCCGCCGTGGATGACGACGATGAGCGGCACCTTCGTCCCGGGCGCGTAGCCGACGGGCGTCACCAGGATGCCCTCGACCTCCTGGCCGGCGCTGTTGGTCCACCGAATCACTTCCTGCGTGCCGAGCGCGAGGTCCGCCACGGCCGGGTTGTGGGTGGTGAGTCGGCGCGCCTCGCCCAGCCGCGAGACCGGCGCGACGAACACATCGGCAGGTTCACCTGGCGCCTCCCGGACGTACGCCACCGTCTGGTGGGTCTTGTCGAACGAGTAGTCGCTGATCACCTGCCTGCCGCGCGTGAGCGCCCGTCCCCCGCCATCGAACAGGTGTCGCTGGGTCTTCTGCGTGCCGACGAAGTACACCTGCCGGCTGTCGGCTGCCCATTGCACTCGCGACGGGTTCTCGTCGAACCCTTCCACGAGAGGTGTGATGTCGCCGGTCGCCACGTCGATCGCGTAGACCTGGCTGTTCCATGCGGTGCCTTCCCTGTCGCCGCGTGACGTGAAGAGGACCTTCGCACCATCGGGTGACCAGCGCGGCTGCGACTCGGCGCTCGAGAAGCCTCCGAGCCTCCGCTCGTCGCCGCCACTCCGGCTCACCACGAACAGGTCGGCCGTCTCGGCCTCCACGAGGTCGGACGAGGCCGCTGACGACACCACGAGACGTCGGCTGTCGGGCGACCAGTCGAACCCGGTCACGTGCCGGGTGCCGTCGGTGACTTTCGCGATCGCCCCCGTCTCCGCATCCGCCGTCCACAGCACGGTCAACCGCAGGTCCTCGCCCACGACGCGTGGCACCCAGCGGTCCTTGACCCGCTTCTCCTGGTCCTCTGACCGCGGGTCCACCGACGTGAACGCCAGGGCCGACCCGTCGGGTGCCCACTCGAAGGCGCTCACCGACTCCTTGTGCGAGGTGAGGGCGCGCGCTTCGCCGCCGCGGGCATCGAGCAGGTGAATCTGTGCCTTGCCCGTCCGCGTGGAGAGAAACGCGAGGGTCGTGCCATCGGGTGACCAGCGCGGCGAGGTGTCGGCCTTGACGTGCCGGGTCAATTGCACCGGCTCGCCGCCTCGCGTCGGCACCTGCCAGATGTCTGAGTTCTGGACGTTCTCGTCGAAGTCGGCTCTCGTGACGACGTAGGCCACCGTGGTGCCGTCTGGCGACAGTTGCGGGTCGCTCACGGCGGCGATGCGCAGCAGGTCATCGACTGTCGCCACACGCTGTGCGAGTGCGAGGGATGGGGCGCCGGCCACGAGCAAGGCGACGCAGGTGGAAGCAAGAGGTCTGATCATGATGAAGGTTCCTTGTCGTGTCAGAAGTTGAAGCGCACGCCGATCTCGACCTGCCGGGGCGTCGCACCAGTGGCCAGGCCCGTCGACTGTCCGAACACGGCTGACCGCAGGTTGCCGACAGGCACGCCCAGGTTCACGCTGTTGAGCAGGTTGAAGGCCTCGACGAAGCCCTCCACGCTGCGTGATCCGAGCCGCACGAACTTCGAGAGCCGGGCATCCACCGACACGTACCCGGGCCCCGTGTTGGTGTTGCGGCCAAGGTTGCCGGCCCGTCCCGAGAATGCCGCGTCGTAGGTCGCCTTGTCGGTGGGGTCGCCGCCAGGCACCGCCAGATCCGGACGGTCGTTGATGTTGGTATCGCCGTTGTTGTCGACGCCCGTGGTCACCGTCCAGGGCAGGCCCGAACGCGCCTGCACCAGCCCGGCCACCTGCACGTCCCACGGCAGGCGGTACACCACCGACCCCACGAACTGGTGACGCCGGTCGTTGCTCGCAAGCGCCCGCTCGGCCGCGAGGTTGAAGGGATCGGCCGGCGTCGAGCCGAAGTCCTGCACGTCGCGGATCGTCCGCGACAACGTGTACGCGACGTTGAACAGGAGCCCAGTGCCGGCACGACGCTCGAGCCCGACGAGCAACGCGTCCGTCCAGCTACGCCCCGTCGTCTGGTACTGCGTGATGCGCAGGTAGTTCGAGTTCGGGCGGATTCCCGTGAGGGCGTCGGGTGCGTTCAGGTCGACGGCGTTGAACAGGTTGTGGCCGAGCGTCCGCGTCCCGTCCACCGAGAGCGCCAGGCCGGGCAGCAGCTCGCGCTTGACGCCGAGGCTGAACGTCTCGGTCCACGGTGTGTCGATGCGAGGCGCGGCAATGGTGTTGCTCGGCAGCTGCGGGACGATTGTGCCGCCGGCGTACGGATCGGGATACCCGGGGTTCAGCACCGTGACCTGCACCGAGCGGAACGCGATGCCGATGTTCCCCGTGATGTTGTTGAACCCCTGGTCGAAGTAGCGGCCGTAGCCGCCCCGCACCACCGTCCTGCCGTCAGCACGCGGCGACAGCACGAACCCGAGCCTGGGTGCGACGTTGTTGGCATCGCGTGCCACGTCGATGCCTGGCGCCTGGCTGAACAGCGTCTCCGTGTCGTAGCGCAACCCCAGGTTCACGGTGAGGCGATCGTGCACACGCCAGCTGTCCTGCACGAACGCCGCGTACATCTCGTTGCGTCGATCGTCGAACCAGTCGCCCACCGTCTGCGTGAACTGGATGGGATGGGTCGCCGGATTGGCTGCATCGTAGGCGGCGTCGGTCCGGAACGTGAACGTGCCGTCCTTGTTGCCGAGGAACCACACCGGCGTCCTGTCGATCTGGACGTCCACGCCAGCCTTGATCTCGTGCCGCCCGAGGCTGTAGCCCAGGCTGTTGGTCACCTGGTAACGCTTGGTGTTCCAGCCCTGCGGCATGTTGCTGGCCTTGCCGAGGTTGATCGAGGGACGGCTGATGCTCACGCTCGACGGGTCGGCATAGCCGTCCACCGAGTACCACCGCTTCGAGCGGCCGTAGAGCACACGCAGTTCGTTGACCGCCCGCGACGAGAGCACGGCCGTGTGCGCCAGCGTCGAGTCCTGGAAGCGGCCGGTCTGGTCGTACCCCCGCTCCCGCGGGTTGAGCCCCCCGATACCCAGTCCCTCCGTCAACGCATCGTCGAGCCGATAGCGCGCCGAGAGGCTGTTGGCACGACCGAGCTGGTAGTCCAGACGGGCGAAGAACTGATCGCGGCCAGACTCGCGGGCCTGCTCGCGCTCGCCGACCGGTACGAGAGGAGACGTCACGACGCTCGTGGCGCTGTTCGAGAACCGCTCGTACGACCCGAAGTAGTGCAGACGATCGCGCAGGATCGGTCCCCCGAGGTATCCACCCGCACGGTATTCGCTGAAGGGCGCCTTACCCGAACCCTGCGCCTTCGAGAACGGGTCCTGCGCGTCGAAGCTGTCGTCGCGCTGGAAGGCGAACACGCGGCCATCCACCGCATTGGTGCCCGAACGCGTCACCACGTTGACGATCGCCCCGGAGGCTTGTCCGTACTCCGCCGCGAACTGGTTCGTGTAGACGACGTATTCGCGGACGGTTTCAAGCGAGAGCGAGCCCCGCTGGTCGGAGATGCCGTTGTCGTCGGTGTTGGTGCCGTCGATGAGGATGCTGTTGTTGCGGTTCAACTGCCCGCCGGCATTGATGCCCCCACCGCCCACGCCGGTGACGCCAGGCGCCAGGTTCGCCAGCCCGGCGAAGTCGCGTCCGGAGAGCGGGAGGTCGTCGAGTTGCTGCTTGGTCACCGTGGTGCCGAGGGCGTTCGACGCCGTGTCCACGAGGGGTGCGGCGGCGGTCACGACCACTTCCTCCGACTGCGACGCCAGTGCCAGCGGTACCTCCACGTCGGCGTCCTGGCCGATGGTGAGCACAAGGCCCGTGCGGACGTACGGCGCGAAGCCTGGCAGTTCGGCCCGCAGCTCGTACGTCCCTGGCGGCAGCGCCGTGGCCCGGTACCGCCCGTCGCCGTCGCTCACCGACTCGCGCGTGAAGCCCGTCTCGACGTTGCGCACCAACACGGTGACGCCGGGTACGGCTCCCTGCTGTGGATCGACGACCCGCCCCTGCAGGACGGCGGTCGTGCTCTGTGCGGACAAAGCCGAAGCCAGAACGAGTGTCGCAAGCCAGACGGCCAGTCCGGCGGTGATGTGTCTCGTGTACATGGTCATCCTCCTGGAGACCAGGCGATGCCCATCCGGCGTGTGATGGTGAGGCACGCATCGTGCCCGAAACGGCAACGAGGCCACCATCCGCGTCGGATGATGGCCTCGCTGGTCGGTAGTCAGCGTGTGTCTAAGGGCGCTCGGTCATCCGCACGTGTCTGCACAGCTGCAGCAGCAGCTCATTCGACACATACACATGAGGGAGGCCTGGAGCGTCATGATGGCAGGGCGCACGGTGCGCCGGCTCGATGATGGTGCGCGCGATGCGGCGGCCATGCAAGAGGCGCGCGTGTCATACGCGGATTCTCGCCGCCCGATGCGACAATGCTGCGATGTTGACGGCCTACACAGACGGAGGGGCGAGAGGAAATCCTGGACCGGCAGGATACGGTGTCCAGATCGTGGACGACGAGGGCACGGTGCGGGCCGAGTTGTACGAGCCACTCGGCCAGGCGACCAACAACGTCGCGGAGTATCGTGGCCTGCTCGCCGCGCTGTCGTGGGCGGTGGCCAACGACGCGTCGCCGCTGCGCGTCCGCATGGACTCGGAACTCATCGTCAAGCAGATGCTCGGGGTGTACAAGGTGAAGCACCCAGGGCTGCAGCCGCTGCACGCCGAAGCACGTGCGCTCGTGCGGCAGCTTGGGCGCGTCGTCTTCGAGCACGTGCGGCGCGAGCAGAACCGCGAAGCCGACCGCCTGTCGAACCTCGCGATGGACATGGCCGAAGGCATCGCCAGGCCAACACGCCCGGCCGATCGTGACGTGTCACCGATCGCTGACCCGTCTGAGCCGCTGGCGCCACGCCGGATCCAGCTGCCGCGGCCCTCGCTGCACCGGGCCAGATCGACCGCGTTCGACTTCGGCGCCGGCGACTGACCCACCTCGCCTTCTTCCCGGTGCCGCCACGGCCGCGCCTCAACGCAGGCGGATGCCCGCCACCATGCGACCGGCCCTCGGGCCGTCCACGCGATACGAGTGGAACACCTGCGGATGGGTGGCCGTGCAGAGGCGCGACACGTGGACCTGCGACGCGCGCAGGCCGGCCATGGTCAATTGATCGACGTTGGCTTGCCAGAGGTCCAGATGGAAGCGCCCATCTCCGGCTGGTGAGCACCAGCGGGCGACGTCGTCGGCCTCGAACCTCCGCCTGAAGCCAGAGTCCACCTCGGGCCCCACCTCATAACGCTCGGCGCCGATGCTCGGGCCGATCGCCGCGATGACGTCGGCCGGCACGACGTCATAGCGCTCCTCCAGCAGCGAGACGATGTGCTGGGCAGCCCCGAGGGCGGTGCCCCGCCATCCGGCGTGGACGGCCGCGACGATCCGACGCACCGGGTCCACCAGCAGGATGGGCACGCAGTCGGCCGTCCTGATCGCCAGCGCCGCATCCTCGCGCTCGGTGACGAGCAGGTCGCCCTGCGGCCACGCGTCTGGGCCTGCGGGCGCGCAATCGGCGACCGTCACGTCGATGCCATGCACCTGGTGCACCCGCCACAACCGGTCGACGTGCACGCCCAGAGCGGCCGCCACGTCACTCCAGGCAGGGGCGTCCTCAGGACCCGACACCTCCACCCCTCGCGCCGAGAAGAAGTGCCAGGCGTGGGGCGACAACGCATCGCACACCAGCGCAGGCCCCCACGGAGCCTCGGTCCAGCGAAAGGGCGGCGACGGGGTCGGCAGCGCAGCGGCAACGGCCATGCGAGATCGCATGGTGCCTCACGCCATCGCCAGCGTCCAGTCCGCCGCGCGCCGTGCATCGAACTCAACCATGGCCGCGGCGGCGCTCGTCATGGTCGTCGGACGTCACCGCCGGGCAACGCGCGTTGGCTGGCGTCAACCCGGGTTGTCGCTTCCCGCGTGTCGCTGCCACACCGTCACCCTCCCCTCGACGTCGCTGTCTCCAGCCAAGTGGTTCTCAGGGTGAGGGTTGCTGTGCGGTGGGCGCGACAGCCCCCTGATGGTCCGCCGCTTGCTCTCTCACACGGCACGGCAGGAGTTGATTGTCCGTCCGAGGAGGCACACTCATGATCATCAAGATTCACACCGCGGCCGATGGAAGCTCGCCGACAGGGAAGTTGGCCGACGTCGAACTGCACTTCACCAGTGGCGAACTCGACGGCCTGCGGCTGCTCGGGTTCTCCATCTGGGAACGCCGCTCGCCCTCGGGCAGGCGCAACGTCACCTTCCCCGCCCGCACCTACACGGTCAACGGCGAACGACGGACATATGCGTTGCTTCGGCCGCTGGTCGACCCCGAGGCGCAGGACAAGCTGCGCGACCAGATCCTGGCCGCCTACGAACAGCACGAAGCAGAGCAGGCACTGGCGGTCTAGGCGTCACCGGCGTTCAGGCCACACGGGGGTGGTCGCGTAGCGCTCGCCAGCGCGATGGGCACGTCGGTCGTCGAGGAACCAGATGCGAGTCCGCGCGGGCCGCCCGATGCGTGCGCGCGGCGGCCAATCCAACCGCAGCGCCTCGATGGATCCGAAGCGGCTCGACACGTCCACCCTCTCCTCATCGTCGAGCACGCTGACGACGGGGCGGCCGTCTGCCCTCAGCCGGTCGAGAAGGACGACGGCGTCAGTGGGCTGCAGCAGGTCGAGCCGAATGACGGCACGACCGGCGTACGTCACGACGGCGGCAGAGTGCTGAGCCCCCAGCACCACCGCGTCCGGTGGCGTGTGGGTACGGACGAACGTCGCGGCCAGCCGATACCTCGCCTCGGCGCGGTGCATCTCGAAGACGCCGAGGCGAGTCGCACGGTCCGCGTTGGTGGCGATGACGGCTGCAGCGAGTGCGAGGAAAGTGGCTGCCGCCACTCCCGGCCTGGCGATACGTGTGGTCAGCCGGTCCACGACCGAGGTCGCCGCCAGCGTGAGCACGGCAAGCGGCAACAGCACGAAGCGCAGGTAGGTCCAGTCGTCGAAAGGCAGGTAGGCCAGATGAATGAGCCACACCGTCAGACCGGCAGTCAGCAAGGGGCGCGGCAATGTCGCGCGGCTGGCGCATCCCGAAGCGCCCACGGCCAGCAGCAGCAGGCCGGGAGCACCGTGGACCGTGCCGATCCAGTCCAACTGGCGGAGCAGGTTGGGCCACACATGGCTGGCCGAGAAGAGTTCAGAGGCCGTGCCGTAGCCGGATTGCCACACGCTGCCGTAGAGGGTGCGCTGCCACAGGGCGTACCCGATGGCCGTAGCCAGCGCGGGCACGAGGGCACTGAGCGCGCGGCGCGTGCGATGTGCCGGTGCACTACTGCTCCACGCCATCCACGCCACGCTGAGCGCGAGAGGCGCCAGATTGGGGCGGATGGCGATGGCGCAGGCCACGGCCGCGCCACACGTCACAAGCCCTGCCTGTCCAGGTCTGGTCGCGGCCGCGAACGCGGTCAGCCAGGCGGCGAGGGCCGGCACGTCCGACATCGGCTGCAGGGCCTGGAACAGGAACGGCGTCGTGCTGGCGTACGCCGAAACGGCCGCCAGCGCTGCGACAGGTCGCTGCCACGCACGCGCCAGTGCGTACATGGCCACGAGCGCAAGCAGCGCAGCCGCGGCCGGAGCCATGCGCACGGCGAAGTCCTGTCCGAACGCACTGACGGCCGCCAGCACGAGCGGCCACCCGGGCGGATAGATGGGAACGGTGGCATCGCCTCCGGGCGCGGGTCTGAACCCAAGCGGGGTCTGCACCCACGCGTGGTCCGCCACGGGGAGCCCGGTCAGCGGGAGAGGCTGGCGAATCTCGCCGGCGCGCCACCGCTGCGCCTGCAGGAGGTAGCCGGCCGAGTCCGACCCGCCGACGCTGTCAGCGCCGAACTCGAAGGCGAGCAGGCCGACGGCTGCCAACAGACCGCCGAGCAACAGTCTGACCAGCACCGCGGACATCGGACGGGATCACGACAACATAGGCAGCAGCCGCGGGTTTTCCTTCTGCCGCTTCGCGGGCAGCGTCCACTCGGCGGCGAGGGCCTTGTCGAGTTCACCACGGAAGAACTGCTGCTTCATGCCGCCGTCGATGACGTCCCATGGCAGGTAGGCATCGCGACTGCGGTCGCGGAAGATGTAGAAGCTGGCGTCGATGCCGGTTGCCGCCACTGCCCCTTTCCAGTCGCCGCCGTTCAGGTCCACGTGCTCGATGACAGGCGCCACGCGGCGGTCGCCGAGCGACATCAGGGCCTGGTAGAACGAGTGTCGTTCCGACTTGATGTTGAAGTACACGTTGTCGAGGCCCGACAACAACGAGCGCAGCCGCTTGCCCTTCTTGTCGGTGATGGCCGGATCTTCCATCGGCATCCACTGGAACGCCGTCCCCGGTTTCGGGATGAGTGGGTTCACGCTGCCGACAATGCGCCCGATTCGTCCCCGGCCCCTGGCATGCGACAGCATGATCTCGCGCAGCTGCACCACGAGGTCGCGCGTGGCCACCAGGTCTTCGTCGGTCTCGGTCGGCAACCCGATCATGAAGTACAGCTTGAGGCTCTCGACACCGCTCGCAAACAGCAGTTCGGCCTTCTCGAGGATCTCGTCGTTGGTCATCGTCTTGTTGATGACCCGACGGAGGCGGTCCGAGCCGGTCTCGGGCGCGATGGTGATCGTGCGCTCGCCGCTCTGCACGAGCCGTTGGACAATCGACTCGGTCAGGTCGTCGAGCCGCAGCGATGCGGGGCTGATCGAATAGCCCATGGCCGAGAGGCGGGCGAGGATCTCGTCGATGTCGGGATGGTCGCAGAGGGCAATGGACACGAGCCCCACACGCGTGGCGTGCGTGCGTGCCGCTTCGGCGAGGGCGAGAATCCGGTCGGCGGGAAAGGCGCGCACCGGCAGGTAGTTGTAGCCCGCCCAGCAGAACCTGCACAGATTGGCACACCCGCGCACCACCTCCACGAGGAAGCGCGAGCCGAATTCGGTGTCTGGCGTGAGGATGGCCGTATGCGGCGGATCGAGCCGGTCCGTCGTCTTCACTGCCGCCTTCCTCACCGGGCCCGTCACCCCCATCTCCGCCTTGCCATGCATCGTCACCAGGCTGCCGTCGGCGGCGTATTCCGGTTCCCAGGCGGACGGCACGTAGAACCCGCGCTTGCCGGAGAGCCGCCGGAGGAGGTCGGCACGGCCGGTGGCCTCGCGCACTTGCTCCACGAAGTCGGGGATCAGCGCTTCGCCTTCACCGGCAGCCACGACGTCCACGAAGGGCGCGAGGGGCTCGGGATTGACGAAGGTGACCGCCCCGCCGAGCAGCACGAGCGGGTCACGTCCCTGCTGACGCTCGGCCGCGTAGACGGGCATGCCGGCCAGACGCAGCATCGCAAGCAGGTTCGGGTAGTCCCACTCGAACGACACCGAGAAGGCGAAGACGTCGAAGTCTCGCACGGGGGTCTGCGACTCGAGGGTCAGCAGTCGGGCGCCGGACGCGAGCTGGGCCTGCAACTCCTGCTTCGGCGGCAGGAACACCCGCTCGCACACCACGTCGTCGCGCTCATTGAAGAGGCGGTAGACCGTCTGCAGGCCGAGGTTCGACATGCCCACGAAGTACGTGTTGGGAAACGCCAGGGCGATGCGCAGGCGGTCGCCGTGCGGCTTGACGATCGAGCCGATTTCACGGGCCAGCGTGGCGCGCGCACGTTCGCGGAGGTCGTGAGACTTCATCACTGTGTTCCCCGGGCCGCCACCACTGAGGCGTACGGGGCATGCAGGCATACATGTTCGCGAAGATGACCATCGACGATGGCCGGCACCAGCGACAGGCGTGTGCGGCACGCCTGTTGACCATGCACCGGCGGCGATCCCGGCGGCAGTGGATCTATCTACTGTACCACCCGTCAAGGCGACGGCTCGGACGGGTGAGCGCTGGCTCCAGGAGGGACGGCGGTCGGCACGCGCCGGGGACGTGGCACCGCAATGGCGGGCCAGTTGCTCTCGCACGCCCCTCGACGGACGACGTGCCGCACGGGCATGCGGCACGTCTGCCCGACGTGAGGGAAGGCTAGTCGCGCTGCGGGCGAAGGAACGCGGGAACGTCGATGGGCGAGGCCGCACCGTCGGTGCCAGTCGCGAGGTCGATGTCGAGCGCCAGGCTGCCCGCCCTCGAGGCCGACGGCAGCTCGATGGCCGGACGCCGCACGATCGACACGCGGCCCGCCACTGGTTCGGCGGCAGGCACTTCGGGCTGCCACCCGTGGTACTGGTTGAGCTCCACGGGCGTCTGGCTCGCCGACCCACGCGACGCCATCTCGGGGCGGTCGAACCCCGTCGCGATGACCGTGATCTTGATCTGCCCCTGCATCGTCGGATCCACGACCGCGCCGAAGATGATGTTGGCGTCTTCGTGGGCGGCCTCCTGAATGATCGACGACGCCTCGCTCACCTCGAGCAGCGAGATGTCCGAGCCGCCCGTGACGTTGATGATGACGCCCCTGGCGCCGCGCACCGACGCGTCCTCGAGCAGGGGGCTCGAGATGGCCCGATTGGCTGCTTCCATGGCGCGATCCTCGCCGTCGGCGACGCCGGTGCCCATGATGGCGAAGCCCATCCCCGACATGATGGTCTTGACGTCGGCGAAGTCGAGGTTGATGAGGCCGGGCACGAGGATCAGGTCGGAAATGCCCTGGATGGCCTGTCGAAGAATGTCGTCAGCGGCGGCAAACGCGTCGGGCAGTGGCGTCCGGCGGTCGATCGTGGCAAGCAACCGCTCATTGGGGATGGTGATGACCGTGTCCACACAGTCGCGCAGTTCGGCGAGGCCACGTTCGGCCTGCGACGCCCGCCGCCGGCCCTCGAACTTGAACGGGCGGGTGACGACGGCAATCGTCAACGCGCCGAGTTCGGTCGCGAGGCTGGCGATGACGGGCGCTGCTCCGGTGCCTGTGCCACCCCCGAGACCGGTGGTCACAAAGACCATGTCTGCGCCGTCGAGGACCTCGATGAGCTTGTCGGTGTCCTCGAGGGCGGCGTTGCGGCCGACGTTCGGATCGGCCCCCGCGCCCAGGCCCTTCGTGAGTTTGCCGCCGATCTGGATCTTGGTCGGTGCGGGGCTCTGCTGCAGCGCCTGGAGATCCGTGTTGGCGACGATGAACTCGACGCCGGAGAGCCCGGTCCGGACCATCCTGTTCACCGCGTTGCTGCCGCCGCCGCCGATGCCGACGACCTTGATGCGGGCGCCCGCCCGTACTTCCGTGTCGAGGGTCAGCCGCAGCCGTGCCGCCTCGGCGTCCTGTGCCTGCTGTCGTGCCGCCATCCCGATGCCTGCGCCCTGGTTGTCCATCCTCCCCCGCTTCCTTGTGTCAAGAGCCCGTCGATCCACGCGTGCCCGCCAGGGGCACTCGCCCCATCACCGACCGATGAAAAATTCCCTGAACCACGCGCCGAACCACTCGGCGACGCGACCAACCGTGCCCGAGGCGCCACGCGACGTGGTCTGCGGACGGTTCCGGCTGGCATACATCACGAGGCCGACGGCGGTGGCATACATCGGGCTGCTGGCCTGGTCGCCGATGCCCGTGGCATCCGCCGGTACGCCGCGGCGTACCGGCAGGTCGAAGATCTGCTCGGCAATCTCCGCGATGCCATCGAGCGACGCGCCGCCCCCGGTGAACACGATGCCCGAGTGCAGCGAGTTGCTGCAGCCGGCCTTGCGAATCTCGTCCCACAACATGTGGCAGACCTGCTCCGCGCGCGGCTGCAGGATCTGCGAGAGGATGCGCCGCGCCATCACGCGGGGCCGCCGGCCGCCGACGCTGGCCACCTCCATGGTCTCGTCCTCACCCACCATGGCGTTGAGGGCGCAGCCGCAGCGACGCTTCAGCTTCTCGGCGTCGGGCACCGGCGTGCGCAGCCCGACCGCGATGTCGTTGGTGAAGTGGTCACCGCCGATGGCCACCACCCCGGTGTGCCAGAGGCTGCCGCGCTCGAAGATGGCAAAGTCGGTGGTGCCGCCGCCGATGTCCACCAGCGCCACGCCAAGCTCCCGCTCGTCGGGCGTCAGCACGGCCTCGGCCGCGGCAATCTGTTCGAGCACCGTGTCCACCACGGCCACGCCCGCCCGGTTGACGCACGACACGAGGTTCTGCATCGACGCCGCACTGCCGGTGACGATGTGCACGTTGACGTCGAGGCGCGAGCCGGTCATGCCGACCGGGTCGGCAATGCCTTCCTCGTCGTCGACGGCGAAGTCCTGGGGCAGCACGTGCAGGATCTCGCGGCCGCTCGGCAGTGCGAACGCCTTGGCCGCATCGAGCGCACGCCGCACGTCGTCGCGCGTGATTTCGCGCGTCTTGCCGGACACGGCCACCACGCCTCGGCTGTTGAAGCCCTTGATGTGCGCCCCCGACAGGGCGAGGTACACCGAGTCGATCTCGATGCCGGCGGTCAGCTCCGCCTCCTCGATCGCCTTCTTGATCGACTCCACCGCTTCGTCGAGGTTGACCACCGCTCCGCGGCGGATGCCCCTGGCCTCGGAGGTGCCGATGCCGATGATCTCCACCACGCCGTCGTCGGTCACCTCTCCCACGATGGCCGCGACCTTCGTGGTGCCGACATCGAGGCCCACCAGATACCGTTCGCTACGAGCCACGATTCCTCCGTCCCCTGCTGATTGCCACGCTCACTCCTGTCCCGACGTGTCGGTATCGGGAATCACTTCGCCCTCGAGCATCTCGTCGGCCTCGACCACCGACGGCTCGGACACGGCCGTCTGCGCGAACGTCACGCCCTTGTCGCGCGGCCGGATGTACACACGGTCGTCGAACCGGAGGTCCACGTACTCGAGTGTGCTCGACATCGCCTGCAGGCGACGCGCCATGTCGATGTACGACTGCAGCCGCTCGGCAAACCTGCCGTCGCCGAGGTGCAGCAGCGTGGGGTCGTCGGTCATCGTCACGACCACGTCACGCGCACGCGACACGTCGACCTGCGAGACCCGCCAGAGCAGGCCCGCGCCTTCGAAGTCGTGCAACGCCGCCAGTGCCAGCGCGCGCGGCGTCTCGGCAGCCGACGCGTCTGCTTCGAGATCGAGGCCCTCGACGATCGGGAGATCGAGCGACGCATAGCGCGGCCCGTACTCGTCGATGGTCACGCCGTCGGCGTCCATCAGCAGGAGGTCACTGCCATCGCGCACGAGCGCCACGGCTTCGCGCTCGAGAATGGTGACGTCCACCGCATCGGGCAGTACGCGCCGGATCGCCGCATCCTTCACCCAGGGCGATCCGAGCAGACGGGTCCGCCAGGGGTCGAGCGGAGACACCACGACGTTGCTGCCACGCAGGCCGTCGAGCAGCATCGACACTTCGCCGGTCGAGAGACGGTCGTTGCCACGCACACGGATGTCCTGCACGGTGAACCACGCGCTCGCGGTGACGGCCGTGTAGGCAAACACCGCCGCCCACACGACGGCGCTGGACAACACGCCGATTTTGGCGGCGCGCCAGATGCGCGTGGACCAGCGCTGGCGCGCGGTCTGCTCGCCGCGCCCTCGCGACCGCCGGAACCGGCGGTCGTGCGTCTGCACGCCTGGCACGCGCGTGCTTCGCGGAGCCCGCGCCATCAGCTCGCCTCCTGTCGGAGCCGCTCGAGGATCCGAGGGGCCATCGCGCCAATCGACCCGGCCCCCAGCGTGAGGACGATGTCGCCGCCGCGCGCCTGGTCGGCCACCGCCGCCGGCACGTCGTCGAGGCTGTCGAGGACCCTTACCGACGCGCCGCCACGAGTGGCAATACGCTCGGCCAGGACGGCCGACGACACGCCCGGCAGCGGCGCCTCGCTGGCCGCATAGATGGGCGTCAGCAGCACCAGGTCGGCCTGCGCCAGCGTCGTGGCGAAGTCGTCGAGCAGGGCCGCCGTGCGCGTGTACCGGTGCGGCTGGAACACCACGACCACGCGGCGGGACCATGCATCCCGGACCGCACGCAGCACCGCCGCGATCTCGGTGGGATGGTGCCCGTAGTCGTCGGCCACGAGCACGTCACCCGCCGTGCCGACCACCTGAAGTCGACGCTCGGCACCGGCAAACACCTCGAGGGCTGCGGCGATCTTCGCGAACGGGATGCCGAGGTCGAGGCTGACAGCCACCGCGGCGAGCGCATTCGACAGGTTGTGGCGGCCGGGCACCGACAAGGTCAGCGACCCCAGCGTGACCGGAGCAGCGCCCGGCTGCGGCCTGTGCCACACCTGGCAGTGCGTTCGGCCATCGGCCGTCACGATGTCGCGCACGCTGACGTCGGCATCGGTGCGGTCCACGCCGTACGTGACAACCCGGCGCGTCATGCGCGGCACGAGCGCGGCGAGGTGCGGATCGTCGATCCCCACCACCACCGCGCCGTAGAAGGGCACACGGTTGGCGAACTCGACGAAGGCGTCGAGCACCCGCTCGAACGTCTGGTAGTGGTCGAGATGTTCGCGATCGACGTTGGTGATGACGCTGAGCGAGGGCGACAACTTCAGGAACGATCCGTCGCTCTCGTCGGCCTCCGCCACCATGTACGCGCTGTGGCCCAGGCGGGCGTTGCTGCCGAACGCACGCAGGCGGCCACCAATCACGGCCGTCGGGTCGAGGCCCGCCTGTTCGAGCACGAAGGCCACCATCGAGGTGGTGGTGGTCTTGCCATGCGCGCCGCCGATGGCGATGCCGAACGTGCGGCGCATCAACTCGGCCAGCATCTCGCCCCGCGGCACCACCGGAATGCCGCTGGCACGCGCTTCGGCGACCTCGGGGTTGTCGGGACTCACGGCCGACGAGACCACGACCACGTCTGCCGGCCCCACGTGCGCGGCCGCATGCCCCTCGTGCACCCGCACGCCGAGTCCTTCCAGTCGTCGTGTGAGGTCCGACGCCTTCGCGTCCGAACCACTCACCGTGTAGCCCTGCTGCGCCAGCAACTCGGCGATGCCGCTCATCCCGATGCCGCCGATCCCGACGAAGTGCACGTGACGGGTTCGTCCGAGCAGCGGCGCGGCGCGGCGGTCGGCGGCGTCGAGCGAGCGAGGCGTGGGCGTCGTGGCCATCACGCCGTGGCCCCCATCAGTTCGAACGCGCGTGTCGCAATCTGCTCGGCAGCGTCCGGCCGTGCAAGGGCCCTGGCGCGCGCGGCCATGGTCACGCGCGTCGTCGCGTCGCTGAGCAGCGCGCTCACGGTGGACGCCAGGGAGGTCGGCGTCAGATCCCGCTCGTCGAGCACCACGGCCGCCCCGGCCGAGGCCAGCGCGGCGGCGTTGCTGCGCTGGTGGTCGTCGGTGGCGTTGGGGAACGGAATCAGCACGGCCGGACGACCAGCCGCCGTCAGCTCGGCGAGCGTCGTCGCACCGGCGCGGCAGACGAGCAGGTCGGCCCGTGCCATCCTGGCGGGCATGTCGTCCAGGAAGGGATGCACCTCGGCCGCGATACCTGCCGCCCGATACCCCTCGCTTACCGATGACGCCTCGCGTTCACCCGTCTGGTGCACGATCTCCAGCTCTCCCGTGCTCTCACGTACGTGCGGCGCGGCCGCCACCATCGCCTGATTGATCGCTCGTGCACCCTGGGAACCTCCAAAGACGAGCAACGATCGCCGCGCTCCCTCCGCCGCCGCGAGCGGCGGTACCGAGAGGAACGCTTCGCGGACGGGGTTGCCCGTCACCACCCCGTGACCGTGGAACCAGGGCAGCGACGCCTCGTACGTCACGGCCGCCGCGTCCACCAGCCGCGCCAGCAGGCGGTTGGTGAGCCCCGGCATGGCGTTCTGCTCGAGCAGCAGCGTCGGCACCCCGCGCAGGGCGGCCAGTGCCACCACCGGTCCGGAACTGTAGCCACCGACGCCAATCACCAGGGCGGGACGACGACGCGACAGCACGCGCCACGCGTCGGCGGCACTCAGCGGAAGCACGCCCACGCCGCGGGCCACCGCTCCGGCGCTCTTCCCCTTCAGACCGGCACTCCGGATGAGATCGAGTTCGAAGCCTTCGTGCGGCACCACCCGGTGTTCGAGGCCGCGGGCCGTGCCCACGAAGCTCACGCGCAGCGTCGGGTCCCGCCGCAGCAGTGCCCGCGCCACGGCGATGCCGGGGTAGAGATGTCCCCCCGTGCCGCCGCCGGCCACGATGACGCGCCGCACCGAAGATTGGACCGCTGCCGTCACTGCCTTCACACCTCGACCGACGCGTGCTGCGACACGTTGAGCAGGATGCCGAGCCCCAGCAGGTTGACCAGCATCGACGACCCGCCGGCACTCACAAACGGCAGGGGCAGCCCCTTGGTGGGCAGCAGCCCGAGCACGACGCTGATGTTGATGAGCGCCTGCACGGCAATCATCGCCGTGAGGCCCACCGCCAGCATGGCGCCGAAGCGGTCGTGCGCGTGGGCGGCAACGCGGAACCCGCGCCAGGCGATGACGAGGAAGCACAGCAGCACGAGCAGCGAGCCGACGAGGCCGAACTCCTCGGCAATCACCGCATAGATGAAATCGGTCTGGGGCTCGGGCAGGAAGCGCAGCTTCTGCAGCCCTTCCATCAGCCCGCGCCCGACGATGCCGCCCGTCCCGACGGCGATGAGCGACTGGATGATCTGAAAACCCGTGTTCAAGGGGTCGGCCCACGGGTCCAGAAACGCCAGCACCCGCGCCTTGCGGTACGGTTCGTTCCACACGAGCACGTACAGCAGCGGCAGCGCCAGCGTCACGCCGCCGGCGAGATACCGCATGCTCAGCCCGCCGGCAAACAGCATCGCGCCCGCCACGAGTGCGATCGAGACGGTCGTGCCCAGGTCCGGCTGATACAGGATGAGCAGCGCCAGCCCGCCGATGACCGCCGTCACCGGCACCAGCACGATCTTCAGGTCGTTGATGCGGTCCATGTGGCGCGACAGGCGATCGGCCACGAACAGGATGACCGCCAGCTTGGCGAACTCGGAGGGCTGCACTGTGACGCCCCCGAAGGTGAACCACCGCGACGCGCCCTTCACCTCGTGTGCCACGCCGGCGAGTTTCATGGCGGCCAGCAGGCCGAGGCCGGCAAAGACGGCCGCCAGCGCCAGCATCACCACGCCGGGCTGCTGCCACGACCGGTAGTCGATGCGCATCGTCACCGTCAGCAGGAGGAAGCCGAGCAGCGCCCAGGTGAGCTGGCGCATCATGATCTGCATCGGCATGCCGTCGCCGTCGAGCGCCTTTCCGGCGAGCGCCGAATACACCATGACCACGCTGACGCACACGAGGAAGAACGTGGCGATGAACAGCCACCGGTCGGACTTCAGCTTGCGCGCCATGACTCTCCGCTCCCGCCCCCTAAAGATGCGACGGCCTGCACCCGAAACGTTGAGGTGCAGGACGACGATGAACAGTCAACAGTCATCAGCAGACAGACGGGCCAAGACACCGACCTCGCAAGCCGGGGCAGCCTGCGTTCCCAGCGGACGGCTCTTGACCGCGTCATGCCGGCTGATGACTGTTCACTGTTCATCCGGTCCTGCACTTCCCCCCGCGGCCTCGCGTGCACGCGAGACGGCGGCCTTGAACGCGCGACCACGCTCGGCATAGTCGCGATACATGTCGAAACTCGAACAGGCAGGCGCCAGCAGCACCACGTCGCCGGGACGCGCACGCGCAAGCGCCACATCCACGGCCTCGTCCATCGTCGTGGCCCGCGAGGTGGGCACCGCCGGGGCCAGCGCCGCCTCGAGGCGGTCGGCGGACTCGCCGATGAGGACCGCTTCGCCCTGGCGACGCGCCAGAGGGCCAGCGAGCAGCCCGAAGTCGCCGCCCTTGTACACGCCGCCGATGATGGCTACCACGCGTGTGTCGAAGGCCTCGATGCCCTTGAGGGCGGCATCGACGTTGGTGGCCTTCGAGTCGTTGAACACCTGCACGCCGGCGACGGGCGCGAGCGGCTCGAGTGCATGCTCGAGCCCGGTGAAGCCCGCCAGCCCCTGGCGCATGGCCTCCGGACCCACGCCCACGAGGTCGGCCACGACGCACGCGGCCAGCACATTGGTCAACATGTGCTGACCTTTCAGTTCCACGGCCGATACCGGCAGCAGCACACGGTCGGCCACGCCCGGGCGCCGCAGCACCACGTCGTCGCCGACGTGGGTCACGCCGTCCTCGACACACGCAGC
Organism: Acidobacteriota bacterium; assembly: GCA_023418055.1. GTDB lineage: Bacteria > Acidobacteriota > Vicinamibacteria > Vicinamibacterales > Vicinamibacteraceae > JAEZDP01. The sequence continues at coordinate 18,869 of JAEZDP010000018.1, forward strand.
AGAGCCGAAGGTGCGCACGCGCGCACCACCTCGACGCGCCGCATCGATGATCGCGGCCTCGTCGGCCGGGCACACCGCCCAGTCGTCACTCGTCTGGTTCTCGAACACGCGCGCCTTGGCAGCCGCGTACGCCTCCACCGTGTGGTGGCGGTCGAGATGGTCGGGCGAGAAGTTCAGCCACACGGCGATGTCTGGCCTGAAGCGCTCGATCGTCTCGAGTTGGAAGCTGCTGGTCTCGACGACGTGCCACGTGGAAGCCGTGCTGGTCGCCACCTGGGCGCTGAGCGCGACGCCGATGTTGCCCCCCACCTGCACGTCGAGCCCGCCGGCCTCGAGCATCCGGCCGATGAGCGTCGTCGTCGTCGACTTGCCCTTGGAACCGGTCACCGCGATCACCGGACCGGCCAGGTGGCGCCAGGCCAGTTCCAGCTCGCCGATCACGTGGCGGCCGTGCGCGCGAGCCGCCGCGACGGCAGGGTGATCGGTCGCCACCCCTGGACTCACCACCACGAGGTCTGCGCCACCCGACACCTCGGGCGCCATGGACCCCGCAATGACGTGAATGCCCTCGGCGCGCATCGCATCGGCCTCGTCGATCGACGTGCGCTCGTCGACGAGCCGCACTTGCGCCCCCTGCGACACCAGCAGACGGCTGGCCGCCACGCCGCTGCGTCCCGCGCCCATCACCACCACGTGACGCCCGTTGAGGTCCATCGGCAGCAGGGTCATCGCAGTTTGAGCGTGGTGAGGCTGAAGAGCGCACAGACGATCGCGATGATGAGGAACCGGGTGATGACCTTCGGTTCGCTCCACCCGATGAGTTCGAAGTGATGATGCAGCGGCGCCATCTTGAAGACGCGCCGGCCGGTCATCTTGAAGGAGGCCACCTGGAGGACCACCGACGCGGCCTCCATCACGAAGACGCCCCCGACCACCACCAGGAGCAGTTCCTGCTTGATGAGCAGCGCGACCGTGCCGATGGCACCGCCGAGGGCGAGCGAGCCCACGTCGCCCATGAAGATCTCGGCCGGGTACGAGTTGTACCAGAGGAAACCGAGGCTCGCGCCGACCAGCGCCCCGCAGAACACGGTGAGTTCACCCGCCGGCGGGAAGCGCACGAGCAGCAGGTAGTCGGCCAGCACTGCGTGACCCGTGACGTAGGCGAGTGCCGTGAACGTGGCAGCCGCGACGGCAAACGTGCTGATCGCCAGGCCGTCGAGCCCGTCGGTCAGGTTCACGGCGTTCGACCAGGCCACCAGCACGAAGCCGGCGAAGGCCAGGTAGAAGTAGCCGAGGTCGGGAATCAGGTTCTTGAAGAATGGGAAGATCAACCGCGTGTTGTAGAGCCCCTGATTGGCCAGCACCAGCAGGGTCGCACCGACGCACAGCGCCACCACGATCTGTGCGCCGAGCTTCTGTCGTGGACGCAGGCCGTGATGGTCGCGCCGCGTGATCTTGAGGTAGTCGTCGGCAAACCCGATGGCACCGAACGACAGCGTCGACAACACCGCCACCCAGATGTACGGGTTGGTGAGGTCCGCCCACAGCAGCGTCGGCACGATCGCGGCCGAGAGGATCAACAGACCGCCCATCGTCGGCGTGCCGGCCTTCGGGCGATGGCTCTCGGGACCTTCGTGCCGGATGACCTGGCCGATCTGGAACTCGCGGAGCTTCCGGATCATCCACGATCCAAGCAGGAGGCTGACGGCGAGCGCCGTGATGCTGGCGGCGGCCGTGCGAAAGGTGATGTAGCGCGTGACATTGAGCAGCGAAATCTGCTCGTGCCACTGGAAGAGAAGGTGATAGAGCATCAGGCCTCCTCCACCAGCGCCGCGACGACGCGGTCCATGGCGATACCGCGCGAGCCCTTGACGAGCACCACGTCGCCTGGACGGACCAGGGACCGGACCCGCGCGGCCAGCGTCGCGCTGTCGGACTCGTGCGACGCGCGAGCCGGGTCGAGACCCGCGTCGACGGCCGCCCTCACGAGTGCCTCGGCCGCCGCACCTCCGACCACGGCCAGAACGTCCGGCGCCAGTGCGGCCACGGCACGGCCAGCCTCGGCGTGCAGCGCGACAGACGCCTCGCCGAGCTCGAGCATCTCGCCGAGCAACACCACGCGACGGCCGCGTACCGCCTCCAAGGCTGCCAGTACACGCTGCAGCGCCTCGGGACTCGAGTTGTACGCGTCGTCGATGACCGTCCACCCGCCCGGGGCCTGCACCACCTGTCCCCGATGCGGCGCGGGACCAATCGTCGGAACGGTCCGCACGACGGCGTCGAAAGGGACGCCCGCATCGAGCGCCACTGCAGCGGCCGCCGCGATGTTGGCCAGGTTGCCTTCGCCAAGGAGCGGTGTCGAAAACGTCGCGCTGTGGCCGCGCGCCACGAGCGTGGCCCGCATGCCGGCCGGGCCAAGGGCCTCGACGTCACGCACCGCGACGTCGGCCGCCACGTCGACGCCGAACGTCAGCGTCTGACCGGCAAAGTGCTGCACCCGCGCCATCACCAGCGGGTCGCCGGCGTTGGCCACCAGCAGGTCGTCACGGCCCGCGCCTTCGAGAATCTCCGCCTTTGCGTCGGCGATGCCCTCGATCGACGCGAAGTGCCCGAGGTGCGCCGAGCCCACGTTGAGCCACACGCGGACGTCGGGTTCGGCGATCTCGACGAGGCGGCGAATCTCGCCCGGTCCGCTCATCCCGAGTTCCACGACGGCCATCGCCGGGCACGTATGGAGGTGGAACAGCGACAACGGCAGGCCGATGTGGTTGTTCAGGTTCCCATGCGTCCGGAACGTCGTGACGTGCGTCGAGAGCAGCGCCGCCGCGATCTCCTTCGTCGTGGTCTTGCCGGCGCTCCCGGTGATCGCCACGACGCGCGTGCCGGACCGGCGGCGCACGACATGGGCGGCCTGCTGCATGCCCTGGAGCGTGTCTGCGACGTGAATGATCGGCACCGCCGGCGGCAGACCCTCGGTCGCCCTCAGGTCGCTCACGACGACACCCGCGGCACCGCGCGCCACCGCGTCGGCCACAAACGCATGCCCGTCGAAGGTGGGGCCGACCAGCGCCACGTACAGCGCGCCGGGCTGCAGCGTGCGGGTGTCGATCGACACGTCTGGCAGCGCGGTGGCCGCCACGCCGGCCGCGAGCGTGCCGCCGAAGGCCTCGGCCATCTCGGCCGCCGTCAGGACGAAGGCGCGCCCGCTCATCCCGACACCGACGACGCCTGGCGTCGCTTCAGAAGGGCCTTGCGCGATACCGCCGCGTCGTCGAAAGGCAGCGTGCGCGTGCCAATCACCTGTGTGGTCTCGTGGCCCTTGCCGGCCACGAGCACGACGTCGCCCGGCTCGGCTTCCGTCACGGCGCGCGTGATCGCCGCCTCTCGGTCGGCAATGGCGAGCCACGGCGTGGACTGCACCGGCGGCAGCGCCACGCCGCCCTTGCGTGCGGGACGATCGTCGGGTGGCACGAACCCGCGCTTGATCTCTTCGATGATCGCCAGCGGATCCTCGGAGCGCGGGTTGTCGGAGGTCAGCACCACGAGGTCGCTCAGGCGCGCGGCCACGGCGCCCATCAGCGGACGCTTGGTGCGGTCGCGATCGCCACCGCAGCCAAACACCGTGATGATGCGCTGGCGCGTGAGCGCACGAGCCGTCTCGAGCAGGTTCCTGAGCGCGTCGTCGGTGTGCGCGTAGTCCACGATGACGGCCACGTCGTCGGCGGCCGACGAGACGACTTCGAAGCGTCCCGGGACGGCCGGGACGTCCGCAAGACCCGCCTCGATGTCCTTGAGCGGCAGGTGCAGGCCGATGGCGACGGCGGCCGCACCCAGCGCGTTGTAGGCGTTGGGCCGGCCGGGCATGGCCATGCGCAGGCGGAACTGCCCCGCGGGGGACTGCACGAGCCCGTCGATGCCGTTCAACGACAGATCGAGCTGCACGGCGCGGACGTCGGCCGCGTTCGTGATGCCGTAGGTGATGGGCGAGCCGACCGCTGCGGCCAGGCGAGCGCCGCGCGGGTCGTCGATGTTGATGGCTGCGGGCGCATCGGCGGGCAGCCGCTCGAAGAGCTTGCGCTTGGCCGCGAAGTAGCTGTCCATGTCGCCATGGAAGTCGAGGTGGTCGCGCGTGAGGTTGGTGAAGATCGCGCCGGCGAAGCGGACGAAGTCCACGCGCTTCAGCTCGAGGGCATGTGACGACACCTCGATGGCACAGGCGGCAGCACCTTCCTGCACCATCTCGCGCAACATGCGCTGAAGGTCGGGCGCCTCGGGAGTCGTGCGCGGCGCGGGGCGATCCTCGTCGCCAATGCGGTAGCCGACCGTCCCGATGCGTCCACACGGAAGTCCGGCCTGCTGGAAGATCGACGACAGCAGGAACGTCGTGGTGGTCTTGCCGTTGGTGCCCGTGACGCCGACGACGATCAGGTTCTCGCTTGGCTGGCCGTAGAAGGCGGCGGCCAACGCCGCCAATGCGAGCCGGCCGTCCTCCACGCGAATGGCCGGCAAGCCCTCAGGCAGGTCGCGGCCGACGATGGCGATCGCACCGCGTGACACGGCCTCGTGCGCGTAGGCGGCACCATCCGCCTGCAGTCCCTGCAGGGCAACGAAGACGTTCCCGGCGGCGACCGCGCGTGAATCGTAGGCGATGCCGGTCACGGCTGCGTCGAGCGCCGCCGAGGGGAGGCGCGCGACGTCGAAGGACACGAGCCCTGCGACGCGCGACAGCAGACTGCTGAGGGCTGGCCCCTTCACGGCGCCTCCTCCAGCACCCGCGTGCGGACCGGTTCACGCGACAGCCGCACCACGCACACGTCGCCCGGGGTCACGGCGCTGTCACGCTCGATGCTCTGGCTCACCACGAGCCCGTCACCCTGCAACTGCACCCCCAGCCCCAGTTCGGCCAGCACCTTGACGACCTCGCGCGCCGACAGGCCCGTGAGATCCGGCATGCCGTCGCCGGGCGACGTCGCCACCACGGGGGCCGGCCGGCGGTCGACGACAGGGACGGCCGCCACACGCGTGTCCGTGTCGTGGCGCACGACCATCAGCGGGGGCCGTCGATCGATGTTCGGCGGCACCGCCAGGTGGCGCAGTGCGGCCTCGGCGATGCGCTTGAACACCGGCGCCGCGACGACGCCGCCGTAGTACCCCTTCCGCTTCGGGCCGTCGATGACGACGATCATGGCCACGGCGGGATTGCGCGACGGGAAGAACCCGACAAACGAGGCCATGTACTCCATCAGGTAGCCGCGGTTGTCGGGGTTCAGCTTGCGCGCCGTGCCGGTCTTGCCGGCAATCGTGTAGCCGTCGATGCGCGCCCCGCCGGCCGTGCCGTCGGCCACCACTTCCTCGAGCAGAGCCGTGAGCCTGGTCGCCGTCTGTGTCGAGATGGCGCGGCGTACGACTTCGCGCTCGAAGCTGCGGCGCGTGCCCTTCTGCGCCACCGCGCGCACGATGCGCGGACGCAACAGCTCACCGCCGTTGGCCACGGCGCTCATCGCCGTCACCATCTGCAGCGGCGTCACGGCCACGGTGTACCCGATGGCGACGCGCGCCAGGTCGTGTTCCTTCAGCTGCGAAGGGCTGCGGACGATGCCGCCACTCTCGGCGTGCAGTTCACGCGTGGTGCGGGCGCCGAAGCCGAAGCGGTTGACGTAGCGCATCAGCCGCTCGGTGCCGAGCCGCGACACCGCCACACGCGCCATGCCGCAGTTGCTCGACTTGGCAAACGCGGTGGCGAACGACACCACGCCGATGGGCTTGACGTCGCTGATCGGACGGGCGCTGCCGAAGTGGCAGGGCATCGTCGCGTCCACGAAATCGGTGGGTCGGACGAGCTGCTCTTCGAGCGCCGCCGCGGCGGTGAAGGTCTTGAAGGTGGACCCGGGCTCGTAGATGGTCTCGACCGCGCGATTGAGGCGGTTGCGCCGCTCGACACGGCTCGAGTCGTTCGGGTTGAAGTCCGGCGCACTCACCATGGCGAGCACCTCGCCGGTGTGCGGATCCATCATCACCACCGAGCCGCCCTCCGCGCCGTGTTCCTCGATCGCCGCCTGCAGTTCCTGCTCGGCGATGAACTGCAGCTGGCTGTCGATGGTCAGCTCGAGGCTGGCGCCCGCCGTCGGCTGGTCCTTGACGCGGGTCTGGATGACGCGACGCTGCGCGTCGTACTGCACGATGAGTGATCCGGGCTGTCCCGAGACCACGGTGTTGTGCACGTACTCGAGCCCGCCGACCCCGACGTTGCGGGCATCGACATAGCCGAGCAGCGATGCGGCGAGTGAGCGATTGGGATAGTAGCGGCGGCTCTCCTTCAGGAAGCCGACCGCATCGATGCCGAGCGCGGCCACCCGCTGCGACTCGGCAGGCGTCGCGCGCTTGCGGATGTAGACGAAGTCCTTCTTGCCTTCGAGCCGGCGGGCCAGCGTCTCGCGCGTGTCTTCGTCGCAGGGGCGGTCGAGGGCCGCGCAGATGGCGTCGGTCGTCTCCTCGAGGTCACCCACCTCACGCGTGATGACGCCGATGGAGCTGGTGCGTCCGGGGCCGACGGTGACGCTGATGCCGGGCAGCCCCAGGGCGTCCACACGCCGCGCCGACTCGGTGCTCAGGTTGCCCATCACGGGCGCGCGGTCGCGGCGGCTGTGCAGGCGGTCCTCGATGGCAGCACGCTCGGCCGCGTCGCAGTCGTCGAGGGCGCCGCAGAGACGACGGGCGACGTCTGCCGGGTCGGACACGTCGCTCGGCACGGCATAGATCACGTCGCCGTCGACGCTGTAGGCCAGCACACGCCCGTGGCGGTCGAGAATCTCGCCCCGGCGCGGGTTGATCGCGATGGTCTGGTTCTGCTGGCTCTCGGCCTGCGCCACGAGGGCCGCGTGTTGAAAGACCTGCAGGTACACGAGGCGCGCGACGATGCCACAGCCCCACAGCGCCACGAGGACGCCCACGGCGACCAGGCGCCGGCGCAGGGTGCCGCGCCACGCATCGGCATCCACGGGCTCGACGTCCGCACCCTGGGCTTCACGCACCAGTCGCGGGTTGTTGAGCGACGAGGTCACCGACTCGGGTTCTGCAAACAGATCTGCCACGTCCTCCCCTCGGCGGCTCAGCGAGCAGCCACGACGGACGGGGTCACGGCCGGCCCCGTCGTCACACGTTCGACGATCGCGGAGGTCCTGCGATCGGGGGGCTGCATGTCGAGTTGCTGCACGGCCAGGCGCTCGATGCGATCGGGCGCCGACAACGAAGCGATCTCGAGCTGGAGATGACGCCGCACCTGCAGCGCCGCACCACGCTGGCTCTCGAGTTCGGCCTGTCGGACCGCATGCACGCGATGGACGTGATGCTGCCAGGCGGCAAACAGCACGCACACCACCATGAAGGCGCCGAGCCAGACCAGCCCGAACAACTCCTTCTGCCGCTGCTCGTCCACCTCGCGGACGATGGCCTGGTTCTGCACGCGCTTCTTGACGACGTAGTCGCGCTCCATCTCAGGCCAGCCTTTCGGCGACGCGCAGCTTCGCGCTGCGGGCGCGCGGGTTTCGGGCGACCTCCTCGTCTGTCGCTTCGAGGGGCCGCTTGGTGAGGATGCCGAGCCGCTGCGCAGGGTCCTGCGCGAGCGCACGGAAGGTGTGCTTGACGATGCGATCCTCGAGCGAGTGGAAGGCGATGATGGCGATGCGCGCCCCGGTCGCCAGACGACTGACGGCGTCGCGCAGGAAGGTGGCCAGCCCCTCGAGCTCGCCGTTCACCCAGATGCGCAGCGCCTGGAACGTGCGGGTGGCCGGATCGATCCGCTGCCATCCCCGCGTGGGAATCGCGCGCCGAACGATCGCAGCCAGCTGCCCGGTGGACTCGATGGGCGCCGTGGCGCGTGCCGCGACGATGGCCCGAGCGATGCGCCGCGAGTGCCGTTCCTCCCCGAACTGGTAGATGGCATCGGCAATCGATGCCTCGTCGGCCGAGGCCAGCCGCTCGGCGGCCGTCTCGCCCTGCGTACGATCCATCCGCATGTCGAGCGGCGCGTCTTCGCGGAAGCTGAACCCGCGGTCGGCCTGGTCGAGTTGCATCGACGACACGCCGAGGTCGGCCAGGATGCCCTGCACCTCGACGAGCCCGCGCGCGTCGAGCAGCGACGGCAGCTGCCGGTAATCGGCGTGCACGAGTTCGACGCGGTCGGCCCAGGGCGCCAGCGCCTCGGCCGACAGCGTCAGGGCGTCGGTGTCACGGTCGAGACCGAGCAGGCGCGTCGCACCCCCCTCGAGCAGGGCGCGCGCATGCCCACCTGCACCGAGGGTGCAGTCCACATACAGGCCCCCGCGTGCGGGCGCCAGCTGGGCAATGACTTCCGCAAGCAGTACCGGCTCGTGCATGCGCCTCTAGATCCCGAGTGTCACTAAGTGCTCATCGGTGAGTGGGACGTTTTCCACCTTGAGTCGCAGGCGGTCGCTGTTCCACACTTCAAGACAGTTCTGGAGCCCAATGACCTCGACGTCGGCAGACGCCCCTGCCGCCTCCCTCAACTGGGGAGGAATGACGACGCGGCCCTGGGCGTCCAGTTCAGCAACCTGGCCCCAGTACGACGTCGTCAATTCGAAGGCCTTTCGGGCCGGATGGAGAGAAGGCAGTTGTCGAAGCCCTGCTTCAATCGACTCCCATACCTTCATGGGATACACGCGGACGGAGTCCCCCGAGGACGACAGGCTCGTCAGGTAGAGCCCAGTCCCCCATTCGGCTTCGATGATGGCGCGGTAGCCACTTGGCACCTTGAGCCGCCCCTTGTCATCGATTTTGGCTGACGCACGTCCACGGAGCACCACAAATCTCCATTCTTTTCCACTTGGCTCCACGCGGAGGATACCGCAACGCGGGTCCGGAGTGTCAACGGAAACTTCAGAGCCACAAGGACTTCGCCGTTGTTTCGCCGCTGGAGCCCGGCCGTAGTGCGGCACAAGCTCTGCCGTGGGCGCTTCAGGCACGAAACCGCGCTAGGATCGCGGCCGGCCGATGTCGTTGACCATCCTCGTCTGTGAAGCGCAGGTGCCCTTCGTGCGCGGCGGTGCCGAAGCCCTGACCCGTGCGCTCGTGGACCAGCTGCGGCGGGCGGCTCACCTGGTCGAGCTGGTGAGCGTCCCCTTCAAGTGGTATCCGAAGCCCGAGCTGATGGCGCATGCCGCGGCCTGGCGCCTGCTCGACCTGTCGGAGAGCTGCGGCCGGCCCATCGACCTGCTCATCGCCACCAAGTTCCCCACCTATGCCGCCAGGCACCCCAACAAGGTGGTCTGGCTGATGCACCAGTACCGCGCGGCGTACGACCTGAGCGGGACCGAGTACGCCGACTTCGACCACCGCGAGCTGGACACCGAGGTCAGGGAACGGCTTCGGTCATTCGACCGCGACATGCTGGCGGAGTGCACGGGCGTGTACACCATCTCGGCCACCACGTCCGACCGCCTCCAGCGCTACAACGGGGTGGCGTCGACGCCGCTCTACCATCCCTCTCCGCTGGCGCCGCGCCTGCACCCGGGGGACGACCAAGGCTACTTCCTGTCGGTCGGCCGTCTCGAGACCGTCAAGCGCGTCGAGCTGGCGATCGAAGGTCTCGCGCGCGTGAAGGGCGATGCCCGCCTCGTGGTGACGGGCGATGGCACGTTCCGCCACGGGCTCGAGCGTCGCGTGGACGAGCTCGACCTTCGCGGGCGGGTGAGCTTCCTCGGCACCGTCAGCGAAGAGCAGCTCGTCGCGCTGTATGCCGGGGCTCGCGCCGTGGTGTTCGCGCCATTCGACGAGGACTACGGCTACGTGACGCTGGAGGCGTTTGCCGCCCGACGTCCTGTCATCACGGCCGCAGACAGCGGCGGCGTCCTCGAGTTCGTGGACCACGAGGTCTCGGGGCTGGTCGCCGAGCCGACGCCGGAGGCGATCGGCGCGGCCATGACCCGCCTGGCCGAGGCCCCGGCGCTCGCCGCGCGGCTGGGCGAGGCGGGGTACGATAGGACGCGTGACATCACCTGGGACGGGGTCGTCGAGGCGCTGACGGCTGGCGTCCCGAGACGCTGATCGCCCGCCCCCGCCCTCATCGTGGCCGCTCCAGACGCCGTATCCGTCCTCATTCCCGCCTACAACGAGGGCGGTGCCGTGGCCGGCGTCGTCAGCGCCCTGCGGGCCCATGCCGGTTGGCACGAGGTCATCGTGATCGACGACGGGTCAACCGACACGACCGGCCGCGAGGCTGAGGCCGCCGGCGCACGCGTGGTGCGTCACCCGTACAACAAGGGCAATGGCGCCGCCATCAAGACGGGCATCCGCGCCGCGCGAGGCGAATACATCCTGGTGCTCGACGGCGATGGGCAGCACAAGCCGGAAGACGCAGTGCGCCTGGTGCAGCGGCTCGGCGAGTACGACCTCGTCGTCGGCGCCCGCTCCTCTGCCACCCAGGCGTCGCTGGCCCGCCGGCTGGGCAACGGGGCGCTCAACGCCTTTGCGTCGTACATGACCAATCGTCAGATTCCGGATCTCACCTCCGGCTTCCGCTGCGCCCGTGCCTCGGGGCTGCGGGAGTTCCTGCACCTGCTGCCGAACGGCTTCTCGACGCCCACCACCACGACGCTCGCCTTCGTGAAGGCCGGCTACAACGTCGCGTTCGAGCCGGTGGACGCACTGCAGCGGACGGGCTCGTCGAAGATCCGGCTGGCCCACGACGGGGCGCGCTTCTTCCTCATCGTCCTGCGCGTGGTCACGATCTTCAGCCCGCTCAAGATCTTCGTGCCCATCAGCGGGGTGGCCGCGCTGGTCGGCATCGGCTACGGCGCCTGGACGGTCGCCACGCAGGCCAAGCTGCCCAACGGCTCGGTGCTGTTGCTGATGTTTGCCGTCGTGGTGTTCCTGGTCGGCCTCGTCTCTGAACAGATCACGACCCTGCGGTTTGGAGGACGCGAGTGACGCCCAGTGCGCCTGCAGGCGGCGCGCCCCGTGTGCTGGTGGTGATTCCCACCTACAACGAGCGCGACAACATCGAAATCCTGGTGGAACAGGTGCTGGCGTGCGGCCCGACCTACGGCGTCTTCGTCGTGGACGACCAGTCGCCTGACGGCACGGGGGCCATCGCCGACCTGCTGGCCGAGCGCCACCCCGGCCGTGTCGAGGTGATGCATCGCACCGGCAAACGGGGCCTCGGCCGCTCGTACGTGGATGCCCTGTCGGTGGCCGTCACGCGCGACGTCGACATCGTCTGCCAGATGGATGCCGACTTCTCGCACGATCCCGAGTACTTGCCGCGCCTGGTCGAGGCCATCGGCAGCCGCGACCTCGATCTGGTCATCGGCTCGCGCTATCTGCACGGCGTGAGTGTCGTCAACTGGCCGCTGCGGCGCCTCATCCTGAGCACGTTCGCCAACCGCTACGTGCGGGGCGTCACCGGCCTGCCAGCCCGCGATTGCACCAGCGGGTACCGGTGCTGGCGGCGGTCCTCCCTGGCCTCGCTGCCCCTGCGGAAGTTCGTGTCGGACGGCTATGCCTTCCTGGTCGAGATGCTCTACGAGGCGATGGGTGCCGGCTGCCGTATCGGCGAAGTGCCCATCATCTACGTGGAGCGGCGCGAGGGGCAGTCGAAGATGTCGCGGTCGGTCATCTTCGAGTCGGTCCTGATGCCGTGGCGCGTCGTGCTGCGCAATCCCGCGGCGCGGCGGCGGCGGCCATGACCGGCCCATCGCCGCACGACACGTCCCATCGCCAGACAGGGGCGGCGTGCGCAGTGGCAGGGCGCCGACCGCTGTGCTAGTGTTGCCCGTTCGAGCATGAGCGCGGCACCTCCCCACCCCCCTGTCGGCCTCAGCATCTTCTTCCCCGCGTACAACGACAGCGGCACCATCGCCAGCATGGTGGTGTCGGCGCTGCTCGCGGCCCGCAAGCTCACGCCCGATCACGAGGTCATCGTCGTCAACGACGGCAGCCGTGACAACACGCCGCAGGTGCTCGACGAACTGGCGCGGGTGTACCCGGAGGTGCGCATCGTGCACCATCAGATCAACCGCGGGTACGGCGGCGCCCTGCGCAGCGGCTTTGCGGCGGCGACCAAGGACCTGATCTTCTACACCGACGGCGACGCCCAGTACGACCCGAGCGAGATGGCCCTGCTCTGGGCGAAGATGAGCGACGAGGTGGACCTCGTCAACGGCTACAAGATCAGCCGATCCGACCCTCTGCATCGCATCGTGATCGGACGGCTCTACCACCACACGGTCAAGCTGCTCTTCGGGCTCACGGTCCGCGACGTGGACTGCGATTTCCGGATGATGCGGCGCACCGTGTTCGAGCGCGTCGAGTTGACGAAGAACAGCGGCGTCATCTGTCTCGAGCTGATGAAGAAGATCCAGGACGCCGGGTTCCGGATTGCCGAGGTGCCCGTGCACCACTTCCATCGGGCCTACGGTCGTTCGCAGTTCTTCAACGTGCCGCGCATCTTCAGGACCGGCATCGACGTTCTGAAGTTGTGGCACGCACTCGTCGTCCGGGGCGAGCATCGCCTGCCTGCTGCCGAGCGCACGCCGTGAGCGAGTACCTGGCGTTCTATCGCGGCCGGCGCGTGATGATCACGGGCGGGCTGGGCTTCATCGGCAGCAACCTCGCGCGTGCCCTGGCCGACCTCGGCGCCGACGTGCTGCTGGTCGACTCGCTCATCCCCGAGTACGGCGGGGCACTCGTCAACATCCGTGGCTTCGAGGACCGCGTGCGGGTGAACGTCGCCGACATCCGCCAGCAGTCGACGATGAACTATCTGGTGCGCGACCGCGAGGTCATCTTCAATCTCGCCGGCCAGGTCAGCCACATCGACAGCATGCGCGACCCGTACACCGACCTGGACATCAACTGCCGCAGCCAGTTGACCGTGCTCGAGGCCTGCCGTCGCAACAACCCAGACGTCAAGGTGGTGTTTGCCGGCACGCGGCAGGTCTACGGCCGCCCCGACTACCTGCCGGTGGACGAGAAGCACCTCGTGCGCCCCACCGACGTCAACGGCATCAACAAGGTGGCCGGCGAGTACTACCACCTGGTCTACAACAACGTCTTCGGCGTCCGGGCGTGTTCGCTGCGCCTCACCAACATCTACGGTCCGCGACAGTTGATTCGCCACAACCGACAGGGCTTCGTCGGGTGGTTCATCCGGAAGATCGTCGAAGACCAGGAGATCGAGATCTTCGGCGACGGCTCGCAGGTGCGCGACTTCGTCTTCGTGGACGATGCGGCCGACGCCTTCCTGCGGGCGGGTGCCGACGATGGGTGCAACGGCGAGGCGTTCAATGTGGGCGGCCGCGAGCCGATCAGCCACCGGGATCTGGTCGAATTGATGATCGAGGTGGCGGGCACCGGACGCCGCCGCTACGTGGAATGGCCGGCCGAGAAGAAGGCCATCGACATCGGCAGCTTCTACGCCGACTCGTCCCGTTTCGCCGAGCGCACAGCGTGGCAGCCGCAGGTGCCTCTGCGTGAAGGCCTCACGCGCACGTTCGCCTACTATCGCGAACATCTCGCGGACTACGTGTGATGGCCATGCGCGTGCCGTTCCTCTCGTTGCGCCCCGGAGAAGACGACCTCGCCGTGCGCACCGCCGTGCAGCGGGTGATCGACAGCGGCTGGTTCGTGCTGGGGCCCGAACTCGAGGCCTTCGAACACGAGTTTGCCGCCGCCAGTGGCGCGGCACATGCCGTGGGCGTGGGCACCGGCACCGACGCGCTGGCCCTCATGCTGCGCGGCCTCGGGATCGGCCCGGGCGACGAGGTGATCACCGCGCCGCTGACCGCCGCCTACACGGCACTGGCGGTGATGATGGCGGGCGCTCGTCCGGTCTTCGCCGACATCGACCCGGAGCGTCACACCATCGATCCGGGCCAGGTGGAAGCGGCGATCACGTCGCGCACCGCCGCCATCATGCCCGTCCACCTCTACGGGCAGGCGGCCGACATGCCAGCGTTGGCGGCCATCGCCTCGCGGCACGGACTGGCCCTTGTCGAAGATGCGGCCCAGGCGCACCTCTGCACGAGTGCGGGCCAGCCAGTCGGCAGCTTCGGACACGGCGCGGCGTTCAGCTTCTATCCCACCAAGAACCTCGGCGCCCTTGGCGATGCCGGCGCCGTCACGACTGACGATGCGGCCCTCGCCGCACGCCTCCGCCGTCTGCGGAACGGAGGGCAGACCGAGCGTTATCGCCACGTCGAGTTCGGCCTCAACTCGCGACTCGACGAGATGCAGGCGGCTGTCCTCAGGGCGCGACTGGAACGCCTGCCGGACTGGACGTCGCGCCGCCGCGCGCTGGCCGCACGCTACCGCGACGCCCTGACGGGCGCACCCGTCGTGGTGCCGCCGGAATTCGATGGCGGGCACGTCTACCACCTGTTCGTCGTCCGGACGCCCGACCGCCCCGCCTTCCAGGCGCGCCTCGGAGCAGCCGGCGTGGAGACCCTGGTGCACTATCCCATCGCCCTTCCGCACCAGCAGGCCTTCTCACTCGAGCACCCGAAGCCGTGTCCCCATGCCGAACGGGCCGCTGACGAAGTGTGTTCGCTGCCGCTCTACCCCTCGCTGAGCGACGAGGCCGTGGCGTACGTCGCTGAGGTCGTCAACGCCGGTTGAGGTGATGTCGGCGCCCAGCCAATTCGGGGGCTGGGGCGTATACTTGTGAGGATCCGCCGTCTCCCCGAGGCTCAGCCATGACTCATCGCCTACCCCTGCTCTGCGTCGCCCTTCTCGCCGCCCTGTGGCTCCCCTCGGCCGCGTCCGCGCAGCAGGTGCAGCTGACGTTGCACGACGGCCGGGTCACACTCGATGCCTCGAACGCAACGCCCGCGGCCATCCTGGCCGAGTGGGCCCGTGTCGGCAACACGCGCATCGTGGACGCCGAGCGCATGACCGGGGCCCCGCTGACCCTGAAGCTCGAGGGTGTGCCCGAGCGTGAGGCGCTCGACATCATCCTGCGCAGCGCCGCCGGCTACATTGCCGCCGCGCGGCGCTCCGGCGTGACCGGCGCCTCCAGCTTCGATCGCATCGTCGTGATGCCGGTGTCGGTCAATGCCGCGTCCGCACAGGCAGGACCGCCGCCGATGGCCGCGCCCATGGCTGCGCCGCAGCAGGCCTTCCAGCCCGCGATGATGGAGGCCGATGCTCCGGTCGAGGCTGTCGTGCAGAACGACGCCGAGATGGCGGTCGATGATGGGACGGGCGCAGAAGTGCCCGTGTCTTCCACGGATTTCGACTACGCCAACCCGCAGCGCTACTTCGCCGCGCGTGCCGCGCAGCAGCGGGCGGCCGACGCCGCGAGGCAGGGCGATGGCGGGGCTGGTGACGGCACGGTGCCGCAAGCGGCGCCTGCAGGCCCAGGGGGGTTCTCCACCGGGACCGTGCTGACCTCGCCCGGCACCATCCCCACGCCCGAGCCGGCGTCGCCGACGCCGGGCGCGCCCGGCAACGCTCCGCCAGCCGGCAACCCGTACGGTCTGCCGGCTGACGCGGCACCCGGGTCGTCCACCGCGCCACCGATGGAACCCGACCGCTCGAAGTACATCAACCCGTATTCGCCGACGCCGCCCGGCCGGTAGCCGTCACGCGCATGTCCAGCCCGTCGCTCTTCGAGACCGTCACCGCCGACATTGCCGCGGCCATGCGAGCCCGCGACCAGGACGCGCTCGACGCCCTGCGGATGCTGAAGACGGCGCTCACCAACAGACGCGTGGAGCTGACGCGCGACCTCGAGCCGGTTGAAGGGCTGCAGGTGGTTTCGACCCTGGTCAAGCAGCGGCGCGACAGCATCGAGCAGTTCGAGGGGGCCGGACGACAGGAGCTGGCCGACAAGGAGCGCCGCGAGCTCGCGCTGCTCGAGCGCTATCTCCCGCCGCCACTGGACCCGGCCGCCATCGACGCGGCCGTCACGTCCGCCATCGAAGAAACGGGAGCCAGCTCGGCCAAGGACATGGGCCGCGTGATGAAGGCGGTGATGGGTCGCCTGGGCGGGCAGCTCGTCGATGGGAAGCTCGTCAGCGAGCGCGTGCGCCGTGCGCTCGCCACGTAAACTTTTTCGCGCGAGGGACGTCTTAGGAGGAGAAGGCTTCTTCACAGGCAAGCCTCTCATCCATCCTCCTTACGGCCTCGTTCCTCAAACGAGGCCGTCTTTTTTGTCTGCGTCCCGCATCACCGCCCCGGCCATTGCCGCCCTCGTCTGCTCGGCGTTCCTGGCCGTGCCCGCGGCGCAGCCGCCCTCGTTCCCGACGTTCGAGCGCCTGCAGGATGCCGGCGGCATCGCGTTCGTCCTGGCCAACGGCGCCACCCCCGAGAAACGCGTCATCGAGACGATGCCCGGGGGGTTGGCCGTGTTCGACTACGACAACGACGGCCTCGTAGACGTGTTCCTGCCCAACGGCGTGGACCCGGCCGATGGCAGCAAGCGTGACCCACGCTACTGGAACCGTCTGTACCGCAACACGGGCGCAGGGACGTTCGTCGATGTGACCGACGCTGCCGGCCTGCGGGGCGAGGGGTTCGGCATGGGCGCGGCGGCTGGCGACTTCGACAACGACGGCCGCATCGACCTGTTCGTCCCAGGCGTGGGCAGCCACACGCTCTATCGCAACCTGGGCGACGGCCGTTTCGAGGACATCACGAAGGCTGCCGGCATCGCCCCGCCCGTCTGGTCGGTGGCCGCCGCCTGGGTGGACGTCGACAACGACGGCCTGCTCGACCTGTTCGTCGTGAACTACCTCGACTGGAGCCCGGAACGCGAGCGCTTCTGCGGGGACCGCGAGCGGAACCTGCGTGTCTACTGCCATCCACGGCACTACGGCGGGCTCGCCAACACGCTGTATCGCAACAAGGGGGACGGCACCTTCGCGGATGTGTCGACGGCGTCTGGCATCGGCGCGCACGTCGGCAAGGGCATGAGCGTGGGCGTCGGCGACCTCGACGAGGACGGGTGGCCCGACATCGTGGTCACCAACGACACGACGCCCAACTTCTTCTTCCGCAACCGCGGCGACGGGACGTTCGAGGAACTCGGCCTGCTCGCCGGCCTCGCGCTGCCGGGCTTCGGCCGGCCGGTGTCCTCGATGGGGCTCGACGTCCGCGACCTGACCAACGATGGGCGTGCCGACGTGCTCGTGACGGCGCTCAGCGGCGAGACGTTCCCGCTCTTTGTGAACGACGGCGGCGGCCTCTTCCGCGATGCGACCCACCAGAGCGGGCTAGCGACGCTCACGCTGGCCCGCAGCGGCTGGGGTGTGGCGATGGCCGACCTCGACAACGACGGCTGGAAGGACGTCGTCACCGCCAACTCGCACGTGAACGACGAGGTGGACAAGTTCGAGGCCTCGCGCTATCGGGAGAGCAATGCGGTGTTCGTGAACCGCGGCGGCAGGTTCGAGGACGTCTCGGCGCGGGTCGCCGATGGCTTCACCGAGGTGGTCTCGGCCCATCGGGGCCTGGTGGCGGCCGACCTCGACAACGACGGCCGGCTCGACCTGATCTCGACGCGGCTCGGCGAAGGCGTCGTCGTGTGGCGCAACACCACGTCCCATCACCGCTGGCTGCGTGTCAGACTCGTCGGCACGGCCT
This sequence comes from Acidobacteriota bacterium, assembly GCA_023418055.1. Taxonomy (GTDB): domain Bacteria; phylum Acidobacteriota; class Vicinamibacteria; order Vicinamibacterales; family Vicinamibacteraceae; genus JAEZDP01. The sequence continues at coordinate 36,467 of JAEZDP010000018.1, forward strand.
CCAATCGTGACGGTCTGGGCGCGGTGGTCAGGGTGGGCACGCAGTCCAACACGATGACGTCAGCGGTGGGTTACGCGTCATCGCGGGTGGAGCCCGTGCACTTTGGCGTGGGAGAGGCCGAGCGCGTGCCGCTGGTCGAGGTGCGCTGGCCGAGCGGCCGCTCGCAGCGGCTGACCGACGTGCCGACGAACCAGACGCTGGTCGTCACCGAACCGGAGGCGTGATCGTCGCGGTCGGCGCGGGCGTGTCGTCCTGCGGGGCTTGTGCCGCCTGCTGCATCTCGCGGTACTTCTCGAGCAACGGTTTGGCCCGCTCCGCCTGCTCGGTGCGCATGTAGGCTTGCGCCAACTGGTAGTGCAGGCTGCCGTCCTCGTCGAGCGGCAGCGCCTGCTCGAGGTGTGGCACGGCGCCGGCGGCATCGCCCGTGGCGAGCAGGGCGCGGCCGAGTGCCGAGTGTCCCTGCATCAACCCGGGTTTGGCCGCCAGGGCCTTCTGCAGCACGGGAATCGCCTTCTCCATCTGCTGCGTCTGCACGAGCATCTCGCCGTACCCCACCGACAGCTCGGCGTCGTCTGGCGTCTGGGCCACGAGTTTGGCCAGCAGGGGCAGCGCCTCGTCGGTGTTGCGGGCGGCAAAGAGCGCCCCGGCGAGGTCGCGCTCGATCTCGACATTGCCCGGCGCGAGTGCCAGGGCCTGCCGCAGTTGTTCGGCCGCGGGCAGCGGCTGGCCTTGCGCGCGGTAGATGTCCGCACGAACCAGGTGACCGGCCACCGACGGCGGAAGCTGTGCAAGCTGGTCGAAGGTCCGGCTGGCCAGCTCATTGGCGGCCCGGGCGCGCCAGTACAGCGCGGCAGGCTGCGTGGCGCCGCGCGTGCGGGCGAGCGCGTCGTGGTGCTGCCCGCCGAGGAAAGCGCAGGCCACGGGCAGTCTGGTGCAGTCGGGCGCCGTGGCGCGCGCCTTCTCGGTCTCGGCCCAGTCGGCGTGGCCGGTGGCTGCGTAGATGTCGGCCACGCTCTCGTGGATGCCCGGGAAGTCCGGCAACGCCTGCTGGGCCTTGCGCAGCAGTTCGAAGGCCTGCGGGTAGTTCTCCTGCACGCGCAGGACGTCGGCCACGAGCAGCCAGACGTGCGGCGAATCGGGGTCGAGCTCCTGCAGCTGCTCGAAAGCCTGCCGCGCGACGCGCTCGTAGCCCTGCCCGAGGGCGGCGATGAGCTGAGGGTCCTGGGGCTGTGTCCGCCGCAGGGCCTCGAACTGCTCCACGGCACGGTCGTGCTGCTCGAGCATCGTGTAGGCCTGCCCGAGGGCCTGCCGCGCGTACGCGTTGTCGCGGTCCACCGCGACCACCTTCTCGAGCGGCGTGACCGCCTTGCCCGGGGATCCACTCTCGAGGTGAGCCAGGCCCAGGAACAGGTTGCCCGGCAGCATGTCGGGCTGCAGCGCCAGCGCGCGCTCGAGCACGGGCACGGCGTCTGCCGGCTGCCCGCTCATCGTCAGCGCCATGCCGAGATTGAGATGCAGACCCGGGTCGTCGGGAAGGTCGGCGACAAGGGCGCGGAGCAGCCCGATGGCCTCAGGGAAGTTACCGGCTTCGAGGGCCGCACTGGCCTTGTCAGCCATGGCCTTGTGGTTGGTGCCGGCAGGTTGGCCGAACGCCGAACCCGGCACGAGCCACAGCAGCAGCGCACACCACAGCACGCCTCTGCGGAGGCCCGAAGGTCGATCCACCATCACCAGCCACTTGTAGTGTGCGGCTGCGCACGAAGTCAAATGGCCGGCGCTGTCTGTGCGCCGGAGCGCGCCGAGGCCCATGCGATGATGTCGCGGATGGACGCTCCTCGTGGCAGCACGCTGATGAAGTCCGCCGGCCTGGCGGGCAGCGCCACGATGGCCAGCAGAGTCCTCGGACTCGCACGCGAGCAGGTGATGGCCCACCTGTTCGGCGCCAGCGACCAGATGGACGCCTTCAACGTGGCGTTCCGCCTGCCCAACCTCGTCCGCGATCTCTTCGCCGAAGGGGCGATGAGTGCGGCCTTCGTGCCCACCTTCACCCGGCACCTGCAGGGCCATGGCCGCGAGGCCGCGTGGCGGCTCGGCCGTCGCGCATTGACGGCGCTCGTGGTGGTCACGGGCGTCATCTCGCTGGTGGGCATCTTCGGCGCCCCGGCGATGACGCGCTTCTTCGCGGGCGGATTTGCCGCCGTCCCGGGAAAGCTCGAGCTGACGATCGCGCTCACCCGCGTGATGTTCCCGTTCCTCGTGCTCGTCGCGGTCGCGGTCGCGATGATGGGCATGCTCAACGCGCTCGGGCGCTTCTTCATTCCGTCGCTGTCGCCGGCGATGTTCAACGTCGCCAGCATCGTGGCGGCGGTGGCGCTCGTCCCGCTGATGCCGGGCTGGGGACTCGACCCGGTCATGGGTCTGGCCATCGGCGTGCTGCTCGGCGGGCTGGGACAGGTGCTGATGCAGTGGCCGCTGCTGCACCGGGAAGGCTTCCGGTTTCGCCCGGACGTGGCACCGCGCGACCCGGCGCTGCGCGAGATTCTCGTGATGATGGGGCCCGGCACGGTCGGACTCGCCGCGACGCAGTTCAACGTCTACGTGAACACGGTACTTGCCACGTCGCAGGAATCGGGAGCGGTCTCGT
>JAEZDP010000097.1 GCA_023418055.1 Acidobacteriota bacterium
CTGTTCACCTTCCACCCCTGGGCGCCGGGTTCGGCCTTCTGGCTGCACAAGGGGACGGTGCTCTACCACCTGCTGGCCGACTACATGCGCTCGGTGCTCTACCCGGCCGGCTACGACGAGGTGAAGACGCCGATCCTCTTCAACAAGGCGTTGTGGGAAACCTCGGGGCACTGGCACCACTACCGCCAGAACATGTTCACGCTCGAGTCGGACGAGGGTGAAGCCATGGGTCTCAAGGCGATGAACTGCCCGGGGCACATGCTGGTGTTTGGCAGCCAGGTGCGCAGCTACCGCGACCTGCCGCTGCGCCTGCACGAGCAGACGGCGCTGCATCGCAACGAGGCCTCGGGCGTGTTGTCGGGGCTCACCCGCGTGCGCCAGTTCTCGCAGGACGATGCCCACTGCTTCGTGACGCCCGACCAGATCGGCGACGAGGTGCAGCGGCTGCTGACGCTCGTCCAGCGGGTGTATGGCGATCTCTCGCTCACCTACGAGGTGAAGCTGTCGACGCGCCCCGAGGAGTTCCTTGGCGAACAGGCCACCTGGGATCACGCCGAGGCGCAGTTGCGGCAGGCGCTCGACGCGGCTGGACAGGCCTACACGGTCAACGAGGGTGACGGCGCGTTTTACGGGCCGAAGATCGATTTCGACGTCACCGACGCCATCGGGCGGAAGTGGCAGTGCGCCACGATTCAGCTCGACTACCAGTTGCCCGAACGGTTCAACCTCACCTACGTGGGGGCCGACAACGCCGAACACCGGCCCATCGTGATTCACCGGGCCATCTTCGGCAGCTTCGAGCGGTTCATCGCCCTGCTCATCGAGCACTTCGCCGGCGCCTTCCCGCTGTGGCTCGCGCCGCTGCAGGTGCAGGTGCTGCCGATTGCCGATCGGCACCTCGACTACGCGCGGCAGGTCCGTGCGATGCTGGTGGATGCGGGGCTGCGCGTGGACGTGGACGATCGGCAGGAGAAGATCGGCTACAAGATCCGCGAGGCGCAGTTGCAGAAGGTGCCCTACATGCTGGTCGTGGGGGACAAGGAAGTGGCGGAGGGCACGGTAGCCGTGAGGGGACGCAGCGACGGCGACCTCGGCAGCCGTGCCGTGAAGACCTTCGTGCAGGACGTGCTGGCCGAAGTGGCCAGCCGGGGCTAGGTCGAGGCCCGTACACACTGAATGCAAGCGTTGCCGGCGGAGGGCCAATGACGGCCGACCGCCAGCGCGCCAGGCAAGGAGGCTGTTATCGCGTACGACTCTCGCATGCGGGGTCCCCGTCGGGACGACCGGGTCCGGGTCAACGATCGCATTCGCGTTCGTGAGGTCCGGGTCATCGACGAAACGGGCGCGCAGCTCGGCATCATGCCGCCTGCGCAGGCGCTCGCCCTGGCGAGGCAGAAGGGGCTCGACCTCGTCGAGGTCGCTGCCACGGCCAACCCGCCGGTGTGCCGGATCACCGATTACGGGAAGTACCAGTACACGGAACAGAAGCGCCAGCGCCAGGCGCGGAAGCACCAGAAGATCATCGAGGTGAAGGAAGTCAAGTTCCGGCCGAAGGTCGACGAACACGACTACCAGTTCAAGAAGCGCAACATCGAGCGCTTTCTCACCGACGGTGACAAGGTGAAGGCCGTCATCTTCTTCCGCGGGCGCGAGATCGCGCATCCGGAGATCGGACGGCGGATTCTCGAGCGCCTGATCGGCGAGCTGAACGACATCGCACTGGCCGAGTCGCTGCCGCGGATGGAAGGCAACCAGATGCACACCATCCTGACGGGACGGCCGGGCATCAAGAAGACCGTGGCGGAGAAGGCCCCCGAGGCCGCCGCCGACACCGCGCCGGAGCCCTCGCCGGACGTGGACACCGCGTAAGCCGCGTGGCACGAGGGCCGCGCACAGGGAACTGACATCATGCCGAAGCTGAAGACGCACAAGGGCGCAGCGAAGCGGTTCAAGCGAACTGCGTCCGGGAAGTTCATGCGGAGCAGCGCGTTCAAGCGGCACATCCTGACGAGCAAGACCACCAAGCGGAAGCGTGCCCTGCGCGGCATGACCGTGGTGGCCACGCAGGATCAGGCCAAGCTGGAACGCATGCTGCCGTACGCGTAGGCCACGTCCTGCGCGGGGCGCGCACACGCCCCGTGGCCGTTCAGGCATCCGCCTGCGGCCCGAAGCCTGATGCCTGTGCAGTGCGGAACGGGCTGAACAAGTCGGTGGATGCCACCGCCCCGTCTCTGCCGGAGACCGTGAATGCCTCGAGTGAAACGCGGAACGGTGCGCCGCGCAAAGCGCGCCAAGCTGTTGACCCTGGCCAAGGGCTACTACGCCAACAAGAGCAAGCTGTACCGGTTTGCCAAGGAAGCCGTCGACCGCGCCCTGAAGCATGCCTTCGTGGGCCGTCGCCGCAAGAAGCGTGATTTCCGCCGCCTCTGGATCGTCCGCATCAACGCCGCGGCTCGTACGCACGGCATCAGCTACTCGCAGTTCATCGCAGGGCTGAACAAGTCGGGTGTCACGATCAACCGCAAGATGCTGGCCGACCTGGCCGTGACCGAGCCAGCAGCCTTTGCCGCGCTCGCCGCCCAGGCGCGCGACGCCGTCAAGCCCGCCGCCGGCGCCTGACCCCGGCGGTCGGTCACACCCCACGGGACGAAGGTGGCGCGGCCCCTTCGTCCCGTCTCCTTCTGGTCTCGCTCCCCTCACCGCTCGCCCATGTCCACTGCCGCCGAGATCGAACGCCTGCGTGCCGAGTTCGACCGCGACCTGTCGCTCGCATCGACCCCCGCCGACCTCCAGGCCCTGCGTGACCGTTTCCTCGGCCGCAAACACGGCATCGTCACCGCGCTCTATGCGGCGCTCGGGGAGGCACCGCCCGACCAGCGGAAGGCGCTCGGCCAAGGCGCCAACACGCTCAAACGCCATGTCGAGGCGGCACTCGACGAGCGCAAGGGCCACCTGGGCACCGGCACCGCCAAGCGGCCAGGCGTCGACCTGACGCTGCCACCGCGGTCCGTCCCCGTGGGTTCGAGGCACCCCCTCAACGCGATGCGCGAGCGCATCGAGGGCATCTTCTCGGCGATGGGCTACGAAGTGCTCGACGGCCCCGAGACCGAGGACGACTGGCACAACTTCGAAGCGCTCAACATGCCGGAGGCCCACCCGGCCCGCGACATGCAGGACACGCTGTATCTTGCCGAGCCGTTCGATCAGCGGTTCGGGGATCCGGCGGGAGCGCCGCGGCCGGCCACGCTGCTGCGGACGCACACCTCCGCGATGCAGATCCGGTACATGACGACGCACGAGCCGCCCATCCGCATCATCGCGCCGGGCCGTGTGTATCGACGCGACAACCTCGACCTCACCCATACCCCGATGTTCCAGCAGGTCGAGGGGCTGGTGGTGGGAGAAGGCGTGACGATGGCCGACCTCAAGGGCACGCTGCTCGGCTTCGCGCGTCAGCTGTTCGATCCGCAGACGCCGCTGATGTTCAAGCCCAGCTTCTTCCCGTACACCGAACCGAGTGCCGAAGTGTTCATCGGCTGCCAGGCGTGTTTCGGTCCGGGGTGTGCCGTGTGCAAGCGCACCGGCTGGCTCGAGATTGGCGGCAGCGGCATGGTGCATCCCTCGGTCTTCGAGGCGGTCGGCATCGATCCCGAACGCTACACGGGGTTTGCCTTCGGCATGGGCATCGAGCGCATCGCCATGCTCGTCCACCGCGTCGACGACATCCGCGCGTTCTATGAGAACGACCTGCGGTTCCTGGAGCAGTTCGCCTCGTGAAGATCCTCGTCTCGTGGCTGCGTGACTACGTGGACGTGCCGGTCGGCATCGACCAGCTCGCCCGTGACCTGACGATGCGTGGGTTCGAGGTCGCCGGCATCGAGCACATCGAGGGCGCCGACCCCGATGCGGTCATCGACTTCGAGATCACGGCCAACCGGCCCGATTGCCTCAGCGTCATCGGGATGGCGCGCGAAGTGGCCGTCAGGTATGGCGTGCCGCTGCGCGATCCCGCCGACACGTTGCCGGCGGCACCCGCTGGGGACGTCCCGCTGGCCGTGCACATCGACGCACCTGACCTCTGCCCCGTCTATGCGGCGGCGCTCGTCGACGTTCAGGTAGGTCCGTCCCCTGCGTGGCTCGTCGCTCGTCTGGCGCATGCCGGCGTGCGGTCGATCAACAACGTCGTGGACGTGACCAACTACGTGCTGCTCGAGACGGGGCAGCCGCTGCACTCCTTCGACTACGACACGCTGGCCGGCCGGCAGTTGCGTGTGCGCACCGCAGCTCAGGGCGAACGCCTGACGACGCTCGATGGCCGGGAGCGTGCGCTGGCGCCAGGCATGCTCGTCATCGCCGATGCCCACCAGGCACAGGCCCTCGCCGGGGTGATGGGCGGCGCCTCGAGCGAGGTGTCGCCGTCGACCCGCGTGGTGGCGCTCGAAAGCGCGTGCTTCGAGCCAGCGCAGGTGCGGCGCACACGCCGGGCGCTCGACCTCTCGACCGAGGCGTCGTATCGCTTCGAGCGTGGCAGCGATCCGGCTCGTCCTGTGCCCGCGTTGCGCCGGGCCATGGCGCTGCTGGAGGAGATTGGGGCCGGTCGAGCCCGCCCAGGCATCGTCGAGGCTGCCGGCACCGAGGTGCCCGTGCGGCGTGTGCGACTGCGCTGGCCACGCATCGGCCGCGTGCTCGGGATGGATGTGGAGCCCGCCGCAGTCGAATCGATGCTCACGGGCCTCGGCTTCACGCCGACCGTCGAGCCGGAGTCGCGCGAGGCAGAGACGACGCGCGTGTGGACGGTCGCAGTGCCGGGCTGGCGCGGCGACGTGACACGTGAAGAGGATCTCATCGAGGAAGTGGCGCGCTGTGCAGGCTACGAGCAGCTGCCGGTGACCTTCCCGCCGCTCACCGCGCCCCCGGCGCCACCTGACCCGCGCCTCAGGCGCGACCGGGAGGTGCGTGACGTACTGGTCGGCCTCGGATGTGCCGAGTGCGTGACGTTCACCTTCATCGAGCGTGCGGCCGCGCAGCCGTTCGACGAGGCGCCGGTCGCGATTGCCAATCCGCTGTCCGAGACGTTTGCCGTGCTGCGCCCGTCGCTGCTGCCTGGGCTCATCGACAGCCTGTCCCACAATCGACGTCGCGAGCAGCACGACCTGCGGCTCTTCGAGGTCGGCACCCGCTTCACGCAGGCGCACGGCGAAACCCGCACGGTGGCCATCGGCCTGGCCGGTCAGGCCGCGCCTGGCCACTGGAGCGGCTCGGGGCGGCCCTTCGACATCTTCGACGTCCTCGGGCTCGTCGAGCGACTGGAGGGGCTGCTTGGCATCACGCTGGGGCAGGCGCCGCTCGCGCATCCCGCGCTGCGCGATGGCGCCGGCGTGCAACTGCTGCGAAGCGGCGACGCAGAGGCGCCGGTGGCCGTGGGCCTGGCGGGTGAACTCGCCCCTGCGTTGGCCGCGGCGCGTGGGCTGCCCGCGCACGATCCGGTCTTCGTGCTCGAACTCGATCTCGACCTCGCCACCGCCGGGCTGCCGCCGGACGAGCCGGTGCGGATGACGCCACTGCCGCGTCATCCGTCGGTCGTCCGTGACCTGTCGTTACTCGTCCGCGCCGACTTGCCCGCTGCCAGGGTTCGTGGCACGATGCAGGCGGTTGCGCCCGCCACGCTCCAGCGCGTGGTCGAGTTCGATCGTTATGTCGGCCGGTCGCTGCCGGAAGGCATGGTCAGCCTGTCGTTCCGCCTGACCTTCCGCCATCCTGACCGGACGTTGACCGATGCCGAAGTGCAGGTGGCCATCGACGCCATGCTGGCTGCGGTCGTAGAGGCGCACGGCGCCACGTTGCGATGAGAGAGAGGGCCCACAGGAGCCCTGGAGCCAGATGACGATGAGCAACACGATGCCCGCGGTGGATCTCGGTGTGGTCGATCGACTCGACGAGAAGATCCGCCTGCTGATTGCCGCCGTGGAGCGCAGCCGCGCCGACGTCCAGAAACTGCGCACCGACAACGAGCGCCTCGCGCGCGAGGTCGAGGCCTTGAAGGTGCAGGTATCGGACGCCGAGACCGTGTCGGCCGAACTGCTGGCGATGCGTGACGAGCGCGACCAGGTGCGGACACGCGTGGCGGCCATGCTCGACCAGCTCGACGCCCTGCAGCTCTGACCCGCGTCCCCGTGACTGTTCCGGCCGCTTCCGACGTCCCGCTTGCCGACGAGCCGACGCCGACCCACGTCGTGATGGTCGACATCCAGGGCCTGCGCTATCCGGTGCGCAGTGCCCTCGACCCGTCGTACGTGCTGCAGCTGGCGCACTACGTGGACGAGAAGATGCAGGCCGCGGCCACGGCGGTGCCGATCGGCGAGTCCACCAAACTCGCCGTCCTCGCCGCGCTCAACATCGCCGACGAATGCTTCCGCGGCCGCGACGGCGAAGCCCGCGCCGCCGCCACCCTGCTCGATCGCGCGCGGGAACTCGAACAGCTGATTGACGACGTGCTGGCCGCCGGCCAGTAGCGCCGCGGTCCCCGATCCGCGATCCGCGATCCGCGATCCCCGATCCGCGATCCGCGATCCCCGATCCGCGATCCCCCATGCTAAGATCCCTCTGCCTGCGTTGTACGTGATGGGTTGAGGCTCGTCTGAGCCGATGTTTCACCCAAGTGAATCGCGAGGGCCACGTGGTGTGCATGCCTCCGCAGTGAGGAAGCCTGAAGCGTGGTTCACGAGTGGTTCCACCTGCCCAGCAGGTTCAACGACCTCTCCACACGGCAACGCGGGGCCTTTCTCACCTCCGCCCTTCGGCCCCCGGTGCGCGGCGTTCTGGCGCCTCACGCGTGCCGCGTCTCTCTTGCTCGACGTCAGGACGCGCGCGGGTGTCGAGGATGGCGCTCGGGCTTCGAGGGGAGCTCACCTGAGGTATGGTCGGAAGCATGGGGCACGTGAACGCGCTCAGCCTGTTGCTGGACATCGGCGTCGGCCTGGCGGCCGGTGCGGCGGTGTTCGCCTGGTGGCTCGCCACGCGCAAGCGGCTGGCCGCCGAGACGGTGGGACGCGCGGAAGCCGAAGCGGCCCGCCTCGTGCAGCATGCCGAGCGCGAGGCCGAGGCGCGGCGCAAGGAAGTCGAACTCGCCGCCAAGGAGCGGGCCCACGAACTGGTCGTCGAGGCCGAGCGGGCGGCGAGGCAGCAACGCGAGCAGGCGGCGACCCTCGAGCGGGCCTCGGCCGAGCAGGCGCGGGCACTGGCGGCCGAAGCGGCCTTGCTGAGCCGACAGGCCGCCGACCTCGACGCGCGGCAACTGGCGCTGGCGGTCGCGGAAGAGCGCCTTGCCGCGGCGCAGGCCAAACTGTCAGTCGATGAGACCGCCCACCGCGGGCAGGTGCAGCGCCTGGCTGGCATGACCCGCGACGAGGCCCGGGCTGAGCTCATGCGGCAGCTCGAACAGGACGCTCGTCGCGACGCCGCGCTTCTCGTGAAGCGGATCGAGCAGGAAGCGCGGGCAACGGCCGCCGACAAGGCCCGGCAGCTCATCACGGAGGCCATTCAGCGCAGCGCGGCGGAACACGCCATCGAGACCACGGTCTCGGTGGTGGACCTGCCGAGCGACGACATGAAGGGCCGCATCATCGGCCGTGAGGGCCGGAACATTCGTGCCCTCGAGCAGGCCACGGGCGTCGAGCTGATCGTGGACGACACGCCGGGGGCCATCATCCTCTCGAGCTTCGATCCGTACAGACGCGAGGTGGCGCGGCAGGCCATCGAGCGGCTGATTGCCGACGGCCGCATCCACCCGGCCCGCATCGAGGAAGTCGTCGAGAAGGTCAAGGCCGAACTCGACGACCGTGTGCGGAAGGACGGCGAGGCGACGGCCGTCGAGTTGGGGCTGTTCGACGTGCACCCCGATCTGCTGCAGCTCATGGGCAGACTCCGCTTCCGCACGAGCTACGGGCAGAACGTGCTCAGCCACTCGCGCGAGGTGGCCACGCTCGCCGGTATCATGGCGCGGGAGTTGGGGCTCGACACGCACGTCGCCGTGCGCGCCGGCTTCCTGCACGACGTCGGCAAGGCGGTGGACCGCGACATGGAGGGCACGCATCTGGCCCTGGGGCTGGAACTGCTGCGTAAGTATGGCGAACGGCCGGCCGTCATCGACGCGGTCGCCGCGCATCACATGGACATCGACTGGCCCTCGCTCGAAGCGATGATCGTGCAGGCCGCCGACGCGGTGTCGGCCGCAAGACCAGGCGCCCGGCGAGACATCCTCGAGTCGTATGTGAAGCGTCTCGAGAAGCTCGAGGGCATCGCCGACTCGTTCACGGGCGTCGCCAAGTCGTTTGCCCTGCAGGCCGGCCGCGAGATCCGCGTGATGGTGCAGAGCCACGAGGTGTCCGACGAGGACGCGGTGTGGCTGTCGAAGGACATCGCCCGGCGCATCGAGAACGAACTGCAGTACCCCGGCCAGATCAAGGTCACCGTGATTCGCGAGACGCGCGCGGTGGACGTGGCCCGCTGAATGTCGCGTCCTCCTTCCATGCTGCCTCCCTGGCCCTTCCCTGCCCACGCCACCGTCGCCGAGATCGGCGAACACGCGCTCATCGAGTGGATTCGACAGGCGGTCGCCACGCAGCCTCCCGGCCGCGGGGTCGTCATCGGCATCGGCGACGATGCCGCCGTGGTAGCGCCGGTGCGCAATCATCTCGACGTGGTCACCACCGACAGCCACGTGGAAGACGTGCACTTTTCGTGGCACCTGAGCGAGCCGGCGCAGGTTGGCGCGCGGGCCCTGCACGTGAACCTGAGTGACGTGGCGGCCATGGGCGCCGAGCCGCGTTTCGCCCTGCTGTCGCTCGGTGTGCCGGCCACGTTGTCGGGCGACCGTCTCCACGAGTTGATCTCAGGACTGCTCACCGCCGCGGCCGAGGCGCGGGTCGCGCTCATCGGCGGCAACGTCTCGCGTGCGCCCGTGCTCACAATGGACGTGACGCTGTCGGGCGCGGTCAAGCGGCGACATCTGCTGCAACGGCGCGGCGCCAGGCCGGGTGACGAGATCTATGTCAGTGGCACGGCGGGTGCCGCGGCCGCCGGTCTCGCCTGGCTGACGCACGGGTCGCCGACAGACGCGGCCATCGAGGCCATCGACGAGGCGGTGACACGCTATCGGACGCCGACAGCGCGCGTCGCGCTCGGCGTGCAGGTGGCGCGGAACCGGGCCGCCTCGTCGTGCATGGACACGAGCGACGGGCTGGCAGACGCCTTGCACCAGATGAGCGCAGCCAGCGGCGTGGGCATGCGCGTCGAACAGGCGCTCGTGCCCGTGCACGCCTCGGTGTTTGCAGTGGCCACCCGCGTACAGCGCGACCCGTGGGAACTCGCATTGGCCGGGGGCGACGATTACGAACTCGTCTTCACCGTGCCAAGACGGGTACGTCGCCGCTTTCGGCACGCCACCGGCCGGGCGGGCATGCCGCCCGTCACACGCATCGGCGTGTGCACCAGGGAGACAGGAGTCGAGATGGTGGATCAACACGGCAGCGCCCAGGCATGGCCAGCAGGGTTTGCGCACTTTGCCCGCCCTGCGGCTCCTGGTGTCTGATGCTGCTCACGCGGTCCCTGCAGCGTCGCATCGTCGTGGCCGCTGGAGCGGCGCTCGGCTTCGTGCTGCTGTACGAGAGCCCCATCTTCGACTCCGAGTACCTGATCGGCACCCTGCGCCGTACGCCGTCGGACGCGCAGGCAGCCCCAGGCATTCCGGATCCCGAAGATGTCGCGTCGCCGGCGCCAGGCGTCCGCCTGCGCTTCCGAGCGACGGCCTACTGCAAGGGGACGACGACCGCCTCGGGCACGGCCATCCGCACGGGGATAGCCGCCGCCGACCCGGCGCTGCTGCCCGTGGGATCGGTGATCCAGGTCGAGTCGCTCGGCAGCAGGTACAACGGCATCTACACCATCATGGACACCGGCCCCAAGGTGCGTGGGCGGCAGATCGACATCTACATGTGGAACTGCAACGAGGCGCTCGCCTTCGGCCGTCGCACGCTCACGGTCAACGTCCTGCGCCTCGGGTGGAATCCACGCGTCAGCACTCCTGAACGCGTGGCGCCCGAGTTCCAGCGACGCGAGCGCGAGCTGTCGCAGCCCGCGCCGGAGGCGCCGGCGCCCGCACCAGAGCGCGAGACGGAGCCAGACTCGCCCATCAAACCTGACACGCCATCCGCTCCATCGTCCGACGAAGCGCCTGCTCCGCCTGTCACGCCAGATGGCACGTCGGGCACGAACTCACGCCCGCCAGCGGACTTCTGACTCGATGGACCTGCTGCTCGAAGCCACACATCGCGCCGAGCGCGAGCATTTCTGGTTCAAGGGGTTCCGGTCGTTCGTCGCCCCGGCCCTGGCGGCCGCGGCGGCCAACCGTCGAGGGCTCCGGCTGGTGGACTGCGGCTGCGGCACCGGCGTGAACCTGCCGGCGCTGGGGCGGCACGGGACCGCCTACGGCCTGGACCTCACATGGCGGGGCCTGCAGTTCGCGCACGCCCAGGGCCACGCGCGCCTCACGCGCGGCAGCGTCACCGCGCTGCCCTACGCCACCGGCGCCTTCGACATCGTCACGTGTTTCGACGTGCTGCAGTGCCTCGAGCCCTCGGGCGGCCGGCAGGTGCTCGGAGAGTTCCACCGCATCCTGGCGCCCGGAGGACAGCTGGTGATGACCGTCGCAGCCCTCGAACTGCTGCGCGGTGACCACTCGGTGCTGGCCGAAGAGGCCCACCGCTACGGACGGCTCGAACTGCGGCGCATGCTGGAGGACGCCGGGTTCGTGATCACACGCCTGACCTTCACGAACGTGACGCTGTTCCCGCTGATGTTCGCCGTGCGGTCGCTGCAGCGGCTCCGCGGGCTGCGGCCGGCGGCCGAGGCGCAGGCCGAGATCACGCCACCCGCCTGGCCGGTCAACGCGGCACTCACCGCGCTGCTGCGGGCCGAAGCGGCGCTCGTCCGCCACGTCGACATGCCTATCGGCAGCTCGCTGCTGGTGGTGGCACGCCGCGACTGATTCAGTCGCCGAGGCGGTGATCGGGCACCAGATACCGCGTCACGTACTCCCACACGGCCTCGGCCAGGGGGGTCATCGGCTGGGTGTAGCCGGTCGCGCGCAGGCGCGAGATGTCGGCCTGCGTGTGGTACTGGTAGCGGTCGCGCAGCGCCTCGGGCATGTCCACGAAGTCGATGGCCGGCGGCACGCCGAGCGCGCCGAAGATGGGCGTGACCAGGTCGACCCAGGTGTGCGCCTTGCCCGATCCCACGTTGAACAGGCCGCCGTGGTCGGTCTCGGCAAGCGCGAGCGTCATCGCGACCACGTCCTTCACGTACACGAAATCTCGCCGCTGCTCGCCGTCGCGGTAGTCGGGATGATGGCTCCGGAACAGCTGCACCCTGCCGGTCCGCCGAATCTGGCCATAGGCCTTGTGCACCACCGAGCGCATGTCGCCCTTGTGATCTTCGTTCGGCCCGAAGACGTTGAAGAACTTCAACCCGGCGATGCGGCGGAACAGCTGCTGGCGCGCCGCCCAGAGGTCGAACAGGTGCTTCGAGTAGCCGTACATGTTGAGCGGCCTGAGCGCCGACAGGCGCTGCACCCCGTCGTCCATCCCCGCGCGCCCGTCGCCGTAGGTCGCCGCCGACGAGGCATACAGGAAGCGGACGTTGGCGGCCAGGCACCACGTACACAGCCGCCGCGAATATTCGTAATTGTTCCGTAACAGATAGGCCGCGTCGCGCTCCGTGGTGGATGAGCAGGCGCCCATGTGCAGCACCAGGTCGAAGCTGCCGAGTGCGCCGCGCTCGAGCCGGTCGAGCAGCGTGTCGGCCTCGAGGTAGTCCTCGACGCGCACCGACGCGAGGTTGCGCCACTTGTCGTCGTGCCCGAGGTAGTCGGCCACGACCACGCGATCGCACTGCCGGCTGTTGAGCCCCCAGACGAGCGCCGAGCCGATGAAGCCTGCGCCGCCGGTCACGAGCACCCGGGAGGATGACAGGTCACGCATGGGGAGGAAGGATAGCAGGAGAAGAGGAGCGAAGGAGCGAAGGAACCAAGGAACGAAGGAACCAAGGAGCGAAGGAGCGAAGGAGCGAAGGAGCGAAGGAACGCTCTCGTGTCAGGGCTCCGAGACGAACGCCGGGTCTCGTGTCTCGGGGGGATCGTCGGAGGCCGCCGCCGGCTGGTGCGAGGTGGAGCCGGGGAACTGGAGCTGATAGAGCCGGTAGTAGATGCCGCGCAGCGCGAGCAGTTCCTGGTGCGTGCCGACTTCGCGCAGGTGGCCGCGGTGCAGCACGAGGATCTTGTCCATGTCCTGAATCGTGGAGAGGCGGTGCGCGATCGCCACGGTGGTGCGGCCCTGCATCAGCACGTGCAGCGCGTCGCGAATGAGTGCCTCCGTTTCGCTGTCGACCGACGAGGTGGCCTCGTCGAGCACCAGCACTGTGGGATCGACGGCAAGGGCACGCGCAAACGACAGCAGCTGCTTCTGGCCCACCGACAGGGTGGCCCCGCGCTCCGCGACAGGGGTGTCGTACCCTTGCGGCAACTGGCGGATGAAGGCGTCCGCATGCACGGCTTCGGCGGCGCGCCGTACCTGGGCGTCGTCGATGTCGGTCCGTCCGAGCCTGATGTTGCCGGCGATCGTCCCCGAGAAGAGGTAGACGTCCTGCAGCACCAGCGCGAAGTGCCGGCGCAGGGCGTCGAGTGGCATCTCGCGGATGTCCACTCCGTCCACGGTGATGCGCCCGCTCGTGACGTCGTAGAAGCGCAGCAGCAGGTTGATGAGCGTCGACTTCCCGGATCCCGTCGCGCCGACGATGCCCACCCGCTGCCCCGGCTCGACGGTGAACGAGACATCGGTCAACACCTCGAGTCCAGGCACGTACGCGAAGTGCACGTGCTCGAACGCCAGCCGCACATCGCGGCGTGTCGCGACGTCCAACGTTTCGAGTCGACCCGTGGGTGCCGACGCGGCCGGGCTCGTGATCGCCACCGGTGTGTCGATGAGGCCGAACAGGCGCTCCGAGGACGCCATGGCCGCCTGCAGGAGGTTGAACTTCTCGGACATGTCCGAGATGGGCCTGAAGAAGCGCTGGCTGTACTGCAGGAACGCGACCATCGTTCCAAGCGTCAGCGATCCGTCCATCACCCAGCCGCCTCCCCACCAGATGATGAGCGCCGTCGACAGCGCCCCGACCAGCTCGATGGCGGGATAGAACACGGCGTAGTAGAAGATCGACCGGATGTTGGCGTCGCGGTGACCCGCGTTGACCGCGTCGAATTGCCCGAAGCTGCGCGCCTCGCGGCGAAAGAGCTGCACCGTGCTCATGCCGGTGAGGTTCTCCTGCAGGAACGCGTTCAGCCGCGCCACCCACGAGCGCACCTCGCGATAGGTCTCGCGCACGTGACGTCGGAACCATTGCGTGACGAGCACGATGAGCGGCAGCACGCACAAGGTGAGCAGGGCGAGACGCCAGTCGAGCATGAACAGCACGACCGTGATGCCGACCAGCGACAGCAGGTCGCCGAAGACCGAGACGACTCCCGAGGTGAACAGGTCGTTGATGGCATCGACGTCACTCGTCACGCGCGTCATCAGGCGGCCCACCGGATTGCGGTCGTAGTACGACAGGTCGAGGCGCTGAAGATGGTCGAAGACCTGCCGGCGCAGGTCGAACATGATCCGCTGCCCCAGCATCTGCAGCGTCGTCGTCTGCAGGAACTCGGCGGCGAACGCGCCGACGAGCGTCGCGAGATACAGCCACGCCACGGTGCGTACGCCGTCGAGGCGGCCCGGCGCGATGTACTCGTCAATCGCCGTGCGCACGAGATAGGGCTGCGCAAGCTGAAACCCGACGCCCGCGACAATGGCTCCCAGCGCCGCCAGCGCCCGAGGCCAGTACGGTCCCAGGTAGGTCAGCAGCCGCCGCATCAGGCGTCCGTCGTACGCCTTGCCGAGCACCTCCTCGTCGTGGGCCGCCTTCACGACACGGCCAGCTCTTCCTCGAGCTGCTGCTGCGTGACCAGCTCGCTGTAGGGGCCGCCGGCGGTGGCCAACTCGTCGTGCGTCCCGCGCTCCACGACGCGGCCGTTCTCGAGGACGATGATCTGGTCGGCGTGTCGCACCGCCGAGACGCGGTGCGCGACGATGATCGCGGTTCGCGACGCGGTCACCTCACGCAGCCGCGCGAGAATCTCTTCCTCGGTGTACGTGTCCACGGCCGACAACGCATCGTCGAGCACCAGCACCGGCGCGTCCATCACGAGGGCACGGGCAATGGCGGTCCGTTGTTTCTGGCCGCCCGACAACGTCAGGCCGCGCTCGCCCACCCGCGTGGCGTAGCCGTCCCCGAAATGTGTCACGTCCTTGTCGAGCCGTGCCTGCGCGGCGGCGGTTTCGACGCGGGTGCGGCGTTCGTGCGCGTCCATGTCGGGCAGGCCGAAGGCGATGTTGTCTTCGAGCGTCGTGCTGAAGAGGAACGTCTCCTGGGGGACGACGGCGACGGCGCGGCGCAGTTGTTCGAGGGGCCAGTCGCGGACGTCGCGCCCGTCGAGCAGCACGGTGCCGGGCGGGGGCTCGTACACGCGCGTGAGCAGGTGCACGATGGTCGACTTCCCGCTGCCGGTCGGCCCGACGATGGCCAGGGTGGTGCCTGCGGGCACGTGCACGTCCACGTCGCGCAGGACCGGAGTGGCGTCGTAGGCAAAGGTCAGGTGCCGCAGCGTGACGTCACCACGGATCGGCATGGGCACGGGACGCACGTCCGGACGGTCGGCGATGGAGGCTGGCGCGTCGAGCACCTCGAGCATGCGCTGCCATGACGCCGTGCCCCGCTGCACCAGGTTGGTGACCCAACCAAAGGCGACGAGCGGCCACGCGAGCATCGTCAGGTAGCCGTGGAAGGCGACGAACTCGCCCAGGGAGAGGCGGCCCGCAATCACCTCGCGGCTGCCGAGCCAGAGGAAGCCGGCAATCGCGAGGCCGAAGCCGAAGCTCATGAGCGGGTAGAAGAACGCCTGCAGCAGGATGAGCCGTCGATTGCGACGCACGTATTCGAGATTGGCGTCGAGGAACTTGGCGCGTTCCGCATCCTCCTGCCCGTAGGCGCGGACGACGCGCACGCCTGCGAGCGACTCCTGGGCAATGGCGCTGATCTCGGACAGCTGGGCCTGAATCTGCTCGAACCGCTGGTGGATGGCGGCGCCGAAGTACTTGACCATCAGCGAGAGCAGCGGGAGACCGATGACCAGCGTGAGGGTGAGTCGTCCGTTGAGCCACGCCATCAGCGTGACGGCTGCCGTGGCCTGCACCATGGTCGAGACGGCGTACATGGCGGCTGGGCCCACCATCATGCGCACGGCCCCGAGATCGGCAGAGGCGCGCGACATCAGGTCGCCGGTGCGGGCGCGATCGAAGTACTCGCGGGGAAAGCTCTGGAGACGCGCGAAGAAGTCGTTGCGCAGGTCGTACTCGATCTCGCGCGAGGCGCCGATGATGAGCCGCCGCATGCCGAACCGGAACACGCCGCCCACCAGCACGAGCAGCAGCACGGTGGCCGCATGGCCCGCCAGCCGCGCGCGCGTCACCCCGGCCGTGAGGTCGTCGACGGCAAGCTTCAGCACCCACGGCGTCGTCAGCGCGAAGACGTTGCTGACGAGGCACGCGCCAAGCCCGAGCGAGACGTCACGGCGGTAACGGAGGAGATAGGGACCCAGGCGGGCAAGCGCAGCGCGCACTGATTCAGTATAGCCACGCGCGCTGTGGTATCTTCGTGCCCGCAACCTTCCCAGCGGCTGCGCATGGTAGAGCCGGCACCCGAGGGCGCCGGTCGGTCGGTCACAACCAACAATCCGGGGCGATGGTTTTCTCATGCGCACTCGACGTGTGTCTGTCTGCTCGATCTTCGCGATGTTCCTCCTGGCGCTGGCGCCTGACGCCCGCGCGCAGTACGGCGCGGCCGACCCGGCCACCGGCGAGCGGTATCACGTCGAGGCCTCCTTCGGGCTCTGGAACCCGACGCCCGAGATCGTCTTCAGCAGCGAGCAGTTCGGCATCCCCGGCAGCGACATCAGCGCCGTGGACGACCTCGACATCAGCACGGCGCGCTTTCGCGACTTCCGGCTGACGTTGCGTCCCGCGCGCAAGCACAAGTTCCGCTTCAGCTACACGCCCATCCAGTACACCTCGGACACCACGCTGCGGCGGCCGGTGGTGTTCAACGGCATCCTCTACCAGGTGGGCCTGCCGGTGCAGACCGAGTTCACGTGGAAAGCGTATCGGATCGGTTACGAATACGACTTCATCTACCGAGACCGCGGCTTCCTCGGCTTCGTCGTCGATGCGAAGTTCACCGATGCGTCGGTGCAGCTGGATTCGCCCATCAACTCGGAGTTTGCCAGCGCCCGTGCGCCCATCCCGACCATCGGGCTCATCGGCCGCGGCTACCTGCTGCCCAACGTCTCGGTGACCGGCGAGTTCACCGGCTTCACGATTCCCGAGAGCGAGTCGCGCGACTTCGACGGGCGGTACTACGAGTTCGACGTCTACGGCACGGTGAACTTCACCAACTACGTCGGCGTGCAGGGCGGCTATCGGCGTCTGACGGTCGGCTACACGGTGGACAACGACTTCGGCGACTTCAAGCTGTCGGGCCTCTACCTGAGCGGCGTCGTCAGGTTCTGATCCAGCGTCACCCACACGCCGAGCCGCCGGCCGTCGGTGCTCGACGGGTCCATCAGCACGGGGCGGAAGCCCCCCTCCACCGACAGGCGGACGACCTGGGCGCCGCGTGACGGCAGCCGTCCGAGATCGAGCGGCGTAGCGGAGCCCGCGTCCAGCCGGAGGGTGTCGGCCCGCGCGCCCACCTGGACGCGCACCCGCACGTCGCGGGCGCCGGCCGTGGCCGTCAGCGAGACACGTGTGCCCGGTGGACCGGCCACCCCGATGGTGACGTCGGCATCGCCTCCCACCCAGAACCCCCCGCTCTCCGCGTGGACGCCACGCTCGGGATAGAAGAACTGCAGCACGTCCCGCGACTCGGCACGTGTCGCGCGCGGTGGCCCATTCACCTGTCCCGGTGGAGCGACGACCTCCGTCGGGCGCAGCCATACCCTGGCACCGCTGTCGTGCGTGCGGGTCGACGACCGCACCGTCAGTCGATCGACGGGCAGCGGCAGCACCACATCGGCGACGGTCACCCGCCGCTCGGTTGCCGTCGCGGTGGCGATGAACGACGTGGCACGGCCCGTGCCGATGGCGACGCCGAGCGTGGTTCCCGGCTCGAGGCCTCTCGCATACAGACGGTACTGCCCCGCCGGGACGTCGTCGGCCTGCAGGGCCGTGAACGCGTCGAGGCCACGCGGCGGCGACATCAGGTCGAGGTCGAAGCGCCCCTGCCGCGACTCGCGTTCGCCTGAGAGCACGAGGAGCGTCGCGTCGCGCTCGGCGGCGTCGCGCAGCGTCCACCGCAGTTGCGACCGCGTGGGTGCCAGCGGGCTGACGTCGTGGGCGACCCAGACCGCAGTGGCTGCCGCAGCCACTGCAAGACCGAGTGCGGCCAGTACCTCGACCGCATGTGGAGGACGATGGCGCTCGCGTCGGCGCAACAGCACCCACGCGAGGCCTGCGCTGAGCACCCACAGAGCCGCGTCGCGCGCCACCAGCGCCGGCGCGTCGCGATGGGCCGCCGGCAGTGCCGCTGGAAGATCGACCACCGGACTCGCGAAGGCCGCCCACAGCGCCGCCCCGTCGCGCACGTTGTAGGCCAGCCGTCCGTGCTCGACGCCAACCATGAAGCCGGTCAGGAGGAGGGACGCCACGAGGAGCCAGGTCGCGACGTGCCGTGACGTGGCCGTCCGGAGGCCATGCCAGCCCACGGCCACCAGCAACCCGGCGGGCAGCACGAGGGGCCCGAGGAACCTGGCCGGCGCCGACAGACCACCCCACCACATCCGGTACGACGCGGTGAGCAGCGTGTAGGCCACGGCCGTGCCCACGATGACCCATGCCGGCCCGGTGAGGCCGGCGGCACGTGCGCGCCACACGCCGACGGCCACGAGTGCCAGCACCGGAGCGTTGGCCAGCAGGCCGAACTGCTGGTCCACGATGAGACCCGCCAGGCCGGGGGGCACCTGCCGCCAGGCGGTTTGCGTATACGCCCCGTACGGCGCCGCCGGGTTCGGCGTGCCGTAGATCACCCAGAAGAAGGCGAACCAGGCTGCCGCCGCAGCGGCCGCCGGCACCACGAACCAGAGCCATTCGGTAACCCGACGCTCACGCCTCTGCATCAGCACCACGCCCAGCCCGAGCCCTGCAGCGAGGACGGCATAGCGCGTGTGCATCCAGGGGAGCCACCCCAGGGCCAGCGCGGGCCACGCCAGGCGCCATCCGCGGAAGCGTGACGGTTCGACGAACGCCCAGACCGCGACCAGGCACAGGACGCCGGCGGGCGCATCGGGAAACACGACGAAGGCGTGCAGGAAGAAGGGCGCCGCAAGCGCCGCCGCGGCCGTGCCGAACCAGGCCGCAGGTGCCGAGTCGGTGACGAGCCAGCAGAGCCGCCACAACAGCCCCACACCAGCCGCGCACAAGAGAACGACCGTCGCCACTGCGCCGGGGTATCCGGCCACAGCCATGGCCGGCAGCAGCAACACCGGCAGCCCTGGCGCGTGTACCGGGTAGATCTGACCGTTCCGCCCCCGCTGCAGGTAACTCGGGGGCAGCTCCCCGTCGTGGTAGGCCTCGTAGTCGAACCGGCGGTGGTTGTTCTCGATCTGCAGGTCGCCATCGTGCAGCAGGCTCTGCGCGATGATGAGGTAGTCGGGTTCGTCGCCGTCGGGATGGCGCGGCGCCATGTGCCACGCGCTCGCCCAGAGCAGCAGCACAGCGCCGCCGGCCGCCAGCAGCGGCGCGCGCCTCGGATCGGCGCAGAACCGGCGGGCGCGCCACCACCACCAGTGCCCCGTCGGCCACACGATGGCGCACGAAAGACAGGCCACGAACCAGATCCAGCCGAGCGGCCCCGCCAGCAGCAGCAAGGCCGGGGGCAGCGGCACCGGCCACCAGGGCGCGGTGGACACGCAGGCCAGGAGCACCGGCCCGGCGGCGGCAGCCGGCGTGCGCAGGGCGCCGCTTGCGGCCAGCAGCACGGCGAAGGCGATGAGGGGGACGTGCAGCCCGGGCAGCAGGCCGAGGCGGCCGGGGTCGTCGAGGGCGCGAACGGTGACGACGCCGGACAGGAGCCAGGCGGTGAGCGCAGCCGCGGCAGACAACACCAGCCGCGTCAGGAGGCGCATCGCGCGGCATGCTACCATACGCCGCTATGCCGTCCGGTCGCGCCGCGTCCTGGGCTGGGCGCGTCGTTGTGGGCCTCGTCCTGGTCGTGGTGATGACCTGGCCGATGGCCGCGAAGTTCGACCGGGCCGCCCGCCTGAATTTCGGCGACGGCGAGTGGAGCGTGTGGAACGTCACCTGGGTGGCGCACGCGCTCACCACCTCCCCGGGTGCGCTCTTCCAGGCCAACATCTTCCATCCCGATCCCGACACGCTGGCCTACTCGGAGGCCAACGTCGTCACGGGTCTGCTCGGTGTCCCGAGCCACCTGCTGAGCGGCGGTAACCCGTACGCCACGCACAACGGCGCGATCATGACGGCGCTCGTCCTGAGCGTCGTGTTCGCCTGGGGGTTTGCCGCGTACCTCGGCGCGAGCGCTCCGGTAGCGTGTTTCTTCGCCGTCGCCTTCACCTACTGCCCCTATCTCTTCGCCCGGACCGCGCACATCCAGTTGATGATGACGTTCGGGCTGCCGCTTGCCTTGTGGGCGTTCCACCGCGTCGTGGATGCGCCCTCCGTCTGGCGCGGCCTGCTGCTCGGGCTGGCCCTCGCCGTCCAGGCCCTGGCGTGTGCGTACTTCGGGATCTTCGCGGGGCTCACCGTCGGGCTCGGCACGGTCTTCTACGCCGTCAGCCGCAGGCTCTGGCGGTCGCGGGCCTACTGGGTGGCCATCGCGACGGGGGCCGTCGTCAGCGTGGGCGTGGTCGCGCCGTTCTTCGCGCCCTACCTGCGCGTGCAGAAGGAGTTCGGCTTCAGCCGCTCGCTCGACGAGTCGATGATGTTTGCCGCCGACTGGCAGGCCTGGCTCGCCTCGTCCGCCTGGGCGCACCGGTGGATGTTGCCGTGGCTCGAGCGATGGAACGAGGTGCTGTTCCCGGGCTTCCTGCTCACCGCCCTCGCGCTGGCCGGACTCGTCGTGGGCCTGTGGCCTGGGAGGCACGGCGCTCTGACCCGTCCGACGGTGGGCCTGGCGGCGGACTCGTCGAGCCGGCCCTACCTTGCGGGTTGGAGGCGTGAGACGACGGCCTTCTACGCGCTCGTGGGCGCCATCGCCTTCTGGGCGAGCTTCGGCCCTGTCGCGCACCTCTACACGCTGCTCTACCACACCATTCCCGTCTTCACGTTCCTGCGGGCGCCCGGTCGCTTCGGCATCCTCGTGGTGCTGGCGCTGTGCGTGCTTGCGATGGTGGCGCTCGAGGCGCTGGTGCGCCGCATGCGCACCCGCCGTGCCAGCCTCGCGGTGGGGACCCTGGCGGCCGTGCTGGTGACGGCCGAGTTCTTCACGGCGCCCATCAACCTGCAGGATGCCGCGCCGCCGCCACCCACACACGTGAGGCTCGGCACGCTGCCGCGTGGGCCCGTCATCGAACTGCCGTTCTGGTACGAGCGCATGGACTTCCCACGCCACGCGCGGTACATGTTGTGGTCGTCCTACCACTGGAACCCGCTGGTCAACGGCTACAGCGACCACATCCCGCAGTGGTTCCGCGATGCCGTGATCCCGCTCAGCAGCTTCCCGACGCGCGAGTCGTTCGACCTCCTCCAACCGAAAGGCGTGCGTTACGCGATTTTTCACACCTACTGGTATGCGGGACGCAGCCGCGAGCGGCTGAAGGAACGGCTCGTGGAGTATCAGCAGTACCTGCGCCCCATCGACGTCGAGGGAGACGTGTGGCTGTACGAGATCGTCGACTACCCGCGCTAGCGGTGTGCGTCGCGCTCGCGCTGGTGCACACCTGGCCGCTCGTCACCGCGCCTGGCACCCTGTCGCGCACCGACAACGCCGACACGATGCTCAACCAGTGGATCCTGGCCTGGGTGGCCCACGCCCTCGCCACGAGTCCGCTCGATCTGTTCCACGCCAACATCTTCTACCCGGAGCCGCGGACCCTCGCCTTCTCCGAACACCTCTTCGTGCCGTCGCTGTTCGGGGCACCGCTCTTCTGGCTGGGCGGGTCGCCCGTCCTCGTCTACAACGTGGTGTTGTGGTGCGGGCTGGCGCTCACCGCCTTCACGACGATGCTCGTCGTCCACCGCTGGACCGACGACTGGTGGGCGGCGCTCACCGCGGGCTCGCTGGCGGCGTTCAACACCGAGACGCTCACGCGCATGGGCCACATCCAGGCCATGCACGTCGAGTTCTTGCCGCTGGCGTTGCTGGCCCTCGACGATGTGCTGCGCGACGGGCGATGGCGCGATGGCATCCGCCTGGGCGTGTACGCGGCTGCGCAGATGTTGTGTTCCGGATACCTGCTGGTGATGACCGCCATCGGCCTCGCGGTGGGCACGCTGGCCCAGCCCGCGCGCTGGCTCGGTGCGCGCGCCCGGCAGGTGCTGCCGGCGCTGCTCACCGGCATCGCCGTGATGGGCGCCCTGACGGCGCCGTTCCTCTATCAGTACTACCGCGTGCAGCACGACCAGGGGCTGACACGTGACTTCGACGAGATCGGGATGTACTCGGCGGCGTGGGCCAACTACCTCGCGACGGGCGGCCGGTTCCACTTCGAGTGGTGGTCGTCGCAGTATTACGCGCAGGCGAACTCCACGGCCTTCCCCGGCGTGCTGCCGTTGCTGCTCGCGCTGGTCGCCGTGTTGTCCGGCGTGGCGCTCCGCGACGGACGCGCACGCATGTGGCTGGCGATCGGCATGGCCGGCATGGCCCTCAGCTTCGGGCCGCGCCTGCCGGGATACGAGCTGCTGTACTACGGCTTCCCGCTCCTGCAGGGCATCAGGGCCGTTGCCCGCTTCGGGTTCCTGTGGCTCTTTGCCATCGCCATCCTGACGGGCTTCGGCCTGGCCTGGCTGCGTGCCCGCCTGGTGCAGCGCACTTCGTCTGGTCGAGTCCTGGCCACTGCACTGGGCGTGGCGTGTTTCGTCATCGTCAACCTCGAGAACACGCGCGTGCCCATGGGCTTCGTGGAGGCCGCCGAGATTCCCGCCATCTACCGCACGCTGGCGGGTGAGAAGGACGCGATCGTGGCAGAACTGCCCTTTCCCGAGCCTCGGCGCGTGGCCAACAACGGGCAGTTCGTCTGGGCGTCCACGCAGCATTGGAAACCACTGCTGAACGGCTACTCGGGGTTCCTGCCGATGAGTTACGGCCGCCACTGGGAGGCCTTCCACGCTTTCCCAGATCCATCGGTGATCGATGCCTTACGCGACGCCGGCGTCACGCACATCGTCGTCCACATGGCACACGTGCCGGATGCCGCGGCGGCACTGCGTACCGTCCCCGGCGTGACGCTGTTTGCCGAGTCGGACCGGATTCGGATTTATCGGATCGCGGATCGCGGATCGCGGATCGCGCATCGCGGATCGGGGATCGCGGATCGGGGATCGGGGACTGAAGACTGACGACTGTGACCGTGGACCGTGGACTGTGAGACCGCCTATGCGCCCCTCCCTTCGTGCTTCCCGTTTCACCGAGTCGGTCATCCGTGAGATGACGCGCGTGGCGCTCGCGCATGGGGCCGTGAACCTGTCGCAGGGCTTCCCCGATTTCCCGGCGCCCGACGAGGTGAAGGCGGCGGCCGTGGCCGCCATCGACGCCGACGTCAACCAGTACGCCGTGACGTGGGGCGCGCCGACGTTGCGCGCGGCGATCGGCGAGCACATGCAGCGGCACTACGGCGTCGCGATCGACGCCGATCGCCAGGTGACCGTGTGCTGCGGGTCCACCGAGGCGATGATCGCCACGCTCATGGCGACGCTCAACGACGACGACGAGGTCATCGTCTTCGAGCCGTTCTACGAGAACTACGGCCCAGACGCGATCCTGGCCGGCGCCAGGCCGCGGCACGTGACGCTCCATGCGCCCGACTGGCGCATCGACCCCGACGAGTTGCGGGCGGCAGTCACCCCCGCCACCCGAGCCATCATCGTCAACACGCCGCACAACCCGACCGGCAAGGTCTTCACGCGAGACGAGCTCGAGATGATTGCCGCGCTGTGCCGCGAGCACGACCTGCTGGCCATCACCGACGAAATCTACGAGTTCATCGTATACGACGATGTGCCGCACGTGCCGTTGGTGGCGCTCGAGGGGATGGCGGACCGGACGGTGACGATCAGCAGCCTGTCGAAGTCGTTCAGCGTGACCGGCTGGCGGGTGGGCTGGGCCATTGCGCCGCCCGCACTGGCGGGCAGCGTGCGCAAGGTGCACGACTTCCTCACCGTCGGCGCACCCGCGCCGCTGCAGCAGGCCGGCGCCGCGGCCCTGCGGCTGGCCGACGACTACTTCGCGAGCCTCGCCGGGCACTATGCCGCTCGGCGTGACCGCTGCCTCGCCATGCTCGAGCGCTGCGGCTTTGCGCCCGTGACGCCTGCCGGCGCCTACTACGTGATGACCGACACGCGAGAGCCCATCGTGCGGGCGCGCGCCCGTGGCCTGCACCCGCCGCACCCGGGTGACGACGTGGCGTTTGCGCGGTGGCTGGCGGCGGAGGTCGGCGTCGCGGCGGTGCCGTCGAGCAGCTTCTATCGGCCCGAGTCTCGCGCCGGGCGCGACAGCGTGCGTTTCTGCTTCTGCAAACGCGACGAGACGCTGGCCGAGGCCGAGCGGCGTCTGCTGCGTGCGTTCGCCGAACCGTAACGCAGACGTGACGCATGCGCACAGTCACGCCACGAGGGGCGTCGCGAGCGGCTCCTCAGTCGGCACCCAGCAGGTCGCCGTACAGGCGGCGGTAGTCGACCGCGGTACCGAGAATCTTCTTCACGTAGATCTGCGTCTCGGGATACGGGATGTCGTCGATGAACTCGGCCTGCTCGAGCGGGCCGCGGTCGGCCTTCCACCGGATCACGCGGCCGGCGCCGGCGTTGTAGCCGGCGAGGGCATAGTGCGTGCCGCCGAGATTTCGGATGAGCGTCGAGAAGTACCGCGTGCCGAGCCGGATGTTGGTCTCCGGATTGGTCAGCATCCGTGTGGTGAAGGGCCGGATGCCTTCCGCGCGGGCCAGCTGGCGACCCGTGGAGGGCAGAATCTGCATCAGCCCCCACGCGTTGGCCGGCGACTTGACGTCGGCCACGTACGACGACTCCTGCCCGATCAGCGCAGCGACGACGAAGGGGTCGAGATCGTGCCGTGCCGTGTAGCGCTTGATGAGCGGCACGTAGTCGATCGGGAAGATGACCTGCTGCACTTCGACCGGCAGCGCGTCTCCGGCCACCGACAGATACTGCGGGTACGCCTGCCGCATCGTGTTGATGGCGGGCCGGATGGCGCCTTCCTGCCTGTAGGTCCAGGCGAGGGTCGCATCGAGCTGCGGATGGCGGCCCCACGCTCGTTGCGCGTACCGCACCTCCTCTTTCGCCTCGTCGAGCAGCCCGGCCGACACGAGCCACTCGATGGCCTCGGCCGTGGGCGGCAGCTGGTCGGCGCTGAAGGAGGCCGGCGTGTCGTCGGCCGCGAGCGGCGTGAGCGCCTCGGCGTTCCCCGTCTCCTCACCCGCCACCGCATCGTCGAGCGCCACGACGAGCGCGGCGCGCACCGCCTGGCCGGGTGCCGCCGAGGGCACCGGCGCTTCGAGCCGCTCGAGCTGCTCGACGGCGAGCCGCCCGTAGTACGACTGGCCGTAGTCGATGGCGGCGAGCGTGAGCCGCTGCACGGCCGCGTCGCGTTCCTTCAGGGCCGCGCGGGCCCGTCCCGACCAGTACACCCAGGCCGGCCGCGTATTGGCGCGAGGGATGGACGCCGCCGCCAGATCGAACACGCGCGCCGCCTCCTGGTGGTCGCGCTGGCGGTAGCTCCACCAGCCGTACTTCCACGCGGCTCGCTCGGCGTAGCGTCCCCTCGGGTTGCGATCGAAGAGCTGCTTGAAGGTCTCGGCGGCCTCGCGGTCGCGACTGGCCAGGATGTGCAATGTGCCCAGGTCGTTCAGCGCACGCTCGGCCCAGCTGTCCGACGAGGTGCCGGCGGGCACTGCGGCCAGCGCCTTCACCTCTGCCAGATAGGCGGCGGTCTGGCCGGCCTGCTTGAGCGCGCGCCCCAGCAGGTAGTGGGCCTGTCCGTTGCCGACACCTCGCGCGGTGAGGTCGCGCAACATCTCGACTCGCGGGGCGCAGCGGTTCAGGGCACAGGCCGCTTCGGCAATGCGCAGTTGGACATGGTCGCGTTCCGACTCAGAGGCGAGCGACAGCAGGCCTTCGAGGGCAGGCAGCGCATCACCGGGCCGTCCGGCGGCAATCAGGGCCTCGGCCCGGGTCAGGTCGCGTGGGAACGTGTCGCGGATGCCGCGCGCGGCGGCGCCAATCGCGGATTCGGCCTGGGTGGCGGCCGAGGCCGACAGACGGCTCGAGGGGAACTCGTAATAGAGGCGCAGCCACACCTCGGCGGCCTCGCGCGGACGCCCGGCGGCCCGCAGCGCCGTCGCCCACTGGTCGAGGACGACGTCCCGACCGGTGGTGAGCCCTGGGTACATCTCGGCAAACAGGGCGGCAGCCCCTGCCGCGTCGCCATCGCCGAGCGCCGCCTCGGCTTCGGCCGACAGGGTCAGCTGGCGCAGGCGTCCCTGGCTGAGCGACGCGCGCAGGCGTGACAAGCGCATCCGCGACGCCGCATGACGCCGCAGGCGCAGTTCCGACAACCCGCGGTAGTACTCGGCGTACGGCTCGAGGGGCGTGCCATCGAGCCGCGCGGCCTCGAGACGAGTGAGAGCGTCGGCGTGGCGGTTGGCCTTGCTCGCGGTGATGGCGTCCCGCAGCGCGCGCACTTCCGGCTGGGCGGCGCGTGCACGGCGCACCTCGTCACCGGGCACCAGCCACGCCTCGTCTGGCGCCGTGGGTACGTCGGCATGGACGGTCGGGGCCAGGGCGGTGCGCTGCGTGGGTTGCGCGTGCCCATCCATCTGCAGGCGGGCCAGCACGAGCAGCACGGCCCCGAGCAGGGTGGCCGCGGCCAGCGCGACCAGCGGCAGGCGCCGGATGACCGTCCTGCGAGGGGGCGTCGAGGTGGGGCCAGTGTGCACGCGTGCGGTCTCCTTGCGCCAGCGGGCCGACTCGGTCCGCCTGGCTCTACGACCCGGTTGGACGCCGCAGCAACTCGGCGTTGCCGTTGGCCAGCGTCCGGATCAGTTCGTCCTCGAACAGGGCGTCGCGACCAGGGACGCCGTCAGCCACGCGCGTCAGGTACTGCTGACGTGCACGGTCGATGTCGGCGTCGAGGCGCACGCCCAGGTCTCCGGCTTCGCGACCGAGCCGGATGTCCTCCTCCCGGTTCAGACGGATCTCGGAGACGAGCAGCCGCGCCACCCGCTGCGCCTGCGCGATCGCATCTCCCACGGGGGTCTCGAGCGCCGGGCGCTGCACCACCCGCAGATGGGGCGGCATCGGGACGACGACGGCGGGGCGTTGCGGCCGGGCGTACCCGGAGGCGCGCATGGCCGTGAGCGCTTCGAGGCAGCGGGCCGCATGGCGGGCGAGCACTTCCACGAGATCCGACCAGCCGGCCACGGGCGCGGCACTCACCGCGTCGCCGGCATCGGCATAGACCAGCGCGGCCACCTGGCCGCCGATGGCCACCGGCACGGCAAGTCCAGTCGCGCCTTCCGCGAGGGTCGCCACACCGAGCACCGGAGCGTCGGCGCCGCGGCCTTCGAGATAGGCGGGCGCCGATGCGTCGACGATGGCTTTCAGGTCGTCGTGGTCGTCGAGCGACAGGGCCGCGTCGGCGGTCGCGGCATCGAAGCCGGCGCGTCGCCAGACGCGCGCCTCGTGGCCCTTGAACACGAGCACGGCCGATCGCGCGGCCTGGGCCGCGAGACCGTCGGCGAGTGCGTCGAGCACTTCGGAGAGGGTCGACGCCTCGTCCATCGCGGACGCGGCACGCGCGAGCGCCGCCAGACGGTCATCGGCGACCGCCGAGGCTGAGGCGTCGGCCAGAGCGTCGGCGACCGGGGCGCGTTCGGCCTGCGTCATGGCCTGGGCGACGGCCGCTTCGGCCTGGGCGAGCGCCGTGTCGGCCTCCGTGCGAATCGCGAGCGCCTCGGCACGAGCGGCGTCGAGCGCCTCGCGCGCCGCCTCGGCGTCGGTCCTGGCCGCGTCGACTTCGGCCTGCGCGGCCTCCCTGGCCTCACCAAGGGCCGCCGCGTGTTCCGCGCGGAGGGCGTCCAGCGCTTCGGCGTGGCGAGCCTCCCAAGCGGCGTCGTGGTCGGCGAGGCGTGCCGCCTCGGCGGTGGCGGCCGCCTCGGCCAGGTCACGCACCACGTCGTCGAGACGAGCCCGGAGGTCGTCGGTGAGCCGCCCGAGCAGGGCATCGGCGGCGGAACGGATCTGGGGTTCGATAGACATGGGCGTCCGTATGGCGCGCCAGGGTCCTGGGCGTGGCGGCTGGTGAGGCGATTATGCGAGGGGCGTACCAGATCGTCAACCCGCAGGATCGCGCGAAAAACCGTCGGGTTCAGCGATTGACCGGGCGTCGTTGGCCGCGTACACTGGCAAGAGTGTCGTCACGTCGTCAGTCCTGCGATTGCAGGAATGGCGATCTGATCTTCCCCCGGGGGCGTCACGGCTTCGACGGGGGTGTGGATCCGTGGGATGCGTGCCGAGGACTCCAACTTCCTCGTAAATCCGTTGGAACACCAATGTAACTGCGGAACCGCAGCTTGCACTCGCTGCTTAATTGACAGCGACGCCTCGCCCTTGAACGTCCGCGTCAGGGGATGAGGCGCCATTCAGCGGACTGGTGACGACGGGGCGTCTCGGCCTGTCGTCATGAGATCCACCGGGGCTGGCTGGCCACGATTTCTCGTCGCTCTTCGACGTGGCCCAGTGAGATTTGAAGAGCGGACACGCACGTAGAGTTCTGCGAGGAAATGCCTTCGGACGCGGGTTCGACTCCCGCCGCCTCCACCAGACTTCGCTCGCCAGCGGCGAGCTTCGTCTCGGCCAGCCATGAGCCGCATCATCAACGAAGTCTGTCGCGCCGAAGCCCTTGCGCCGATCGTGCATGTGCGAAGGCGGACCACCTTCGGTCACGCTGGCGCTCTTTCGGCCCTCCGTTCCCGCCGCCTCCACTATTGCTCCACGGCGGCAGCGGTGACTTCCGTCACTGTCTCCAACAACCTGATGGCAGCATCGATCGCGGCCGGGCTCAGGTGCATGTAGCGCTGCGTGGTCGAGAGGTCCTGGTGGCCGGCGAGCTCCTGAATCGCCCTCGCCGGCGCCCCACGCATCGCCAGGTGCGAGCAGAACGTGTGCCTGAGGATGTGAACCCCAGGGCTGACGTTCGCCCGTCTGGCGGCGCGTCGGACAGCCACCTGCACGACCTTCTGCGTGACCGACTTGCCGTCCCGATCACACAGCACGAGCTTGCCACGCAGGTGCCGCGCGCCGTTCAGCGCCTCAGCCAGCCGCCGGGTCAACGCACGTACCGGAGCCGTCCGCCCTTCGGCGCGGTCACGTGCCCTTTCCATTCGGATTGGGCAACGCACAACTGCCGCTTCTTCAGATCGACGTTGGACCACTCGAGCGCCATGATCTCGCCGCACCGGAGGCCCGCTTCACCTCCGAGCTGTGCAGTCGTATTGAGGAACGCCCCGAAGACGCCCTTGATCAGGTTCATCAGTCCCGTGTGCTCGCTCCTCTCACTTCTGTCTGCAGCGAGTTGAACGCCAGTCTCGGCAC
>JAEZDP010000040.1 GCA_023418055.1 Acidobacteriota bacterium
GGGATCGCGGATCGCGGATCGCGGATCGGGGATCGGGGGGTGAAAGCCTGTCGTCGTGCTCAGTCACTGTCGTTCCCCACCGCCAGCGATACCGCGCTGGCGTCGGCCTTGCTTACCGGCATGGCATGAAGAGAGTGGTCGATCATCGGGACCTCGACGTCTGGGCCTGCAGCATGGACCTCGTCGTGCTCATCGTCGACGCGCAGCGGGGCTGGACAGCGGAGCAACTCCTGACGATCGGTGACCAGTGGCGCAGGGCGGCCGTCTCGGTGCCGTCGAACATCGCCGAGGGGCACAGTCGTGGGACGTCACGTGAATTCATCAGATATCTCCGCATCGCCCGCGGGTCACTCGCCGAGACGCTCACGCTGCTCACCCTCGCAGAACGCCTCCACTACGTCGATACCGCCACGGCCGAAGCCCTGACCGCTCGAGGCAACCGCGTCGGCGCCATGCTCACGCGCCTCATTCAGGCCCTCAGGCGTCGTATGGCAGATTCCGCCACATCAACGAACTAGGCGCACCGCAATTCCTGCCGATCCCCGATCCCCGATCCCCGATCCCCTACTTCACCAGATACTGGAACACCGCCGCCAGGTTGTCGTCGGGCGAGGTCACCTCGTCGATCCGGCCGAAACTCCCATCGGCGGCCAGTTCGGTCAGGCGGCTGTAGAACACGTCGGGCGTGCTGGTCTCGACCACCAGCGCGCCGCCATCGAACCGGAGGCTGCTGACGTAGTCGTAGCGCAGGCACTCGCGCGCGAGGCCCCGCGGGTCTTCGGCCTGGATGTGCACCGTGTGCGGGTGGGTGTCGATCAACCCGCGGATGTCGTGCACGTCACCCTCGGCCAGGATGCGGCCGTTGTTGATGAGCAGCACGTTGCTCGTCATCGCCTCGACTTCGTGCAGGATGTGGCTCGAGACGACGACACTGCGGCCGTCGCGGGCCCAGTCCTTGATGATCCGGATGGTGCGGCGCCGCATCAGCGGGTCCATGCCCGTGAGGGGCTCGTCGAGGATGAGCAGGTCGGGGTCGTGGACCAGCGCCTGGGCCATCTTGATGCGCTGGCGCATGCCCTTGCTGTAGGCGCCAATCTTCTTGCCGGCCGCCTCGGTGAGATGCACCGCCTCGATGGCGCGTCGCGCCGCGGCGTCGGCCTCCGCTGCCGCCAGCCCATTCAGCCGCACGAGCGCCGTCACCCACTCGAGCCCGGTCATCTGCTCGTAGAAGCTGTCCTGCTCGGGGCAGAAGCCGATGCGCTGATAGGCCGACGGGTTGTTCCAGATCGGCCCACCGAGCACCGTCAGGCTGCCCTTGGACGGCTTGAGCTGACCGGTGATGAGCTTCATGAAGGTGGACTTGCCCGCGCCATTCGGGCCGAGCAGGCCGGTGATGCCCGCCGGAATCGTCACCGTGACGTCGTTCAGCCCGATGACCTGGCCGTACCACTTCGAGATGTGGGCGGCCGCCACCACGGGTGCGCTCATGCCACCACCTCGACGCCCCGCACCCGACGCTCGAGCACCGAGGCCGCCACCACCACCAGCCCCAGCAGCACCACGAAGGACACCGCCACCGGCGTGTCGTACCGGGGCGCCTGTCTGAAGATGGCGTCGCCCACCTGCTCGAGGCTCGCCGGTACCGATATCCACGAAATGGTCGTCGACCGTGTGATAACCCGCAGCGTGTGGAACATGGCGTCCGAGAACAGCAGCAGGCCCGCGTAGAGGATGCCGACGAACCGGCTGCTGCGCGACAGCGCCGACAGCGCCAGCATGCCGAACGAGATGACCAGCGTCTGCACCAGGCAGTACACCGTGATGGAGGCGAGCAGGCCGGAGTTGGCTCTGAAGAACGCGAAGCTGCCCGAGAAGGCAATCTGCAGCACGAGCAGCAGCACCGCGGGCAGCCAGGTGATGCCCATGAGGAACGTGGCCAGCACCGCCATCTTGCCCGCGATGTATTCGGCGCGCGTCACGGGTTTGGACAGATACAGCTGAAGGGCGTTGGCGCGACGGTCGTTGGCGATGAGCCCGGCGCCCGTGTACACGGTCACCAGGAACACGAACAGGCCCTGCTGCGCGAGGAAGTCGCGGAAGGTCTGGGGACTCGGCGCGAGGAAGGTAGCCTGCGAGAAGTTCGAGGCCAGGAACAACTGGCTGGCGCGTACCACGAAGGGGATCCACGCCACGATGAGCAGCCCCATGAAGGCGCGCCGGCGCAGGAACGTCATGAGCCCCGAGGTGGCGATGACCGTCCACGCGCTGCGGACGGGGCGCCGCTCACCTCCGTACCGCCGGTACGACTGATCATGAATCGGCACGCGTCTTACCCCCGGTTCTCGATGGCATCGATGAACACGTCCTCGAGCGTCGGCACGCTCGGCCGCAGGTGGCGCACCTGTGCCCCGGTGTGCCCCGCCAGCCTGAACAGGTCGCGCGCCGACTTCCCTTCCGGCACGAACACGCGCATCACGTCGTCCTCGGTGTCGTGCGCGTCGAGCCCCTCGGTGCGCAGCGCGGCCAGGAACTGCGGCAGGTCGCCCTTGATGCGTACCTCGAAGACGCTGCCGCCCGTGCCCTTCAGTCCCTGCAGCGGGCCCTCCCTCGCGATGCGCCCGCGGTCCATCACGATCACGTGATCGCAGGTGGCCTCGACATCGGGAAGCAGGTGCGACGAGAGAATGAGGTTCACCTGCTTGTGGTGCCCGAGGTCGTGGATGAGGGCCAGCATCTCGTCGCGGCCCTTCGGGTCCATGCCGTTGGTCGGCTCGTCGAGGAACAGCAGGTCGGGGTCGTGCACGAGCGCCTGCGCCAGCTTGATGCGCTGCTTCATGCCCGTCGAATATGTTTCGACGTTGCGGTACCGCGCTTCGCCGAGCCCGACGTAGTACAGCACCTCGTGGGCGCGCTGCATGGCGTCGACCGGAGGCAGGCCCGAGAGCTGGCCGCAGTAGGCGACAAACGTCACGGCGTTCATGCCCGGGATGTGGGCGTCGTTCTCGGGCATGTAGCCGATGCGCGCGCGAATCTCCTGGGCCTTGTGCCTCACGTCGAGTCCCAGCACCGACATCTCGCCGGTCGTGGGCACGATGAAGCCGAGCAGCGCCTTGATCATCGTGCTCTTGCCTGCGCCGTTCGGCCCAAGCAGGCCCACCGCGCCGGCAGGCACCGCGGCCGTCACGTCGTCGAGCGCCGTGTTCCGGCCGTAGACGACCGTGACGTGGTCGCACGACACCACGGCGGGGAGGGGGCTGGCAGGCTCGGGCATCGGCGGCTATCGCTCCGGAGGGTGGCCGGGAGACGTGTGCATCTATACGGACAGGCTGCGGCGCGGGTTCGACGGGAGGCGCATGGGGTCAGCCCGGCGTGCCGCGTAACCCCAGCGTGTCGGCCTCTTCGCGAAGGAACCCGATGACGTTGGCGATGTGCTCCTCGAGCGGCAGGCCCAATTCCTCGGCCCCTCGGACCAGGTCGTCGCGCGAGACGGCGCGCGCGAACGCCTTGTCCTTCATCCGCTTCCTGACCGATGCCGCCTCGAGGTCGAGGACGCTCTTCGACGGACGCACCAGCGCGGCGGCGGTCACAAACCCCGACATCTCGTCGCAGGCATACAGCGCATGCTCCATCCGGCTCTCTCGCGGCACGCCGCTGTAGTCGGCATGCGAGAGGATGGCCCGCGTGACGATCTCCGGATACCCGCGTGCCGTGAGGATCTCCACGCCACGGAACGGGTGGTCGTCGGGCGACGGCCAGCGCTCGTAGTCGAAGTCGTGCAGCAGCGCCGTCACGCTCCACAACGCCTCGTCCTCGCCGAACAGCCTGGCGTAGCCGCGCATGGCGGCGTCCACCCCGAGGGCATGCCGGCGCAGGCTCTCTCCGTGCGTGTACTCTTCGAGCAACGCCAGCGCGGCGTCGCGCCCCGGCAGGGCGATGGTCATCGGGAGGGCTCCTCCACGGGATGGGTAACGGGCAAGGCACGCCACAACACGGCCGCGGCCGCAATGACGCTCGCGGCCTTCTCGGTGAGACCGTACGGACCCAGTTGGTCGAGCGGCACCCACCGCGCGTCGCTCACGTCGTCGCCGGCCTCCAGCGTGCCGCCCGTGCAGCGGCACAGATAGTCCACCAGCACGAAGTGATACCGCACGCGGCCGTCCTCGTCACGCTGGATGCGATCGAACACCTCGACAATCGGGCCCACGTCCACGACGAGGCCGGTCTCTTCGTGCAGCTCACGGGCCGCACCCTCCTCGAGTGATTCGCCCACCTCGAGTGATCCGCCCGGCAGGCTCCACTGCCCCGCCAGCGGCTCGTAGCGCCGCTTTATCAGCACCACACGGCCCTGGTCGATGATGACGCCGCCGACGCCGACGATGGGGCGGGCCGGATAGAGGCGCGACGACACGTCAGGCCTCGGGGGGCGTCCCGGCCACGGGCATCGGCAGCGAGGCGTCCGCGTTGAAGTCGAGCACGGCGCCACGCGTGCCGAGCGACCACGCACGAAGGCCTGCCCCGGCGATCATCGCGGCGTTGTCGGTGGCCAGCGCGAGACTCGGCACGAACACCGGGACGCCCTCGGCCTGCCCACGCCGTTCGGCGTCGTCCCGCAGGCGCCGGTTCGCGGCGACACCGCCCGCGATGCCGACGGCCTTCGCGCCGAACCAGCCCGCCGCCGTGAAGGTGCGGTCGAGCAGCGTGTGCACCACCACCCGCTGAAAGCTCGCACAGATGTCGTCCACCTCCTGGGTCGTGAGGGGGCGCTGCCCATCGTGCGTGGCGCGCTGCACGTGGCGCAGGACGGCGGTCTTGAGGCCGCTGAAGCTGAAGTCCGCACGCCGCGAGAGCCCGGGCCCGAGCCCCTCGGGGAGGTACGTGCGGGGGCCCTTCGCACGGTCCTCGTGGGTCAACTTCGGCACGGGCAGCGGCACGGCCTGGTCATCGCCGGTGCGCGCACGCCGATCCACGACCGGTCCGCCTGGATAACCGAGGTCCAACATCTTGGCGACCTTGTCGTACGCCTCCCCAGCCGCATCGTCGCGCGTGCGGCCGACGAGGAGATAGCACCCCGGTTCGGGCACATGGTAGAGGCTGGTGTGCCCGCCAGAGACCACCAGCACCACGGCGGGCAGCGGCATCTCGCCGTTCTGCAGCACCAGCGACTCGATGTGACCGGCCAGATGATGGACGGGCAGCACGGGCAGGCCACGTGCGGCGCCCAGCGCCTTGGCAAACGCCACGCCGACCAGCAGCGACCCGACGAGCCCAGGCCCCTGCGTGACGGCAATCGCGTCGAGGTCGGTCCAGCTGACCT
>JAEZDP010000186.1 GCA_023418055.1 Acidobacteriota bacterium
GAGGTGAACGTGCCGAAGCCGCGTCGGCGCAGGACACGTCGCAAGTCGAAAGCAAAGCCCAACGTCGTGGCGCCCATCGTCTTGACGCCGACGGCGCCGCCAGCCCCGCTGGCCCCTGCCGTCGAAGCGGACGCCGACGGCCCCGACCGCCCGATGTCGCTCG
This sequence comes from Acidobacteriota bacterium, assembly GCA_023418055.1. GTDB lineage: Bacteria > Acidobacteriota > Vicinamibacteria > Vicinamibacterales > Vicinamibacteraceae > JAEZDP01. Next base: position 164 of record JAEZDP010000186.1, read on the forward strand.
TCGAGCGTGACGTACCGTCATGGCAGCCGCCGCACGACCTGGGCGTGTTACGCCCGGCACCGGTGCACGGGCCGGTGGATGTGGCCAAGACCAACGACGTGCCCGTCGCGTCGCTGCCTGTCGACGCGCCACGAGCACACGAGCCGCAACCGCTGCCCGCGCCCACAGCGGCGTATCTGGGTGAGCCCGCGGCCGCCCTTGCGCCGAGCCATCCGCTTGCGCCCGCGGTAACCGTGGTGGGCGACCTGCCGCCTGTGCCGCTTCCGCCCTCGAGCGACACGCGGCCCCGCACGATCGTCGTCTTCACGCAGCAGATCAACTGGCGACGCACCGTCGCCGCAGCGGTGATTCTCGCGCTGCTCGAGAGCGCGGCGTTTGCCGCGGCCTGGTGGTGGGTGCAGCCCGGCGCCAAGGGCACGCTGGTGGTACACACGTCGGTGCCTGGCGTCGAGGTGCTCATCGATGGCACGAGCGTCGGGCACACGCCGTATCACGACGACCTCGCGCCTGGCCGGCACGCGCTGACCCTGCGTCGCGGGACACTCGAGCGCCAGATGCCCGTGGAAATCAGCCTGGGCGTGGTGACGACGCAGACGCTGCCCTGGCCGGATGCAACCTCCGGGGCGCTCCGGGTGACGTCGGCGCCCGAGGGGGCCGATGTGCTCATCGGCGGACGCGTGCGCGGGCAGACGCCGCTGACCCTGGACGAGTTGCCGGCAGGCCGCCACACGGTGGTCCTGCGCAGCCCGAGCGGCACCGTATCGGCGACGGCACGGGTCGTGGCCGGCGAGACCAGCAATCTCGATGTGCCGATCTTTGCCGGATGGGTGCAGGTGCATGCGCCGGTGGACGTGGCCGTGTCGATCAACGGCACGCACGTCGGCTCGAGCCTGGACGGGCAGATCCTGCTCGCGCCGGGCACGCATCGCGTAGCGGTGGCGAGCGCGGCACTCGGGTTCGCCGAGACCTATTCGGCCACGGTGGAGCCTGGCCGCGTACGTAACGTGACGGTGACGCTTCCGGAGGTGCACGTCGAGGCGCCAGGAGAGGCGGGTGCACAGGTGTTCGTGGATGGCGAACTGCGGGGAGTGCTGCCGGACAGGGTGACGGTGCCGCTCGGCACGCACGAGGTCGTGTTACGCCGACCCGATGGCGGGGAGCGCCGCCAGACCCTGACGGTCCGGGCCGACGCTCCCGTCACCTTCAACTGACTTCAGCTTGTCGTCTTCTTCGCGGCCTTCTTGACGACACGCTTGCGGGGTGCGGCCACACGCTTGCGCGTGCGCTTGGCCGGGGCGGCAGGCTCGGTATCGGCATCCTCTGCCGCCTCCACACCAGCCTCGGCGCCTTCATCGCCCTCTGGCTCGACGGCGGGTTCGACCGGCAGTTCGGCCTGCGCCTCAGTGACCTCCTCGGCCCCCGCTGCCTGCCCGGGCTGGCCCTCCTCCTCGCGCGTCTCGCCGAGCAGCGGCGTCTCGGCTGCGGTCTCGTCGGCCAGCACAGGAGTGGTCTCGTCAGGCGCGGTGGCCTCGACCGGTTCGATGCGCCCGCGTCCACGACGCCGACGGGCAGCCGTGGCAGGCACCACCGCAACAGGCGTCTCGCCCGGAGGCAGCTTGTTGCCGTCGATGACGCTGTCGAGCAGGTGGTCGTCGAGGGGCAGGGCGGCGGCCACGTTGCCGCGCTGTCCTCGCGGGACCGCGGCGACGCCACGGTGCGGTGCGACGTCGGCACCGGCGGCGGGGTGCTGTTCACCCGGGTACACGCGGATCACGCCCTGGCGGTCGCGATCGAGTCGGAACAACCCTTCGCGCTGGCAGTAGCGCAGGGCGTCGATGATGCCGTTGAAGCCGTACCGGCGTTCGTCGAAGCCCTCGTCTGCGGTCTTCAGCAGCTGCTTGGCCTGGCGCACGTAGAGCGGCCAGCGTGACACCGCGCCAGGACGCGCGAAGACCTCGCGGATGATCGCGTAGCCCTCGGCCTGCTGCGCAGGATTGGCCACCGGCGGGGGTGGCTCGGTGCCCGGCATGTCGAGCGCTTCGGTCGAGGCGCTGCGCTGTTCGTCGTCGGCAGCGGGGGCCGCGGGCGACGCGGGTGCGGCCGCGGGCGGGGCCTCGGTCTCGCGTTCGGCCGGCGCAGACGACCCGGTGTCACGCAGTTCGACGAGCAGGCTGCGGTCGGTGCCGCGCAGCGTGACGCCCCCGGCGCGCTCGAGCTTCTGCACGAAATCGCGGAACGTGCTCACGCCGTACTCGCGCTCGGAGAAGGTCGAGTCCAACTGCAGCAGCGTGCTCTTGAGCACACCGAGTTGCGGTGTCACCTCGCGGTCGGCCAGCACCTTCAGCGCGCGCTTGACGAGGGGCAACGCGTCGCGGACGTCCTTGCCACCGCCGCCCCGCGGCGAACTGCGACGGCCCGTCACGTTCTCGTACGCGATGAACTCCGTGCAGTTCTTCTGCAGGATCATGCTCGTGAAGGCGCGTCCGCCGACCACGAAGACCTGGCGGTCGTAGAGCTTCAGCTTCTCGACGAGCGCCATGAAGTCGCTGTCGCCGCCGACGATGACGAAGGCGTTGATGTGGCTGTGGGTGAAGGCGAGTTCCAGCGCGTCGAGCGCGAGGTTGATGTCGGCGCCGTTCTTGTCGCCGCCAGGCGTCAGGTTGCGCTGCACCATCTGGATGGCGTGCTGGGTGAGCGAGCGGCTGTAGTCACCGGCACGCGTCCAGTCGCCGTAAGCCACCTTCGTCACGACTTCGCCGCGCTCCTTGATGGCTTCGAGCACGGCGCCGACGTCGAAATGCCCACCGAGGGTGGTCTTGACGCCGATTTCGATGTTGTCGAAGTCGATGAATACGGCAATTTTCAGGCGAGAGTCCGGCAAACGTGGGTCCTTTCAAAGTCCCGAGGCATCGCGACACGGCTGCAAGGAAGGGACTGCAGCAGCCGACGCGTCACCGGCAGTGTAGCAGGTTCCGGGGCCCGCACGGTCTCAGCCAACTTTCAGCCGCCCATCACATCTTTCCTCCAGCGATTCCCGTCGACTGCTGACGAGACCGCGTGAGCCGTGCACATGTCGTGGCGGCGCGGGCGGTCGATCCCGTCTGGAGTTGCTCATGTCATATCCGTCCGTCCTTCTGCGCGTAGCGGCAGCCTGTCTGGTCGTCCCGCTGACTACGGCCCCGGCTCGTGCCGCGTCCGACGACATCACGCACTGGAACACGCTGGCCACCGCGGCAGCCGAAGCTGGTGCCACCGACCCACTCACCGAATCGCGGATCTTTGCCGTTCTGCACCTCGCGATGCACGACGCGGTCAATGCCGTCGAGCGGCGCTTCGAGCCGTTTGCCTGGCGGGCCGCGCCGGTGCGCCACGCCTCAGCCGCCGCCGCGGCTGCCGCTGCGGCAGAGGTGGTGCTCGCGGAGTTGCTGCCCGCACACGCCGCCACGTTCAAGGCCGCCCTCGACACGCGCCTGTCGAGCGTGGCCGACGTCGAGGCGCGTCGCGCCGGGGTCGTCGTCGGACGCCGCGCCGCGCGAGCCGTGCTCGCGGCACGCGCCGACGATGGCGCCAGCCGTGCCGTCGTTTACACGCCACGCGACACCCCTGGCGACTACCGGCCGACGCCGCCCGACCTCACGCCCGCGATGTTCGTCCAGTGGGGCGGCATCACGCCGTTCAGCCTGGAGGCCGCCGCGCAATTCCGCCCGGTTCCGCCACCGGTGCCCGAGTCGAGTGCGGCACGTCTCGAGGCCGACGAGATTCGCGACGTCGGCGGCGAGCCGTCACAACGCAGCGCTGAGCAGTCGGAGATCGCCCGCTTCTGGTACGAGAACTCGACCCAGGGCTGGAACCGCATCGCGCGTGCGGTGGTGCAGGGGCGCGAGATGGATCTCTGGGACCAGGCGCGCTTCTACGCGCTGGTGAACGTCGCGATGGCCGATGGCTTCATCGCGGGCTTCGAGGCGAAGTACCACTATCGGTACTGGCGGCCGGTCACCGCCATTCGTGCGAGCGGGAGGGGCGACTGGCTGAGCTATCTGCCGACGCCGCCCGTGCCCGACTATCCCTCGACGCACACGGTCCTCGGCGCGGCAGCCGCGACGACGATGGCACGCCTGCTGGCCACCGACCTCGTCCCGTTCTCGATGACCAGTGGGGCACCCTACCCTGGCATCACGCGCACGTTCTGGTGTCTGTCCGAGGCGGCACACGAGAACGGCGCCTCGCGGATGCTCGCGGGCATCCACTTCGCATCGGCCGTCCGCGCCGGCTACCAGCAGGGCGAGCAGGTGGGGCAGTGGGCCGTCGACAACCTGCTGAGGCCCGTCGGTGCCCCCGTTGACAGTCAGCCGTGAAGCGTGAGCTGCGGCGGGCTAGGCCTGCCGCAGCGCCTTCGGCTGGGTCAGCAGCGAGACGACGACGAGCACCAGGAAGCCGAGAGGAATGGTGACGATGCCGGGCTGGCTGAACGGGACGGGAGCGAGGGCCGGGTCCCACCCGTAGACGTCGCGGAAGGCCTGTGCGCTGCTCAGAATCCAGAGCAGCGAACTGCACATGCCGACGAAGATGGCCCAAGTGATGCCCTGCTTCGTCGTCTTCGGCCAGAACAGCAACATCACGAGCGACGGCAGGTTCGCCGATGCGGCGACGTTGAATGCCCAGCCGACGAGGAACGACACGTTCAACTGCTCGAACGCGATGCCGAGCAGCATCGCCAGCATGCCGACACCCACGGCCACCCACTTGCCGATGCGGACCTTGTCGAAGTCGTCGAGCGGCATGTGAAACACGTGCGTGAGCAGGTCGTGGACGACCGCGCCGCTGGCCGCGAGAATCAGCCCGCTGACCGTGCCGAGCACGGTGGTGAAGGCGATGGCGGAGATCACGGCGAACAGCGGCTCGCTGAAGCTGCGCGCCAGCAGCGGGGCCGCCATGTTGTTGTTGGTCACGTCCAGCGACCCGCTGGTCATCGCGCCGAGCCCCAGGTACAAGGTCAGGATGTAGAACAGCCCGATGGCGCCGATGCCCACCACCGTGCTCCTGCGCACCGCCGTGACGTCTTTCACGGTGTAGTAGCGGATGAGGATGTGGGGCAGTGACGCGGTGCCGGCGAAGAGCGCCAGCATCAGCGACAGGAAGTCGAGCTTCTCGAACAGCGTGTCGCCGCGCACGCCGCGGAACGTGGGGCTCGCGCCGGGCTGCAGGAGGTCGGCGCCCGACTGGGTGCGCGGGGTGTACACCGTGACGGCATCACCCGTCGCGAGGACGCGGCGTTCCGACGTCCACGTCTCGATGGTGCTGCCGTGGAAGGTGCTGAGGAAGCTGAAGGGGCCCAGCGCGCCGGACGAGGTTGCGCCGCCGGGCAGGGCGGTGACCGCGCCGACGGGCCGCAGATCCCGCTCGTCGGCCCCGAGGCCTTGCGGGATGCCGTCCACCAGCACGCCGCCCGCTGTGGTCGTCGTCACGACCTGTGTGGCCCGCACTTGCCCGTCAGGTAGGCGTCGCCACGTGCGGACGCCACCATCTGCGTGCTGCACGCGCAGCCAGGCGTCGTCGGGCCAGTCGTCCTCGGCCAGCACGCGGCCGTCGCCGACCGCCTGTTGTTCGGAGATCGGCACCACCGCCGGCTGCGGCGACACCGTGAAGCCCCGCTGCAGGATGAGCCCCGTGAGCAGCAGGCATAAGGCGACGAGCAGGCCACCCTTGATGAACTGCACCCACGTCGTCGACACCATGCCGGCCGTCACGACCACCACGGTGACGACGATGCCGACGAGCAGCACGCCGGTGGCGTGCGAG
>JAEZDP010000205.1 GCA_023418055.1 Acidobacteriota bacterium
TGGGCGTCCTCCATCAGCGCCTGGTCGCGTGACAGGTCACCCATCCGCAGCGTGGGCAGGCCCGCCTGTCGAGTGCCGAAGACGTCGCCGGGCCCGCGCAAGGCCAGGTCGCGCTCGGCGATCGCGAAGCCATCGGTCGTCGTGGCCATCGCATCCAGCCGGCCCCGTGCCAGCTCGCTCAGCGGGCTCTCGTAGAGCAGCACGCAGTAGGACGCCTCGTTCCCGCGGCCCACGCGTCCGCGCAGCTGGTGCAGTTGCGCGAGGCCGAACCGCTCGGCGTGCTCCACGACCATCACCGTCGCGTTCGGGACGTCCACGCCCACCTCGATGACCGTGGTGGCGACCAGCACGTCGAGCGTGCCGCCGACGAAGGCCTGCATGACCGACGCCTTCTCGGCCGACGCCAACCGGCCGTGCAGGACGCCCAGGCGCAGGCCGGCAAGCGGCCCGGCACCGAGCGCCTCGGCGGTCTCGACGGCCGCACGTGCTTCGATCTTCTCGCTTTCCTCGACGAGCGGCAGCACCACGTAGACCTGGCGTCCCTCTGCCACCTGCTCGCGGACGAACCGGTAGACATCCTCGCGGCGCGACATGGGCCGCACGGTGGTGCGCACCGGCGTGCGACCCGGCGGCAGGTCGCGGATGCTCGAGACGTCCAGGTCCCCGCAGATCGTGAGCGACAGGGTCCGCGGGATGGGCGTCGCCGTCATCACGAGCACGTCGGGGTGCCGCCCCTTGGCCCGCAAGGTCGCCCGCTGGGCGACGCCGAAACGATGCTGCTCGTCGATGACGACCAGCCCCAGGTTCGGCATGGCGATGGGATCCTCGAGCAGCGCATGGGTGCCGATGACGAGGTGCGCCTCGCCGGAGGCGACCTGCGCCAGCGCCGCCGCACGCACGGCGCCTTTCTGCGAGCCGGTCACGAGCACCGCACGATACGGCGTGGCCGCCAGGCGTGCCTCGATGGTGCGCAGGTGCTGCGCGGCGAGAATCTCGGTGGGCACCATCAGGGCCACCCGCACGCCACTGGCCATCGCCACCACGGCCGCCAGCAGCGCCACCATCGTCTTGCCCGCCCCGACGTCGCCCTGGAGCAGCCGATGCATCGGCTCGTCTCGCTGCAGGTCGGTCACGATCTCGGCAAGCGCCGCCTTCTGTCCGGCGGTGAGCGTGAACGGCAGCACCTGCCGCGCCATCGCACGCGCCTCGGACGTGACGACAATGCGGTGGGGCTTGATCACGCGGGTGCGCGTCAGCCGGCGTTCGGCCACGGCCAGCTGGAAGAGGAAGAACTCCTCCAGGATGAGGCGTACCTGCGCCGGCGTGCGTGCCGCGGCGAGCGCGTCGAGGTCGGCGTCGGCCGCGGGAAAGTGCACCGACCAGAGCGCGTCGAGGCGCTCGGGCAGGCCGCGCGTGTGCCGCACCTCCACCGGCAGGGGATCGGGCACAGGCCCGGTCAGCTTCGACAGGGCCTGGTGTACGAGCGCCCGCTGCACCTTCGGCGTCAACGGACCGATGCGTTCGTAGACTGGCACGATGCGGCCGGTGTGCACGCCCGCGACGCCGGCCGCCTGTGCGTCCGGCGGGTCGACGAGTTCGTGGTCGGGGGTGGTGAACTGAGGCCCCTGCCCCGTCCACTCGACCGTCCCGTGCAGCACCACCCACTGGCCCGGTCTGAACACCTGGAGCAGGAACGGCTGATTGAACCAGACGGCGCGGCCGGTGCCACTTGCGTCGGCCAGCTCGACCTCGATGACCGTGAATCGGGGACGCCGCGTCGGACGTTTGGCCACGCGGACGATCTCCGCGCAGATGGTCGCCACGCCAGGCCGCACCGACGCGAGCGGCTGCACGCGGGCGCGGTCTTCGTACCGCAGCGGCACGCGCAGCAGCAGCTCCTCGACGATGCGGACGCCGCTCGTCGCCAGCGCCGCAGCGCGACGAGGCCCGACGCCGTCGAGCGCCGTCAGGGGCGAATGCATCGTCAGCGCGGTCACTGCACGACAACGGCTTCGCGCGGCTGCACGCGAATCTCCCGGATGGAGACAGGCAGGTCGAACGGCTGATCCAGACGGATGCCGTCGGGCTGATCGGGGGTCCGGGAGTAGTAGGACAACAACTGCTGCACCAGCGCGCGAGGCAGCGGAATGCCGCCCAGTTCGGCCTCGTCGAGTTCGAAGCGACCGACGCCGTCGCCCGTGAGCAGGCGTCCGCGTACCCGCGCCGTGAGGCGCCCCGACAGCAGCGCGAGCGGATCGAAGCCTTCGACGGGCGGACGCGACACGCGGTAGGCGTCCATGTCGAGCACGACTGATCCGCGCAACACCGAGTCTCCCACCATCTCGACCCGGGGGTTGGTGACGCCGGGCGGCAGGTCCTGAGACAGGTAGGTGATCACGTACGCGTTCACCTCGCGCTCGTGCATCACGGTCGACAACGTCTCGAGCCGGGGGATGGCGCCGAAGCGGACGATCGCCTCGAGTTTGCGCTGCAGGCTGTCGGCCTCGGCCTGCCGTGGCGACACGGCGGGAGGGCCAGGGGTGGCTGGGATGGGCTGCTGGGCCCGCGTGGGCGTGATGGCGACCGGGACGGCGAGCGCGAGGCATGCGGCCACGCCGAGCCAGGCCGGGACGTGTCGAGGGTGCGGGCGTGTGTGCATCACGAAGCGGCCACCGTGGTTCGAGTCTAACGCGCTTGACCTTCGCTTTTTATTTGCGTACAGTCTGTGAAACGCGAGGGAGACGCCGTGCAGCCACTGACGAAACGACAGCGCGAGATTCTCGACTATCTCAACGACTTCATCCAGCAGCACGGCTATGCGCCAAGCCTCGAGGAGGTCGGTCGTCGCTTCGGGTTGTCGTCGTTGGCCACGGTCCATAAACATCTGACGAACCTGCAGGAGAAAGGCTTCATCAAGCGCGCGTGGAATCGCAGCCGCTCGGTCGAGCTCATCCCTGCGCGCATCGGCGGCCGGTCGCTCGAGTTGCCCCTGCTCGGCTATGTGGCCGCCGGCCGGCCCATCGAAGCCATCGCCGGCAACGAGACCATCACGGTGCCCGAGGCCCTCGCGGGCAAGCGCGACACGTACGTGCTGCGCGTGAAGGGCGACTCGATGATTGACGAGCAGATTCGCGACGGCGACTTCGTCATAGTTGAAGACCGTCGGCTGGCGAGCAACGGCGAGATGGTGATTGCGCTGCTGGGCGGCGCCGACGTGACGCTGAAGAAGTTCTATCGCGAGCACGATCAGGTGCGGCTGCAGCCCGCCAACCCGACGATGGCGCCCATCGTGGTACCGGCAGCCGACGTCACGGTGCAGGGCGTGGTGATAGGTGTCATGCGTCGCTACTGAGACAATCAAGGGCATGAGCGAGACGCGACAGATCAATTTCACCATCGTGCCCGACGAATCGACCGACGCCCCACGGGTCTACGCCAACTTCTGTGCGGTGGCCAACACGCCGTTCGACTTCACCCTGACCTTCTGCGAAGTGCAGCCGCTGTCGGAGCGCGACGTGCGCGAGGCCGAACAGCAACACGTGGTCAAGGCACCGGTGAAGGCCCGGCTGGTCGTGCCGGTGGCGTTCATTCCGACTCTGGTCGCGGCGTTGCAGGAGCACCTGCGGGTGTTTTCGGAATCCCAGCAGAAGGGCGCGCCCGGCTGGAGCGGCGACCCTATTCACTGACCGTCCCAGCGGCGCGCAGACGTCGCGCGGACGGGCGTTTCGCGAGGAGTGCCGTCCATGCGCGTGCTCGTGCTGTCGTTCCCGGAGTTCGTCGTGGACGTGGAGCGTGCCTGGGCCCAGGCGCCCGCCGACCGCCCCATCGTCGTCGGCGGACGTGCCGACGGCCCCGGCGTGGTGGTGGCGGCGTGTCCGCTGGCCCGACGCCACGGCGTCATGCCGCGGATGCCGCTCGTGCGCGCCGCCGCCCTCTGTCCCGATGCGCTCTTTGCGCCGGGCGTGCTCGACCGCTATGCGGAATGTGCGTCGATGCTGGATGAGGAGGTGCGCGTCGCCTGCGCGGCCGTGGCCTGGCGCGCGATCGACGAGGCGGTCGTGACCGAGGCCGACGTGCGCGAGGGGGCAGGGCCGCTCGCCGCGGTGGCCGAGGACATCAGGGCGCGGGTGCACCAGCGCCTGTCGCTGGCGGTGGCCGCCGGCGTCGCCGACAGCGAGGTCACGGCGCGGGCCGCGGCACGTCTCGTGGCGCCCTCCGGCCTCCTGCAGGTGCTGCCCGGCTACGACGCGCGCTTTCTCTCGTCCCTGCCCGTCGAGAGCCTGCGCGACATCCCGACGGCCGCCGTGCAGCGACTCGGCGCCATGGGCGTCTCGACGCTCGGTGCGCTGGCGACGCTCGAGTCGGCGGCGGCATTCACAGCCATTGGCTCGCGAGCGCGCGAGTGGCAGCTCGCCGCCGCCGGCGTCGACCACGCCGCGGTCCCCGCCACGCGACTTCCCCGCAGCGTCACGCGTGCGATGGCCACGCCAGCCGTCAGGTCGCTCGACGACCTGCGCCTGTCGGTCGAAGCGGTGGCCGAGCAGGTGGCCGACCGTCTCTCGCAACTGGGCCTCTGTGCGCGCACCGTCACCGTGCGCGTGGTGGGCCCCGACGACCGCTTCCGCAGCCGCAGCGTGACGCTGCCCGAGGCGGTCACCGGTCGGGTGGACATCGGACCGGTGGCCCGGACGCTTGCCGCGCAGCTGTGGCGCTACGGCAGCCTCCCCGCGCGTGTCAGCGTCGTCGCCGCGGGTCTGAGCGCCGATGGCCCGCAGCTGCCGCTGTTCGGGCACGGCGCCGAGCGGACCGCAGTCGCTCCGGCGTCACGGGCGTGGCGATCGCGTGACAGCTTCCGCGCGCTGGCCCGCCGCCCCCTGCGAGCCAGTTGACGCGCGTGCAACGCGCGCCGCGGCGTGTATGGACGCCTGCCGGCTTGACTCGCCGCGCAACGGCGCGATAATCGATCGGACACGACAGCAGAACCGCAGGGCCGAGCGCCCTGCCCACCCGCAAGGGGGTTGCCATGATGGCCTGGCCCTCCACGCCTGCCTGCCCCGTGGGACCTCCGCGGGCGCGAGTCAGGCTGCACGTTCGGCTCGTGCTGACTGCTGCCCTGCTGGTCCTAGGGGCGGTCGTCACCCGCGCCGGGCGACAGCCGTCCGACCTTCAGCCCGCTGAACAGTCGAGCGCCACGACGCCGGCGCCGCCGGTCCTCGCGCGCGAGGAGCAGGAACGGTTCCTTCGCGAGGCGCGCATCGTGCGTTCGCGATCGGCACCCAAAGGCATCACCGGGTCGCGTCGGGTCACGTTGTCCGACGGCGTGATCACGCATGACGCGCACGTGCAGACGGTGGACGACTCGCGCCGTGAGTTCATGGGGGCGCGTGGCACCGAGTTGAACTTCCGCGACTCGTGGCGCTTCAACATCGCGGCCTACCGCTTGAGTGTGCTGCTCGGGCTCGACATGGTGCCGGTGAGCGTCGAGCGGCGCTACCAGCAGCAACCTGCGGCCTTCACCTGGTGGGTGGACGATGTGCTGATGGACGAAGGCACCCGTCTGAAGCGCAAAGTGCGCGTGCCCGACCCGCTCACCTGGAACCGGCAGATGTATGTCGTCCGCGTGTTCGACCAGCTGATCTACAACACCGATCGCAACGTCGGCAACCTGCTCATCACATCCGACTGGCGGGTCTGGATGATCGACCACACGCGGGCGTTCAGGCGGCACACGACGTTGCGGTCGAGCGGGGACCTGAAGGGCTGCGACCGCCGGCTGCTGGCGCGCCTCGAAACGCTCGAACGGCGGGCACTGGAGCGCGAGTTGTCACGCTGGCTCGAACTGGGCGAGCTCGACGCGCTCCTCGCTCGGCGGGATGCGATCGTGGCGTTCTTCAAGAGCGCGCCGCCGCAAGGGTTGTACGAGCTCGCGCACGGCATCGTGCCGCCGTAGGCGACGGGGTCAGACCTGGCGTAGGCGACGGGGTCAGAC
>JAEZDP010000207.1 GCA_023418055.1 Acidobacteriota bacterium
AGCACGCACTGACCTCCCTGTCCTCATCCTCGGCGAAACCGGCACCGGCAAGGAGATCCTCGCCAAGGAGATTCATGCCGCCTCGCGACGCGCAAAGAATCCCTTCCTGCCGTTCAACGTGACCGCCGTGTCCGGCGATCTCCTCGAAAGCCAGCTCTTCGGAGCCCGGAAGGGATCTTTCACCGGCGCCACGCACGACTCCAAGGGCCTCCTGCGCGAAGCCGAAGGCGGCACCGTCTTCCTCGATGAGATCGGCGAGATGAGCCTCGAGATGCAGCCCAAGCTGCTGCGCTTCGTGGAGCAAGGCGAAATTCAGCCCATCGGCGAACGGCCCCTGCACGTGGACGTCCGCATCATCGCCGCCACCAACGCTTCACTCCAGGATCTCGTCCGACAGGGACGCTTCCGAGAAGACCTGTACCAACGGCTTCGCGTGGTGCCCCTCACCATCCCCCCGCTGCGGGAACGTCGTGAGGAGATAGCCACCTTCGCCCGCCACTTCATCGCACGCCATGCCGAACGTGAGCACCGCCCGGTGCCCGACATCTCACCGCGCGCCCTCGAACATCTCGTGGCCGCCGATTGGCCCGGCAACGTCCGTCAGTTGAACAACGAGCTGAAACGCGTCGTCGCGCTGCTTCCGGAGGGGGCCCGCATCGAGCTGGATCACCTCTCGCCAGAACTGCAGCGCCCACCCTCGCCCCAGCCCCTTGCCTTCGATTCGCCGACCGGCCGCATGAGCATCAATCTCGATCGCCCCATCGCACTCGTCCTCGAGGACGTCGAGCGGGCCGCGTTGCTGCGCGTGATGACCGTCTGCAGCGGCAACCAGACGGAGGCCGCCAGGCGCCTCGGCACGACCCGGAAGGGCCTCTACCTGAAGCTGAAGCGGCTCGGCATGCTGCCAGACTGACAGGGCTGCGACGACGCCGCGCGGCTGCGCGCTCCCGCTTCTACAACCGAAGCGGCGTACAGTAGACCCATGCACCAGCTGCCGGCTGACACACACCCCGTGCGGGTGCGCCTCCAGGTGTCCGACCTCGACCGCTCCACGCAGTACTACGTGGACACCATCGGTTGCGAGGTCCTGCGGCAGACCGATACCCTCGTCGATCTCGGCGTCCGCGACGCCGCGGCGCCGCTCATCACGCTCGTCGCCCGCGCGGGAACGAGGCCAACGCCTCCCCACTCGAGGCTCGGCCTCTACCACTTCGCGCTCCTGCTGCCGACCCGCGCCGCCCTCGGGGCCTTCGTTCGCCACCTCGTGACACGCGACGTGCGCATCGGCAGCGCCGATCATCTCGTCAGCGAGGCGCTGTACCTGCAAGATCCCGATGGCCACGGCATCGAGGTGTATGTCGACCGCCCGCGAGAGACGTGGACCTATGCCCGTGGCCATGTCGTGATGACCGTGGACCCGCTCGACCTTCGCGACGTCGCCGATGCCGCGACCGCACCATGGGCGGGCCTTCCACCGGGCACCACGCTCGGTCACATGCATCTGCATGTCGGCGACCTCGACACGGCAGCGGCCTTCTACCGCGACACGCTCGGCTTCGACGAGATGGCCTCACTGCGGGGGGCGTTGTTCCTCTCGGCCGGAGGTTACCACCACCACCTGGGGCTCAACGTCTGGGCCACAGGCGCGCCCACGCCAGGTGACCACGATGCGCAGTTGCTCGAGTGGACCCTGCACATTCCAGACACGACCCGCGTCTCCGAAGCCGCCGCACGCCTGACGGCCGCCGGCTACCCTCCCGCAGCCGACGGCGACGACATCGTCGTGCGCGACCCCTGGGGCACCGCGCTGCGCATCGTCTCCTGACGGCTGTTAACCCTTCACGGACCGTCACGTAATACCGGGCATGTCCACGCCCTTCTCGTCGCTTCGGTCCACCGTGCTGCTGGGAGTGCTCGCCGGCGCGCCGCTGTCCTCCTGCTCGTTTGCCGCCTTCGCGCAGACGCCGCCGGCGTCCGTGGCCGACGCAGCGCCGTCGCAGACGATTGCCGCACCCGCTGCGCAGCCGTCCGCCCTGGCGATCGACGACCGTGTCGATGCCCACAACCTGCGCCGCGACTTCGACGAGGTGCTGCGGCAGTACCCGCCCACCCTGCGTGAGGTGCTGCGGCTCGATCCCTCGCTGCTGAACGATCAGGCCTACCTGGCCTCCTACCCTGCGCTTGCCGCGTTCCTTCAGCGTCATCCGCAGGTGGGCCGCAACGCGCGCTTCTACGTGGGGGAGGCGCACGAACGCGAGCTGGCGACGCCGAGCGGCCGCGCCCTCCAGCTCTGGTCGCGCACCATCGAAACGGTGTCCATCTTCGTCACCATCCTGCTCGTCGTCGTGGGCCTCGCGTGGCTCGTTCGCACGCTGCTCGATCACCGCCGGTGGCTGCGCTCGTCGCGGCTGCAGCTCGAGGTGCATCAGAAGCTCTTCGATCGGCTGGCGTCGAACGAGGATCTGATGACCTACATCCAGACCCCATCGGGCCAGCGCTTCCTCGAGGGCTCGACCGCCAGCCCGGAGGCGCCCCCCACGGCCCGTTCGGTGAGTGCGCCCATCAACCGCATCCTCTGGTCCGTCCAGATCGGTGTGGTGCTCCTGCCGCTCGGCCTCGGCCTGCAGTGGGTCGCCCGGCACGTCGTGGAGGAAGTGGCGCAGCTGTTCTGGTTCGTCGGTGTGCTGGCCGTGACCGTGGGCGCCGGATTCGTGGCATCGGCGGGGATGGCGTATCTGATCTCACGGCGGCTCGGCCTGATTCGCGACGTCTCGGACGCCGAGGCTCCCGTCCGTCCCGCACCGCTGGCGTAACGTGCCGTGCGCTGCCCCGTGACTATCCATGACCTGGCCTGAGATGACGCTTTCGGACGTGAGTCGCCTCGACGCGGCCGATGACGCGGCTCGTACGTTTCACATGGACGAAGCCATGTTCCGGGCCTTCTACGACCGGACCGCCCGTGGCGTGTGGGCGTATCTCTATCGCCTCACGCGTGACTCGTCGCGCGCCGACGACCTGCTGCAGGAGAGCTATTACCGCTTCCTGCGGCTCGCCGAGGCTCCCGCAGACGAGGCTCACCGCCGCAACTAC
>JAEZDP010000270.1 GCA_023418055.1 Acidobacteriota bacterium
GTGGTCGGTGGCGCCGTCTGCTCCCGGCTCTCCTCCACCTCGACATCGTCACCGTCGGCGACCGCGCCGGTGATCGAGACCACCCGGCCCACATGGCTTTCCAGGTTCTGGCCCTCGAGTGCGTAGGTGTAGGTGGTGACCTGTCCGCGGGTGGCGCGTTCGACCTCGGCGCCCATCTCGGCAGGTTCAGTGACCAGCACGTACGAGCCGGCCGCTTCGCCGCCTTTCAGGCAGCCCGTGACGGTGGTCGCCTGTGCCGGCGGTGGCGTGCGGACCGGTTCGGTTACCTCTGGCGTGGCGTCACCGCCGCCGCCGCAGCCGGCAGCGAGCCCGGCGAGCAGGAACGCCGCGGTGCCCGGGAACAGGAATGTGCGAATGGATGTCGTAAGCATGCCCCCCTCAATGCACAAGCTGGGCCACCCTGGCTGCGGCACAGGGGTCGGGCGTGAGCACCAGCCGGCCAGTGGCAGTCGGCCGAGCTTCACCGCAAAAACGCGCACCGCACTCCTAAGCTGTGTAGTGGAACGGCATCACGCCATACGCCTCACGCCGTACGCCATACGCCTCACGCCATACGGGGATCTGCCCGCCTACCGGTCTCGCCGAGGCAACGGGCGAAGAATCTGAGCGTGTCCTCGATGTGTGTTTCCCAGTACGGCCATTCATGTCCGCCGGGATGTTCTTCATAGGCATGCGGGATGCCACGCGCGTGCAGGGCGCGGTGCAGTTCGCGGTTCTCTTCGATCAACTGGTCGTCGCGGCCGCAATCGAATCGCAGAGGTGGAAGGGCGTCGCCGGCCGCGACGATGGCGTCGAGCGCGGCCGCATCCGAGGCCGGGTGGCCAAACGCGGCAGGGTCTTCCTCGACGAACTGGCGCATCTGCGAGACATGGGTGATGGCCGAATGCGCCGC
The DNA here is from genome assembly GCA_023418055.1 of Acidobacteriota bacterium. Classification (GTDB taxonomy): domain Bacteria; phylum Acidobacteriota; class Vicinamibacteria; order Vicinamibacterales; family Vicinamibacteraceae; genus JAEZDP01. The sequence goes on from JAEZDP010000270.1 coordinate 914, forward strand.
GATGCCGCGGAACTCGGACGCGTACCTGGCGCCGATGCGGAGCGCGCCGAAGCCGCCCATCGAGAGCCCCGCGACGAAACGCGGGACGTCGGGCGCGAGAGAAGGCACGGCCTCGCGCACGGCCAGCGGGACCTCCCGCACGATCCACTGCTCGAAGTCGACGCCGTCGCCGTGGCGCAGATAGCCAGACCCATCGCCGCGCAGGCCGTCGCTCGGCATCGCGAGCACGACCGGCGGAAGTTCCCCCGTCTCGACGAGTCGGGCCGCCGTCCGATGCGCCCCCGCCCGCATCGTCCACGACCAGTGGCTGCCGTAGACGCCATGCAGGAGTATCACGAGCCCCGCCGGCTCGCCGACCGGGGGCACCCACACCGTCACGTCCGCACGCCCGCGCAGCGACGGGCTCTTCACGGTGACGTGACGCAGGCCGTCCCGTTCGAACCGCGGGTCGGAGATGGCAATCGTCCTGAACATGTCGTTTGTCGTCCTCCGTGGAGATGAGTAGCATCAGCCCATGACAGTATCTGGCGCGACCATGCGGACCGGCCGGACGTGCATCCCTCTGGTCTGCGCCATTGTCGCCGGCCTGCTGGCGCTGCTGCTGTCGCCGACCCTCCAGGGCCAGCGTCGCCCCAACCTGATCTGGGTGATGGCCGACGACCTGGGGTACGGGGAAGTCGGCGCCTACGGGCAGCGCGTCATCCGCACGCCCCGGCTCGATGCGATGGCCCGCGAAGGCCTGCGGTTCACCCAGTTCTATGCCGGTGCCACGGTGTGCGCGCCGTCACGTTCCGTGCTGATGACGGGCCAGCACCACGGACGCACGCGTGTGCGCGGCAATGCAGGCCCCGACAACCCCGAAGCGCAGGCCCTGCGTGTCGACGATGTCACCGTCGCGCGTGTGCTGCAGGAGACCGGCTACGCCACCGGGCTGGTCGGCAAGTGGGGGCTGGGCGACGTGGGGGACGCGGAGAGTGGGCTGCCTCGGCGCCACGGCTTCGACTACTTCTTCGGCTATCTGAATCAGCGTCACGCGCACAACCACTTCCCTGACTTTCTCTGGCGCAACGAGGCGCGCATCGCGCTGCCCAACGTGGTCACGCCGGTCGGCGGCGATGGCGCGGGCTATGCCGACGAGGGCGTCTTGTTTGCCGACGACCTGTTTGCCGACGAGGCCCTCAGGTTCGTGTCGCAGCATCAGGACCGGCCGTTCTTCCTGTACTGGAGCCTCGTGACGCCGCATGCCAACAACGAGCGCAACAGGGCGCTGAAGAACGGAGCCCATGTGCCGGACTTCGGGCCGTACGCGCGAGAGCCCTGGCCCGATCAGGACAAGGGGCATGCCGCGATGATCACCCGTCTCGACAGCTATGTGGGGCGGCTGCTCGACCATCTGCGGTTGCTCGGCCTGGCCGAGGACACGCTGGTCGTCTTCACGAGCGACAACGGCCCGCACGACGAGGCGAGCCACGACCTCAGCCGCTTCATGCCGTCGGGACCCTTCAGCGGCATCAAGCGCAGTCTGACCGACGGCGGCATCCGCGTGCCCGCCATCGCCTGGTGGCCGGGGACGATAGCGGCTGGCACCGACACGAGGCACGTGGCGTATTTCGGCGACTGGTTCGCGACGGCCGCCGAACTGGCCGGGGCGAAGACGCCCGACGACCTCGACTCGCTGAGCTTCGTGCCGACGCTGCGCGGTGAGCCGTCGCGCCAGCAGTCGCACGAGTTCCTGTACTGGGAGTTCCACGAAGGCGGCTTCATGCAGGCGGCGCTCCTCGAGGGCCGGTGGAAAGGCATCCGACGGGGCGCCCCCGACGCGCCGTTGCGGGTGTTCGATCTCCAGACCGATGCCGCCGAGCGCATCGACGTGGCCGGCACCGTGCCCGATGTCACCGCACGCCTCGATCGCTACCTGAAGCAGGCGCGTCGCCCGTCCGACGACTGGCCCACCCGCTGGTAGGCCGGCGACCCGCGCCATCCCCTGTACGCCGAGCCGGTCCTCACTCTGCGGCATCCGCCACCCCATGGTTGGCATCCGAGTGGACCCGCGCGGCTCGCCTGTGGCGTTACACGGGCGCTCGCGTCGGGATCCCGAGATGTCGCGATTCTTGCAGTCAGACGACCGGCGCCCTGCGTAGCGCCTGGAAAGGCAAGTGATGACGACAGAACTCGAGACGTTCTACGGGATGGTCGAGGACCTCCACGTGGCGATGATGACCACCCGACGCGCCGACGGCCACCTGCGGTCGCGTGCCATGGCGACGCAGAAGCGCGCCGCCGGGGCCGACCTGTGGTTCGTCACCCTGGACGGCACGGCGAAGGTCGAGGACGTGCTGCACGACCCGCACGTCAACCTGGCGTACTACAAGGACAGCAGTCGTGAGTGGATCTCCGTCTCCGGCCTGGCCACCGTGTCGCGCGACCGCGCGAAGATCCACGAGTTGTACGCGCCCGACTGGAAGATGTGGTTCCCTGAGGGGGACGACCCGAGGCACGGTACCCCGGACGATCCCAGGATGGTGCTCATCGGCGTGACCATCCACGCGGCCGAGTTCCTCGAGATGGACAAGCCGCAGCCCGTGGTGCTCTACGAGCTGGTCAAGGGCTGGGTCACGGGCGCGCAGCCCGATCTGGGCACGATGCACGAGCTGAAGCGTCCAGGGCCGGGGGAGGCCTGATGCCTCATGCCTCATGCCTGACGCGCGAGCGGTCTCGCCCGTCGCGTGACGCCGTTCACGACGTGCCGGGCGGCAGCACGTAGGGCCAGCGCTGCGGTCGCGAGAGCAGTGCGTTCGCCTCGTCGTCGTTGCGAAAGCGTTCGGTGACGGGATCCCAGTGGAGGCGTCTGTCGAGCTTCATTGCGATGTGGTGAAGGAGGCAGGCCGTGCACGAACGGTGCGCGACCTCCACCGGCGCGATCGGTTGCTGGCGCGTGCGGATGCACTCGAGCCAGTTGCCGTGATGATCGGTGCTGCGGTAGAGGTGCACGCCGTCCGGGCCGATCTCGGACTGGAGGATGCGCGGATCGCTGGCCGCAAGCGCCTCTGTGTCGCGCAGCTTCGACGTGGGGTCGCTCGAGGTGACGGCCTCGTTGCCGCGCGACACGAAGATCCATCCGTCGGTGCCTTCGAAGCGGATGCCGTTGGGGAAGTCGCCGCTGACGATCATGTGCACGCCGCTGGCGTAACGCGCTTCGGTGCGGAACGGCCCGTGCACGTTCCACAAGCCGCTGGTAGGGAAGGTCGCCGTGCCCCACACCTCGACCGGGCCGGTGTGCTCGGTGCCCATCCCCCAGTGCGCAGTGTCGAGATGGTGGGCGCCCCACCCTGTGATCATGCCGGCGCCGAACTGCTCGCAGCGCAGCCAGCCTGGGCGGTCGTACCCGTCGCGCGGGTGTACCCGGTTCTCGGTGTAGTACACGCGCGGCGTCGATCCGAGCCACATGTCGTAGTCGAAATGGGAGGGCACGGGCATCTCGGGCTCGTTGGGGCCGCCCGGGTCGCCTGGCAGGCCCACCTGCACGCTCTGCAACGTGCCGATGCGCCCGTTGCGCACCAGTTCCGCCGCGTGCCGGAACTGCACCGCCGAGCGCTGCTGGCTGCCAATCTGGAAGATCACCCCAGACCGGTGCACGGCGTTGCTGAGCGCCCGTCCCTCGGCGATGGTCAACGACGCGGGCTTCTGCAGGTAGATGTCCTTGCCGGCCTGGGCCGCGGCGATGGCGATGATCGCGTGCCAGTGATCGGGCGTGCTGATGACGACCGCGTCGATGTCGGCATTGGCAATCAGCTCGCGGTAGTCGGTGTACCCCCGGACGCCGTCGTGCGTGCGGCCGGTCACCTCCGCGTAGTGGGCGTTCACAAGCGCCTGTGCCTCCCCCATCCGCTTGCGATCGACATCGCAGACGGCGACCACCCGCGCCTGTGGATGCCGCCAGATACCCGGCAGGTCGTGCGCGCGCGAGATGCGCCCGGTGCCGATGGCGCCCACGTTGATTCGCTGGCTCGGCGCCTGCGCACCCAGCACCGACGCGGGCACGATGGTCGGAAACCCCGTGGTGACGCCCGTCACCGCCGCCGCGGCCCCGAGAAAGTGGCGTCGCGTCACGCGTGGACCAGTGCCGCTCATGATGCACTCCTAGAGGTCTGCGCCCCTGGCGCTGCCAGGTGCCGGGCCAACAGCGGTGAGCCCGCACGCTGCTGCGCCTCCAGCACCAGTTCCGTCGCCAGGAAGCAGTGCGCCTGCGTCATGGCCGTCTCGGTGCGGTTGACGATGTCGTCCACGATCTGGCGGCCATAGGTCAGTTCCACCTCGCGGCAGTCGTGGTAGGTCGTGTCGGTGCCATTCACGACGAACAGGTGGCTGCCGCCCGCGCGCCCCGCGAGATCGACGTTCTTGCGCACCTCGATGAACCCCTCAGTCCCCAGGATCGTCAGCCGCCCATCGCCCCAGGTCGGCAGGCCATCGGGCGTGAACCAGTCCACGCGGATGTAGCCCGTGCCGCCGTTGCCACGCACCAGCATGTCGCCGAAGTCTTCGAACTGCGGGTGCTGCGGGGAGTGCACGTTGCCCGACTGCGCCGCCACCACCTCGGCACGTGTAGAGCCGGTGAAGTGCAGGAACTGGTCAGCCTGGTGCGAGGCGATGTCGCAGAGGATGCCGCCATAGCGCGCCTTGTCGAAGAACCACGCGGGGCGCGACGGCGCGTTCATCCGGTGTGGTCCCAGACCCACGGTCTGCACCACGGTGCCGATGGCGCCGGCCTTCACCAGTTCACTGGCCCGCACCGTGGCGCGGTTCTCGAACCGCTCGCTGTAGACAATCGAGTAGATGCGGCGCGTCTCGGCCTGCACGGCCCGCACCTCGGCCAGTTGTGCCAGGCTCGTGATGCCCGGCTTGTCGACGATGAAGTCCTTGCCATGGCGCATCACGCGGATGCCGAGCGGCGCGCGCTCGTCGGGGATGGACGCGCTGACGACCACATGGATGGATGGGTCTTCCAGGATCTCGGCCTCGGTGCGCGCCGCCTTCGCCATGGGGAAGCGCTTCAGGAAAGGCTCGAGCAGTTCGGGCTCGGAGGCATGCACCCACGCCAGTTCGCCGCCACCCCGCATGACCGCACTCGTCATGCTGTTGATGTGGCCGTGATTGAGACCGATGACCGCCATCCGGATGCGCGGAGCCGCGGCCGGTGGCCCCGCAGGAGCCTGCCGGCCCTTGCTTGCGACGGTCGCGTCCGCGCGACGTGTGGTGGCCAGGGCCGCGGCCATCGACCCCGACAGGTGCTGCACGAAGGTGCGTCGGTTCACGGCCTGTACCGGGCGTGTGTCACCCATGGGCACTCTCCTCGCTTCTGGACGGGCCCGATCATACGACGGCTGCAGTCCGTCACAGGACAGGGGGCGCCTGGAACCCGGGATAGCATGTGGCATGCTTCGTTTCCCCCTGTCGTCGTTCGCAGCCGCCATCCGCTGCGGCGGTGTCCCCGCCGTGGCCATCGCCGTCGCTTGTCTCGTGGGGACCGCCGCGGCGCAGACCCGCCCCTATGCCGAGGTGGTGCCAGCGACCGCCGAGAGCGACGAGGGGCTGTTCACGGTGCACCGCGTAGGGCCGCGCCTGCTCTTCGAGATTCCCGACCGCCTGCTGGGCCGCGACATGATCGTGATGAGCCGGTACGCCGGCGCCCAGTCGGGGTTCGCAGACGGCGGCGCCATGATGGCCCCGAACATTGTCGTGCGATGGGAGCGGCGCGACGACCGCATGCTGCTGCGCGCCCAGTCGTACGCGACGACGGCCGATGCGGGATCGCCACTGGCGCTGGCGGTGGCGCAGTCGAACTTCCCGCCGGTGCTCGCGAGTCTTCCCGTACAGGCCCGCGGCGAGGCCGCCTCCGTGGTCGACGTGACGGACATGTACCTGGGCGACACGCCGGCATTCTCGCTGCCGCGTGCGCGACGCACGCCGCTTGGCGTGCGCAGCCACGATCGCGACCGCTCCTGGCTGGAGTGGAGCCGCAGTTTCCCGATCAACGTCGAAGTGCGGGTCGTCCACACCTACGTGGCCGATCAGGCGCCGTCGAACCCGCGCGGCGGGTCGTTGTCGTTCGAGGTGAACCACTCGATGGTGCTACTGCCCGAACAGCCGATGATGCCGCGGCTGGCCGACGAGCGCGTGACCTACATCACGTCGCGGCAGACCGACTATTCGAGCGCGTTCCAGGGCGTGCGGCCGCAGGAGTACGTGCGGCGCTACAGGTTCGAGCCTTCCGACCCGGAGGCCTTCGCCCGAGGCGAACTCGTCGAGCCTAGGAACCCGTGGGTGTGGTACATCGACCCGGCGACCCCCAAGCAGTGGGTGCCGTACTTCCGAGAAGGCCTGCTCGAGTGGAATGCGGCGTTCGAGCTTGCCGGGTTCCGCAACGCCATCCAGGTACGAGAGGCCCCCACCGAGCAGGAGGACCCCGAGTTCAGCCTGCTCGATGCGCGCTATTCCGTGGTGAGGTACGTGGCCAGCCCGGTGCGCTCCGCCAACTCGGGCGGCGACGTCGTGGACCCGCGCTCGGGCGAGGTGATTCGCGCCCACACGAACATGTACCACGGGCTGACCGAGCGCCTGCGCTGGTGGCTCGTCTCGCAGGTGGCCACCGCCAACCCGCGCTTCAGGACCGACGAGTTGTCCGAGGCGGACCTCGGCGAGGCGCTGCGCTACGTCATCTCGCACGAGACGGCGCATTCGGTCGGCCTGCCGCACAACCAGATGGCGAATTTCACCTACCCGGTGGAGTCGCTGCGAGACCCGGACTTCGTCAACAAGATGGGGCATTCGGCTTCGTCGGTCGGGCGCACCCGCTACAACTACGTCGCGCAGCCTGGCGACGACGTGCCGCCGGAGCGGCGCATCGGCATCTGGGACAAGTTCGCGGTCATGTGGGGCTACCGGCCGATTCCGGGAGCCACGACACCGCAGGCCGAGTTGCCGACGCTCAACACCTGGATCGTCGAGCGTGCGCACGAGCCGTGGTTCCGGTCGGCCGAGGCGCAGTTCGGCATGGACGTGGAGTGGGATCCCAAGCGGATGACCGAGGGGATCTCGGACGACCCGGTGGCCGCCGCGGTTTACGGCATGCAGAACCTCCGTGCGGCGGCGAAGGACCTGATGGCGTGGGTGCTCGACGAGGGCGACGACTACTACGAACTGGGCACGCACTATCTGCAGAATCTGACGCAGTGGAATCGGTACGCCGAGCACGCGGCCGCCGCAATCGGGGGCTCCTGGACGCACCACAAGCGGTACGGCGAGGAGGGCTGGGTGTACACGCCGATCGAGGCGGACTACCAGCGCAAGGCGCTGCGATTCCTCGACGAGCACGTGCTGCAGACACCCACCTGGGCCCTCGACATCGACCAGTTGCGGCGGCTCGAGCATGCCGGCGCCGTGGAGCGCATCCGGGCCTATCAGGAACTGGCCGTGCAGCGGCTGCTCAACCACGCCAGGCTGGCGCGCATGATCGAGCACGAGGCGTTCCTGGGCGACAAGACCTATCGTCCGGCCGACATGCTCGACGACACCCGCGAGATCGTCTGGCGTGAGGCTCGTGAGAACCGCGCCGCCGACACCTACCGGCGCAACCTTCAGCGGGCATACCTCTCGCAGGCGCATCACCTTCTCCACGAGGCGGCCGCGAAACACTGGTCGCCGCCAGACTCGGGCAACCTGCGCGTGTCGTCCGAGGACGATCCCCCGCTCAATGCGGACCTGCACATCGCGCAATCGGACATCCGCCCGCTCGTGCGTGATCAGCTGCGGCTGCTGCAGGGTGAGCTCGAGAAGGCGCTGGCGGCAGGGGTGACCGACAGGATGACGCGCATCCATTACGAGGACGCGCTGCAGCGCATCGCCCAGGCCCTGCAGCCATGAGCCTGACGGCAGACGTCACGCGACGGTCACGTGCCTGCCGTACGCTGTCGCGCATGAAGCTCCGCGCTCTCGCCGCCCCCATCGTCCTCGTGCTCTCGGTGTCCTGCAACGGAGGCGCGCCAGAGGCGCCGGCGACGGTGTCGTGCACTCCCCTGAGCCGCGAGAACGCCGACGACTGCCTGCGGCTGAACCACCTGCAGGTGCTCGGTACGCACAACAGCTACCACATCGCCCCAGCACCGCCCATGCTCGAGCGCCTCGGCGACCGTGGGCGGAATCTCGACTACACGCACCGCACCTTGACCGATCAGCTCGAGCGGCTGGGCATCCGCCAGTTCGAACTCGACGTCTTCGCCGATCCGCAAGGAGGCCATTACGCGACGCCCGCCGCGCTGCGCATGACGTCCGGGCTCGAGCCGCCTGATGCCGACGTGATGCGGCGTCCGGGCTTCAAGGTGCTGCACGTGCAGGACGTGGACTACCGCACCACGTGCCCGACGTTTGTCGCCTGCCTCACCGAGATCAGGGACTGGTCACGGGCCAACCCCGAGCACGTGCCCATCCTTGTGCTCGTCGAGGCCAAGGACGGCGCGCTCGACGACAGGGACGGCGTCGGCTACGTGACGCCGGTGCCCATTGACGCCACGCAACTGCAGGCGCTCGACGCCGAGATCCGGAGCGTGTTCGACGCCGGCCACCTGATCACGCCGGATTCGATACGGGGCGGGCACGCCACCCTTCGTGAGGCGGTCGTGGCCGACGGCTGGCCGACGCTGCGCGAGAGCCGCGGCAAGGTGTTCTTCGCGCTCGACAACACGGGCGTGCATCGCGACCGGTACCTCGAGGGCGCGCCGTCGCTCGAGGGGCGCGTGATGTTCGTCAGCGCACCACCGGACGCGCCCGCGGCGGCCTTCCTGAAGCTCAACGAGGCCCTCGGCGACGCCGGTGCCGGCATCCGCGAGCACGTGGCGTCGGGGTTCCTCGTGCGGACCCGGGCCGACACGCCGACCGTCGAGGCCCGCAGTGGAGACGCCACGCGGCGCGATGCGGCGTTTGCGACCGGCGCGCAGTTTGTGAGCACCGACTATCCGGAAGAGAGTCCTTTCGGATCGCGCTACCTGGCCCGCCTGCCGCAGGCCGCCGATCTCGCCGCGAGGTGCAACCCCGTGACGGCTCCGCCAGGGTGCCGGTCCGAGTGGCTCGAACCCCGATGACGCTCAGGCTCCGCGCCGCTGCACCGCCTCGCGCACGGCCGGGGCCACCACGGTGCCGAGCAGTTCGATCGCACGCAGAACGTCCGCGTGGGGCATCGTCCCCACCGTGAGCTGCAGCAGCACGCGCCGGCAGTCGAACAGGTCGTGCAGCCGCACCAGCTTGTCGGCCACCTGCTGCGGACTGCCCACCAGCAGGGCGCCATCCGGCGCACACTCGGCGTCGAAACGCGCACGGGTGGGCGGCGGCCAGCCGCGCTCACGCCCGATCCGCCCCATCGTGTCGAGGTAGGGGGGCCAGGCCAGTTCGAGCGCACGCGCAGAGGTGTCGGCAATGAAGCCGTGGACATTGATGCTCACGGGCAGCCGCGCCGGGTCGTGTCCCTCCCGTCGAGCCGTCTCGCGATAGAGGTCCACGAGCGGGACGAATCGTGCGGGTTGCCCGCCGATGATGGCCAGGGCCATGGGCAGCGCGAGCCTCGCCGCACGTTCCACGGACGTGGGGGTGCCTCCGACGGCCAGCCAGACCGGCAGCGGCGATTGCACGGGCCGTGGGTAGATGCCTCGTGCCTGCAGTGACGGGCGATGCGAGCCGGCCCACGTGATGGTGTCGCGATCGCGAAGGGCGAGCAGCAGGTCGAGCTTCTCGGCAAACAGCGCGTCGTAGTCGTGCAGGTCGTAGCCGAAGAGCGGAAACGACTCGATGAACGATCCCCGGCCCGCCATGATCTCGGCCCGCCCGCCCGACAACAGATCGAGCGTGGCAAAGTCCTGGAACACCCGCACGGGGTCGTCTGAACTCAAGACGGTGACGGCGCTGGTCAGCCGGATGCGCGACGTGCGCGCCGCGGCAGCGCCCAGGACCACGGCTGGCGACGAGACCAGGTAGTCGGGGCGGTGATGTTCGCCGACCCCGAAGACGTCGAGCCCGACAGCGTCGGCCTGCACGATCTCCTCGAGGAGGTCGCGCATTCTGGCCTGTGCCGTGGGCATGTGCCCGGTCGAGGCGTCAACGGTGCGTTCACCGAAGGAGTAGATGCCGATGTCCATGGACAGTCGCGTGCCTTCCCCGCGGTGTGCCGAGCCCGCGTCTCTGCGCTAAGATTACAGGTATCGCTTTCATGAGCCCTGCGGCCGACCCGTGGACCTCACCAAAGCCAGGTGGAGGGTCCACGCGTGCGGATACATCTCGTCAACCCCAGTGACATCACCTTCGGTCTCGCGGTCATTACGCCGCGCTGGCTGTTTGTCCTCGCCGCCGCCACCCCCGAGCGCTACGGCACGCCAAGGCTCGTGGACGAGTCGCTCGTGCGGTTCGACGCCGCCGACGTGGCCTCTGGCGACATCGTCGGCATCAGCGTCCACACGGGGAACGCCCTGCGAGGCTACGCCATCGGTCAGGAGGCCGCGGCACGCGGTGCGACGGTGGTGTTCGGCGGCATCCACGCGACCCTGTTCCCCGACGAGGTGCGCGATCGCGGCGCCGCTCATGCCGTCGTGACCGGAGATGGGGACCTCGCCTGGCCGTTGGTCCTCGCCGATGCCGAGGCGGGGGCGTTGAAGCCGCACTACGACGGGGGGCGCGTGGACGGGGCGCGCTTCGTGCCAGCCCGGTGGGACCTGGTGTCGCAGGGCCAGTACATGTGGGCATCGGTGCAGACGGTTCGCGGATGTCCGAAACACTGCTCCTTCTGCTCGGTGTGGCGCACCGACGGCCAGGCGCCGCGCAACCGCACCGCCTCGTCGGTCATCGGGGAGATCGTCGAACTCCGCCGCCGGGGGTTCCGCTTCATCGCCCTGGCAGACGACAACTTCTACCCGGTCTCGATGCAGGACCTCGAACAGGCGCGGCGGCTGAAGGACCCGACGCGACTGCAGCAACTCGAGGCTCTTCGCGCGGAACGGTTCGCCCTGATGGCGGCGCTGGCCAAGTTGCCGGCCGATTCGGTCTTCTTCACGCAGATCACCATGGAGGCGGCTGAAGATCCCGAGTTCCTCGACGCCATGCGTGCCGCCAACATCAAGGGTGCGCTGGTCGGGGTCGAGTCGGTCACGCCGGAGGGCCTCAAGGCCGTGTACAAGAACTTCAACCTGGCCGGCGACGCCCTTGCCGAGCGGCTGCGCGTCTTCCGCAAGCATGGCGTCCACGTCCTCGGGTCGTTCATCTTCGGCCTGCCCACCGACCGGAGCGAGACGTTCGACGCGACGGCACAGGTTGCCGCACTGGCCGACATCACCTTCGCACAGTTCGTGATGCTCACGCCGTTCCCGGGCACGATCGATTTCGACAAATGGGAGAAGACGTTCGGCGACACGCCGCCGGAAGTCGACGGCATTCCCATCACGCGGCACTGGCTCATCCCCGCGGAACGCCGGCCGAAGTTCTACATGGCCCATCCGTCGATGTCCCCCGACCAGATTCGCTCGCGCACGCAGGAGGTGTGGGACAAGTTCTACAGCCTCCCCAGGGTATGGCAGCGTAGCCGCTGCGTGACGTCGGTGAAGGGACGCCTGGCCTTCGTGCTGGCGTCCAAGTTGTACCGTCAGATGTATGCCAACACCGGGATCTCGAGTGACAGCGCCCGTCGCCAGACCTCGGTGCGCTGGGCGCGCTGGATCAGCAAACCCACGCAACGCCTGTTTGCCGGCGCGCCCATGCCTGACCTGCAGATGCCTGACATGGACGTGATCGAGACACCGGTGGCGTAGCGGCGGGGCCAGGCGGCTCACCTGCCCGGCTGACGGTGGCGGAAGGCGACCAGGCACTCGCCGGTCACGATGAGGGCGATGGCGGCGATCGAAAGCGGTGCCATCCGCCCCTCGGTGAGCCACGAGGCCGTCACCGCAACGCCTGCCTGCACGGGCGCCTGCACCGACAGCACCCAGAGCGGGATGCGGGTGAGCGCGGCAAACCGCAGGACGAACAGGCCCAGAATCACGACGGCCCCGACGCCGATGAGCAGCACGGTATCCCAGCTGCGGGGTACGGCTGCGCTCGTCCAGAAGGGCACGGCCAGCAGCACGAACCCCGCCGTGTTGACCGCGTGGCGCCAGACCACCAGCGTGAGGGCGCCCGGGAGCGCGCGCGCCGCCGAGATGGGCGCGGCCCCCACGTATCCCGCCAGCGACGCCGCAATGTACACACCGGCAGCCACCATGCCACTCGTGCCGATGGCACCCGTCCATGCCAGCATCAGGCCGCCGGTCAGCGCGAGCGCGCCGCCGCTCATGGCCCCCCTGGTCCACGGCTCCTTCAAGAGCCACAACGCGACAGGCGCCTGGATGACCCAGTCGAGGCGGGTCAGGAAGATGTACTCGGCGACGCGCGCGCTGCGGTGCAGCCCCTGGTAGTACGCCACGCCCGCCACGAGGAAGCCGGCGAGACTCAGCAGGAACGGTCGGGCGAACGGGGGTCGCAGAAGCGCTCGGGTTTCGTCACCGAGTGCCCGCCGCCGTGCCGGCATCACGGCCAGGCCGGCACCGAGCAGCCCCAGTCCGGTGATGTAGATGAGCGCGGTCGCGGGCATCAGCCCGGCACGGGCAATGAGCGCGGCGACCACAAAAGGCGAGATCCCAGCGAGCAGGTGCGAGGCAACGCCCAGCGACAGGCCACCCCATGGAGCGGGAACGCGCACGTCGGCACACTATGGACGCGCCCGGATGTCAGTGCAAGGGTCGTGGCTCGGACCGGCTCGAACAGGCGCGGTGAATGCTCCTGCTTGCGCACACGCGTCGCCATCGCCCAAGATTTCAGCGGCCGTCGGTCGGACGTACGAAGAACGGCCGGAGCCGCTGAGGCGACCCCGGCCGGGATGCGGGACTGCGCCAGCCGGGGGCCGGCGCAGCAGTCTGCGGGTTGTAAGGAGGGAGTTACTCGTCCATCTCGATCTTCTTGGCCGTGCGCACGCTCTCGTCGTCGGCGGCGTCGGCTTCGAAGTACACCGTCACGAGCGTGCCGGCCTCGGTGGCAAGCCCTGCCACGCCCGACTGCCCGCCACTCAACTCGGTGTCGCTGTTGTAGCGGAACGTCCACGAGGTGTCGTCGGCGCTCTTGATTGTGAGCGTCATGGCGTCGGGGTCCACCTGCACCAGCTCACCTGTCACCGTGTCCATCTCCGTCGCGGCGTCGTGCTGGGAGGACGGGGCCGGCTGGACGGCAGGCGCCTGCCAGGCGAACGCCGATGAACCACTGGCCAGGAATGCCGTCACCGTGAGGGCCGCACACGTCTTCGAGGACATCTTCATGGTCGAACTCCTCTCTATGTCTGAAGGCTGCAAGGCAGCCAGCGTTGCCAACTGCCT
>JAEZDP010000281.1 GCA_023418055.1 Acidobacteriota bacterium
TCCACCACCAGCGCATGGCGGCCATCGCGGAGCAGACGGCGGCCAATGCCCGGGCGCACGCGTCGCGCATGGCCGACATCCAGCGCCAGGGCGAGGCCAACACCGCGCGCTTCAACCAGCGTATGGCCGACATGGACACGAGCATGCGCAGCTGGGAGACGCAGCAGAGCAGCCAGGACCGGATGCACACCGCGTTCGTCCAGACGATTCGCGAGGTGGAGACCTGGCAGGGCGGCGACGGGACGGTGGAGTTGAGCAGCGGCTACGGCCAGGCATGGAGCCGTGGCGACGGCAGCTACATCCTCAGCAACTCGCCGTCGTTCGACCCACGCACCGTGCTGCAGGATCAGCAGTGGCAGGAGCTCAAGCGCGCGGACCGATGACGTGCGAGCCGGGGGGCGAGCCTGGGGGTCAGGTCTCGAAACCACGCAACATGCACGGTGTGCCCCCGCCACGCGGGGCGCCGCGTTGGTCACAGGCGGGTCCGGCCCTGCCCTCAGGCGGTCCTGAACCGCTCCGCGCCGGTCACCGTCACCAGCCCGGGGTTCTCCTCCATCTGAAACTCGGTCACGACGCCATCGTCCACCAGCGCCGAGAAGCGCTGAAGGCGCATGCCCTCGCCGAAGGCGGTGCCGTCGAGTTGCAGGCCGGCGGCCCTCGCGAACTCACCGTTGCCGTCCGACAACATCAACACCTTACCGTCGGCGCCGGTGGCCTTCGACCACGCGTCGAGCACCCAGACGTCGTTGGGCGTGACACAGGCAATCGTGTCGACGCCGCGGGCCTTGATCGCGTCGTGGTCACGGACGAAGCCGGGCAGGTGCTGCCCATGGCACGTCGGGCTGAACGCAGCGGGCACGCCGAACAGCACGACCTTCCGGCCGCCGAACACCTGGGCGGTCGACAGCGTCTGGACGCCGTCGGAGGTCAACGTGCGGAAGGTGACATCGGGCAATCTGGTTCCTGGTGCGAGCGACATGCGGCGATTCTACCCGCCTTCGCCAAGGCTACGGCGCGGCAAGCCCTTCGCCAAGCTACGGCGCGTCTGGCCCTTCGCCAAGCCTACGGCGCGTCAGGCCCATTCGCCAGGGCTGCGGCGCGGCAAGCGCTTCGTCAAGGCTACGGCGCGGCAAGCCCTTCGCCAGGCTACGGCGGCAAGCCCGCGCGGCAGGCCCCTCACAATCACGTGCGGCCCGCAGTGAGGCTGTGGCCCACCCTGGACTGTGCCCTGTAGACCGTGGACCGTGGACCGTGGACCGTCAGACCGTGAGCCCGGATCACTCGTGCCTGTGCGCCACGTTGTTCCGGTGCTGCTCGTGGTGCTGGCGCAGCAGGTCCTTGCCGTAGTCGTTGCCGTTCGGCGTGCGGATCACGACATGCACGTGTTCGCGCATCGGCAGGTTCGGGTCGGCGACCTGGCGCCGCAGGCCGGCGGGTCGCTGGTGATCGAACTCGATGAGCACGACCGGGCTGTGGATGCGGTAGTAGAAGACGCTGTCCGGTGACGTCGCGCCGATCCACGCGAAGTACGTGTCGTCGAGGTGCGCACGCACATCGTCCATCTTGACGCGGGCATGGCCGTCGCGCGTGTAGCCGACAAACAGCTCGATGAGGGCAAGCAGTTGCGCCTGCTGCGCCGCGGTCAGCGCCGAGCCGCGCACGCCCGCGTAGTCGAGCACCACGTTGTCGCGGAAGGCCTCACTTACGTTGTCGTTGCCGGTCTTGGAGAGGGAGAGAATCGCGGTCTTCCGTTGCGCCTCGTCGAGACCGTTGACGAAAGCGAGCCCCTTGCCCTGCTCGTCCTGCAGGATTGTCGTGCCCTTGTACTTGCCCGTCGAGGCGATGACCGGTTCGGAGCCGACGAAGGTGGGCGTCATCACCACCTGATCGCCGAGCACGAAGAAGTTGATGATCAGGTGATGGCCGTCCATCTGCCAGCCCCAGGGCTCGGTGGGCGAGGGCGTGCCCATCACGGTGAGGTGATACAGCCACTCGCCGTACTCGACGAAGTTGTCGTGGTTCATCTCGCCGAGGGTGTGATTGAGCCGCATGATGTCGCGGGTCAGCGTGAGCCCGCGCGCGCTGAGCGAGGCACGCAGCAGGCCGAACGCCGTGTCACGCTGGGCGTCGCTCATTTCCTGGAAGCTCACGCCCTGGCGCACGTAGAAGTGCTGGTTCATCCACTTGCGCCATTCGGGGTCGTCCACCGGAAACGTGGTCTTCGCGCGCTGGTCCGGGGTGAGCGCGGCGAGAAACGTCTCCGCCGCCTGGCGGACCGGGTCGGTCGAGACACCCGTCGAGCGGATGGGAAACAGCCCGCGCACCACCTCGCCGTGGGTGGTGACGCCGCGGAACGGCTCGGCGAGGCCCTTGGCCTCGGCTGCGGCAGACATCTTCGCGAAGCGCTCGTGTACCTCTGCGGGCGAAGGTTGTCCTGCCGAGACGACCACGATGACGGTCGCGGTGCCAAGGCCGACGGCCAGTGCAACCGCCGCGGCGGCGCGTCGTGCGTTCATGTGCCTCGCTCCTGAAGAAGGTGGCCACAGGGTACACGAAGTGACCAGGGGCTCCGCGAGGAGGCACGCCGGTCCACGGCTGCCACGCCATGGCGCCCCACGGCAGGCGCTAGCCGCCGAAGTCGAGGATCGGTCGCACCTCGACGCTGCCCGTCCGCACCGACGGTATGCGTGCGGCCACCTGCAGGGCCTCGTTCAGGTCCCGGGCCTCGATCAGAAAGAAGCCGCCAAGCTGCTCCTTCGTCTCGGCGAACGGCCCGTCGGTGGTGGTGAGTCGGCCCCCGCGCTGGCGCAGGGTCGTGGCCGCCTGCACGGGCTGCAGCGCGTCGCCCGCGAGGTAGTGCCCTGACCGTCGCACGCTGTCGGTGAACGCATGATACTCGCCCATGAACGCGTCGGCCTCGCCCTTCGGCATCGCATTCATCGTCTGCTCGTCGTCGTAGATCAGGCACAGGTAGCGCATCGCAGCCTCCGGCATGGGGGGTGAGGTCTGCATCAGTGCAGACACCGGGTAGTCGACCGTGCCCGCCGCGGTTCGACATTCGTCGGCTGTCCCGCCGTCTCCGACGTGCGACCTGCGACCTACCCCCGGCGCGGGGACGACACGTCCGAGACCTGACCCCGGTACCGTTCGCGGCAGGTCTGACCCCGGCACCAACTCGCCGCAGGTCTGACCCCGTTGCGACGCGCCGCAGGTCTGACCCCACCGTCGACGTCCGGCAGGTCTGACCCCGCCCCTCCCCCCGCCCTACCCGAGCGGGATCTGCGACGCGTGTTCCTTCAACCAGCCCTCGAGATCCTGCAACGCGGGGTTCAACTCGCGCGACACCTCCACCGACCGTGCGGCACGGAAGGCGTCGGAGAAATCGCGGTTGAACTGGAACATGTTGCCGAGGTCGTCGGCGCCCGGAAACCCGAACTCGCGGTACACGTCGGGCGGGACGTCGTTGTAGCGCACCTCCTGCCCCAGCGCCGCCGTGAGCCTGGCCGCCATCTCGGCGCCAGACAGGTGCTCGCCGGCGATGCCCACCGTCTGGCCGATGAACCGATCCCCGCCCTTGAAGATGCCGAGCGCGCACTTGCCGATGTCCTCGGCCGCGATGCCCGGCAGCTTGCGGTCGCCCATGGGCATGGTCAACCCCAGCACGC
>JAEZDP010000302.1 GCA_023418055.1 Acidobacteriota bacterium
ATTGCCCATCAGCGTGGTCACATCAGCGGTGAGGTTCACCAGCGGCACGTCGGCGATCCTCCCGACACGGGTCTGACTGGCATCGAACTCGAAGCCGATGAGGCTGCCGAACCCGACCGAGGCCCCGAAGTTGCGCTTGGTCTCGCCGTCGATGAAGCCGACGCCGGCAAAGGGGGTGATGAGCACGTCGGCAGACGCGCGGCTCGACAGGCCAATGAGAACCGCGAGCGTGAGCAGGGGAACGAGCAGTCGTCGATGCATGAGTGGGATCCGCCGGTATCTATGTGGAACACGCAGGCGGGATGCCCGCGGCCGTGCACTCGAATCCTGCAAACACGATGCCGGACGAGCCGTGCGGCCACTGTTGTGTCGTCGGCAGTCGTGCCTTCTGGGGGCCGTCTCGCCGGAGGACACGTGTGCAAGAGCTTACATGGTGCGGGCGGTCTGCTGGATGAGACGCCACGCCTCGGCCACGTGAGCCTCGGTCGTGCGGACGTGTCCTATCGCCAGCCTGAGCGCGAATGCCCCACGCAGCCTGGTGTGCGACAGGAAGAGTCGGCCCGAGGCGTTCAACTGTTCCATCAGGGAGGCATTGAAGCGATCGAGCGCGTCGGGCAGGCCCGCCAGTGACTGTGGCCGGGCCCTGAAGCACACGACGCTCATCGGCACTGGTGCCAGGCGCTCGAAGTCGGGCGCGGCATCCACCCATCCGGCGAACGTCTGCGCAAGCCGCAGGTGCTCGCCGATGCGGGCGCGCAGGCCGTCGGCGCCGAAGTAGCGCAGCACGCACCAGAGTTTGAGCGAGCGGAAACGCCGGCCCAACTGGATGCCGGTGTCCATCAGGTTCTGCACCGTGTCGCTCTCGCTCGTCTGGAGGTACTCGGGTACGAGGGAGAAGGCTTGTCGCAGCAGCGGCATGTGCCGGCAGTACAGCACGCTGAGGTCAAATGGGGTCATCAACCACTTGTGCGGGTTGACGACCAGCGAGTCGGCCCGGTCCGCCCCCTCGAGCACCCACTCCATGCCTGGCACCAGCGAGGCCGGGCCGCCGTACGCGGCATCGACATGTAACCAGAGGCCTTCGCGTTGGCACACGTCGGCAATCGCGGACACCGGGTCGACGCTGGTCGTGGACGTGGTACCCGTCGTGGCCACCACCGCCAGCGGCACACGCCCCGCCCGCCGGTCCTCGGCAATGGCCTCGGCGAGTGCACCAGGGGACATCCGGAACTCGTCATCGGTGCCGACGTGACGAACCGCCTCGTGCCCGAGACCGAGCAGCACCACCGCCTTGTCCACCGACGAGTGTGCCTGCGCAGAGCAGTACACCGCGTAGCGTGGAAGATCGCCACGTCCGGCCAACCCCTGCGTCCTCACCGCCGGCACGTCGCGTTCGCGTGCAGCCGCCAGCGCGTGCAGGGTGGAGATGGAGGCCGTGTCGTAGATCACGCCTCCAAACGCCTCGGGAAGACGCAGCAGTTGGCGCAGCCACCCGAGCGTCACCTGCTCGAGTTCGGTGGCGGCGGGCGACGTGCGCCACAACATCGCCTGCTGGTTGAGCGCCGACGACAGGAAGTCGGCCAGCACGCCGGGCCCGCTCGCGGTGATCGCGAAGTACGCAAAGAACATGGGGCTGTTCCAGTGCGTGAGTCCGGGGACGAGCGTGCGCTCGAAGTCGGCGAAGATGCGCGCGAACGGCTCGCCCACAGCCGGTGCGGCCGAAGGCAGCGCCCCGGCTACCTCCCCGGGGGCGACCTGCGCCAGGACGGGATGGCGTTCGGCGTGGGCAAGGTAGTCGGCCACCCAGTCGACGAGAGCGTGACCTGCCTCCCGGAACTGCTCGGGCGGCATGTCGCCAAGAGGTGGCGCGCCGTCCTCCGCCGCCATCAGGGGCGTGCGTCGAGGAAGCGGTGGACGAATTCCAGCATCGCCGGACTCTTCATCCCGATCGCCTGGCCCTCTTCGATGGCTCGCTCCCGCGTCCAGCCATCCACGACCACCCGTTTGATGGCCCAGACAGCGCCGACGCGGTTGGCGGACGCGCAGTGCACATACACCGGCTGCAACGCGGGGTCGGCAATCACCTCGAGAAAGCGCTCGGCGGTGGCCGCCTGTGGCGCCTGCGGATCCATCGGGATGTGAACGTACGCGAGTCCCGCCTGCTCCACGACAGCCGCTTCGGCGGCGACGCCCGGCTCAGAATCGAGGCGCAGGTTGATGACCGTCTTGAACCCTTCGGCGGCCAGCGCGGCGATGGCCGACGGCTCGGTGGCGCCGCCGCAGGCGACGGTCGCGTCGACACGCGAGAAGT
This sequence comes from Acidobacteriota bacterium, assembly GCA_023418055.1. GTDB lineage: Bacteria > Acidobacteriota > Vicinamibacteria > Vicinamibacterales > Vicinamibacteraceae > JAEZDP01. The sequence goes on from JAEZDP010000302.1 coordinate 2,312, forward strand.
TGACGATGCCCTCGGGGGCGGGGGTCTGGGCTGACATGGCTGGCACTCCTGACAGGGCACACACGACCAGGCCCGTCACGGTCGCCGTGCAGACGGTCGTCATCGCACCAGTATAGTCAGCCGCCCTCGTCACCGCGGCACTTCGATCGTCACCGGATCGGACAGGCGCACGGTGAGAGACTGGCCGGCGGGCAACGTCGCGGGGCGACGTCCGCCTGCCATCGTGGCCGCGGTGCCGCCGCCCGCGCCGCCCGCCGCCCCGATGGCCGCCCCCTTGCCGCCGCCCAGGATGGCGCCGATGAGCGCCCCTGCCGTCGCACCTCCGCCGATGCGTGCCGCGCTGCGGCCCGACGGAGACTCGCCGTCACGGTAGATGGTTTCGGTCGGCATGCGCATTTCGGTGCCGTCGGCCAGCACGAGCGTGTGGAACCGCACCCCGAGGCGCGCCCGCTCGCGGACCTTGCCCCCTTCGTCCACCAGCGTGACGCTGCCGGTGACCCGCGACCCGGCGGGTATCACCACGACGCCATCGGCCAGCACATCACGTGTGACCCTCGCGTTGACGACGTCTTCGACGGCCGCCGTCTCCGACGACACGGCGCGCTCGAGTTGCAGCCCGACGACAGCGTCGGCAGGCACCGTGAGCGTGCGGGTCTGTGGCGGAGGCGGTGGCGCGTCAATCCGCGGCGCCGTCCGTGTCGGCAGGCTCTGTGTCGCCTCGGGGGCCGGGAACGGCCGACTCCAGGTGGGCTCGTGGCGTGCCACCTCGACGGGCTCGGCCGCCGGTCGCTCGGGAGTGGTGGTGGCGCGTGTGGTGGCCGTCGCCGGGCGTGGCGCCGATCGCGTCGGCTGCGGCTCCGGTGCGGGCC
>JAEZDP010000322.1 GCA_023418055.1 Acidobacteriota bacterium
CATGCGCTGGGTCATGCAGGAGGTGTACCCGGCCCCGCAGCTGCTGCGCGAGCTGGGCGTCGGCAACTGAGGCCATCCCGGGGCCGGGCCGAACGCCCGGCTCTCGGGTATGATGCGCACCCCGCCGCGCCCCCCGGGCGCGGCGTCTCTGTTTCTGGCGCTCCGCCCCGCCCAGTGGACAAAGAACCTCGTCGTCTTTGCCGCGCTGATCTTCGGCGAACGGCTGTTCGACGGCACCGCCGCCTTCAGGGCCGCGCTGGCGTTCCTGGCCTTCTGCGGCCTCTCGGGAGTGGTCTATCTCGTCAACGACGTCATCGACCGCGAGGCCGACCGGCAGCACCCGCTGAAGCGCTTGCGTCCCGTGGCCGCGGGGCACCTGTCTCCTGCTCTCGCGCTTGGCGCCGCCGTCGTGCTCACGGCGCTGTCGCTTGGCGTGTCGGCCTGGCTCGGCACCGCCTTCCTGCTGCATGCCGGTGCGTACCTGCTGCTGCAGGTGGCCTACTCCCTCGGGCTCAAGCGGCAGGTGATTCTCGACGTCCTGGCCATCGCGATGGGCTTCGTGCTGCGGGCCTCGGCGGGCGGTGCGGCGGTGGGAGTGCATGTGAGCCAGTGGCTGCTGCTCTGCACCATCCTCCTCGCGCTGTTCCTGGCCCTGGCCAAGCGGCGCCACGAAATCACGCTGCTCGGCGAGGGCGCCCTCACGCACCGCGCGATCCTCGGCGAGTACACGCCGTACCTGGTGGACCAGATGATGGCGGTCGTCACCGCGTCCACGCTGATGGGGTATGCGTTCTATGCCGTCAGCCCGGACACCGCGGAGCGCTTCGGCACGCCCTGGCTGGGGCTCACGATTCCCTTCCCGCTTTACGGCATCTTTCGCTACCTTTATCTCGTGCATCGGCGCAGCCAGGGTGGAAGCCCCACCGAGCTGCTGCTGGCCGACCGCCCGCTGCTCGTCTGCGTCGCTCTCTGGGGGCTCGCCGTCGTCGGCATCATCTATGCCCCGGCCTGAGCGTGCCGGCCGCTGAACTCCTGACCCGACTAACGCCATGTCCGACTTCTCCCTGCGCGCCGATTCCGTGAACGTCGAAGAGATCATGCAGCAGATACGCGCGCGCATCCGGGAGAAGCGCGGGGCGGACTACACCGAGCAGGAGGTGCAGGAGCTGGCGCGCGTCAAGCTCGAACGCTTCCTCGACCCGCAGGCCGTACGGTCGGACCTCGTCGAGCACTACCGCCGGCAGCGCACGGTCACGCCGCTTGCCAGCATCGAACCGGCGCCGTCCACCTACGGGTTCGACCACGGGACGATCTACGCGTCGTCACGCGGCACGGCCGGCCGGATCCTGCGCGGTATCCGGAAGCTGCTCAACCCGATCCTGAAGCTGTTCTTCAATCCGACGCCGCTCGTGCACGTGGTGAGCATGCAGACGGCGCTCAACGGCTACTACTCGCGGTCGCTCGACCGCATCAGCGAGCGGTTCGTGCAGCGCGACCACCTCGACGCCCTGAACTTCGAGGTGCTCAACAACCTGGTCGTCGAGATGACCCGGCTGGCGATCGAGAACCGCAATCTGAAGATGCGCGTGGAGTCGCTCAACACCCGGCTCGACTTCGCCGAGCGGCGTGGACGCGCGCTCGAGGGCGTGGTGCAGTACAAACCGGGTGCCTCGCCCGTGTCGCTCACCACGCTCGACCCGGTGGAGGCGCCTGGCGAAGAGGATGCCGACAAGGTCGGCCGCCGCAAGCGGCGGCGACGAGGTCGACGTCGTGGCGGCGAGGGCGGCGAGGGCGGCGAGGGCGGTCCCGAGGACACGACGCCGTCAGCCGAGACTCCTGCCGACGCACCGGCGGCGCCAGCGCCCGCCGACGCCCCTGGGCCAGGTCCCGACAACCCCCCTTCCGCGTCGTGAAGCTGGCCGTCGTCGTCCAACGCTACGGCGCCGACATCAACGGCGGCGCCGAACTGCACGCCAGGTACATCGCCGAACGCCTCGCGGCCCGTCACGACGTGACGGTGCTCACCTCGTGCGCTGAAGACTACGTGACGTGGCGCAACGCCCTGCCAGCGGGCGAGTCGACCGTCAACGGCGTGCGGGTGCTGCGCTTTGCCGTCGATCGCGAGCGCGATCCCGACGAGTTCGGCCGCCTGTCCTTCGACGTGTTCGAGCGCGACCACTCGGTGAAAGACGAGTTGCGCTGGCTCGATGCGGAGGGGCCGACCAGCAGCGCGCTCATCGAGTACATCCGGCGGCACGGGTCAGATTTCGATTACCTGTTCTTCTTCAGCTTCCGGTACTACCACAGCTACCACGGCATCCGTGCGGCCTCGGACCGTGCGATTCTCGTGCCCACCGCCGAGCGCGATCCGGTGATGGGCATGGGCATCTTCCCGCCCATCTTCAGGGGCGCGCGCGCGATCATGTACAACTCGCACGAAGAGCGCGCGATGATTCAGGCCGCGTCGGGCAACACCGAGGTGCCCGGGGTGGTCGTGGGCGTCGGCTCGGCCGTGCCGGAACGGGCGCATCCGCAGCGGTTCCGCCAGCGCTACGGCATCCAGGGGCCGTTCGTGTTCTACCTGGGCCGCATCGACGAGAACAAGGGCTGCGCCGAGCTGTTCCAGTTCTTCCAGCACTACCTGTTCAACACGCGACGGCCGATCACGCTGGTGCTCGCGGGCAAGTCGATTCTCCCAGTGCCTGAGCACCCGTCCATCCGGCACCTCGGCTTCATCGACGACACCCAGAAGTTCGATGCGCTGGCCGCGTGCGAGGCACTCGTCATGCCGTCGTTCTACGAGAGCCTGTCGATGGTGGCCCTCGAGGCCTGGGCGATGGGACGCCCGGTGCTCGCCAACGCGCGGTGCGACGTGCTGCAGGGGCAGTGCCTGCGCAGCAACGCCGGGCTCTTCTACGGCAATTACCAGGAATTCGCCGAGACACTGCACACGCTCACGACCAACCGCTCGCTGAACGCCGCACTCGGACGCAACGGCCGCGCGTTTTTCCGCGAGCACTACACCTGGCCGGTCGTGGAGGGCAAGTACGACGCCATGCTCGAGACCCTGCGGGCGCAGGATGCTCAGGCGCGGCCCGAACCGATGGAACCTCTGCCGGGATGGCTGGCGCGGCAGCGCGGGACCCTCCCGCCCGCGCGTGAGGTGCTGGCCGGATTGCCGGACGGGCCGGTGCGCGCCTCGAAGCCCGAAGGGACGGCAGTCCCCCGCCGCGGCTCCGGCGGACCACGCAGCAGGCGCAAGCCGCTCGGCCGCCGCGCCAGGACAGGACGATAGGACGCCCATGCCCCAGGCAGTACACCAGGTGCTCGCCACGCTCGGCTACGGCGATGCCATCGGCCACGAAGTGCTCGGCATCCAGCGCGTGCTGCGCGCGGCCGGCTACGAATCGGACATCTTCGTCGAAACCGCCGACCCGCGCCTCGAAGAACTCACGCGCGACTACCGCGAACTGGTCGAGGTGTCGGCTCCCGACAACGTCCTCATCCACCACTTCTCCATCGGATCACGGGCCAGCCGCGTCGCCTATGCCCTGCCCGACAAGATGGTGCTGGTCTACCACAACATCACGCCACCCGAGTTCTTCATCGGCGTGCACCCGCTGCTCGTCCAGCTGTGTTTCATGGGGCGTCGCGAACTGCGCGCCTACAGGGATCGCTGCGTGCTGGCCCTTGGCGACTCGGCGTTCAACCGCGACGAGCTCGACGAGCTCGGCTTCACCCGTACCGGCGTGCTGCCGGTGGTCCCGAGCTTCGCCCACCTGCACGGCACGCCAGACCGGCGCGTGGCCGCCAGCTTCGACGACGGGTGGACCAACATTCTTTTCGTGGGGCGCATGATCCCCAACAAGCGGATCGACGACCTGATCCGCACGTTCCACGCCTACAAGACACAGTGCAATCCGCGGGCGCGCCTGCTGCTCGTCGGCTCGTATGGCGGCTTCGACCTGTACTTCGCCATGCTGCAGCAGCTCGTCGCCACCCTGCGGCTGCCCGACGTGCACTTCATGGGGCACGTCAGCAACGAGGAACTGGCGGCTTACTACGAGGTCGCCGACGTGTTCCTGTGTGCGAGCGAACACGAAGGGTTCTGCGTGCCGCTCATCGAGGCCTTCCACATGCAGGTGCCCGTGGTGGCCTACGCGGCCACCGCCGTACCGGCGACGATGGATGGCGGCGGGGTGCTGTACACCGACAAGTCGCCGCTGCACGTCGCGCACCTGGTGCAGGCCGTGGCCGACGACCCACAGCTCGCCGCACGTGTCGTGGCGGCGCAGGATGCCGCACTGGCGCGTCTGCTCGCGCAGGACTTCGACGGCACCTTGCTGCGGTACGTCGGCGACGCGCTCGCCGCACCGGCCGGCGGCGCTCCGGATGTGCCCTTCGACTTCTGGGACCAGTTCGACCTGGCCGAGCAGCTCGAAGAAGTTCGGATGTACCGGCCCTCCGCCCTGCGTGCCCTTCCGGACGAGGACGAAGCGGCAGAGCCAGACGAGCGGCCGTGACGTGATGACGATCAACCAATGGGTGCCGGCCGCCCACAAGGGCGACGCCATCGGCGACTCGGCACGGAAGGTCCGCGATCTGTTGCGGGCGCGCGGGCACCAGTCCGACATCTTCGCGCTGACGATCGACGACGACCTGCGGCACGACGTACGCCCCTTTGGCGATCCGGCCGCACGCACCGGCGACGTGACGGTGCTGCACTTCGCGCTGCCGTCGGTGATGACGCAGGCGTTTGCAACGCTGCCGGGCGGCCGTGTGCTGCAGTACCACAACATCACGCCGGCACACTACTTTGCCGGCTACGACGCCAACATCTATCGCCTGGCGAAGATCGGGCGAGCCGAACTGGCCACGCTCGTCGGCCACGTCGATCTGGCCCTTGGCGACTCGGAATACAACCGGCTCGAACTCGAGTCGCTCGGGTTCGCGCCGACGGGCGTCATGCCGATTGCGGTGGACACCCGTCGCATCACCGACGCCCCGCCGCGCCCCGCGCTCGAACGCCTGCTCGCCGACGGCCTGATGAACGTGCTGTTTGTCGGCCGCATCGCGCCGAACAAGAAGATCGAGGACCACCTGCGTCTGGCGGAGCACTACAAGCGCTACGTCGACAGCCGGTATCGCTTCATCTTCGTGGGACGCACCGAGGCGGTGCCGCGCTACTACGCGACCATCCGGGCGTTGATGGAGCGCTATCAGCTGCCCCACGACCGCTTCTGGTTCACCGGCCCGGTGCCCGACGCCGACCTGGCGGCCTTCTACAGGCACGCCAGCGTCTATGTGTCGCTCAGCGAGCACGAAGGCTTCTGCGTGCCGCTCGTCGAGGCCATGGCCGCCGAGGTGCCGGTGCTGGCCTACGGCGCGGCCGCCGTGCCCGAGACGATGGGCGGCGCCGGCTGCGTGTTCACGCCGAAGGATCTCGAGTACGCGGCGGAGTTGCTCGGGCTGCTCACCTACGACGACGGGCTGCGTCGCCGTATCATCGATGGCCAGACGGCACGGCTCGACGCGTTCAGCGACCTGCGCCTGGCTGGCCACATCGACGGCATGCTCGCGCCGTTTGTCTGAATCCGGAAGGACACCATCCGTGAAGATTGCATTCATCGTGCAGCGATACGGCACCGAGATCCTCGGTGGGTCCGAATATCACTGCCGCCTCATCGCCGAACGCATGGCGGTGCGCCACCAGGTGGACGTGCTCACGACGTGTGCGCGCGAGTACATCACGTGGAAGAACGAGTACCCCGAAGGCATGGATCGTATCCGCGGCGTGAACGTCAGGCGCTTCCCGACGTCGCGCATGCGGGACATCGACGCGTTCAACCGGTACTCCGACTGGATCTTCAACTACCCGCACACCCACGCCGACGAGATGCGTTGGCTCGAGGAGCAGGGACCGTGGTCGCCGGCCCTGCTCGACTACCTCGAGAAGCACGAGAAGCAGTACGACGTGCTGATCTTCTTCACGTATCTCTACGCGCCCACCGTGCTGGGCCTGCGCGTGAACCCGGCCAAGAGCATCCTGGTGCCAACGGCCCACGATGAACCCGCCATTCACCTGGATCTGTACAAGGAGATGTTCAGGCTGCCTGCCGGCATCGCGTACAACACCGAGTCGGAGAAAGCGTTCCTCACACGCACCTTCGACATCACCGCGGGCGCCGTCGAGACGGTCGGCTGCGGCGTCGACCTTCCGGAACTCGAGGGCCGCGGCAAGCCAAGACGAGGCGTGGATGCGCCGATCGAGGGCCCGATGGTGCCTGAGACCGCTGCGGACACGCCACCCGAACCACCACAGGACGCGCCCGACCGCGAACGGGGACGAGGCCGAAGCCGACACCGAGGCCGCGGCCAGGGCCCTCGCGCTGAGCGACCCGAGCAGGACGAGGGCGACACCGCGATCGCAGGCGGACGGGGACAGGCGTTCCGAAGACGACACCGGCTGTGGGGCCCCGTGGCGCTGTATGGCGGACGCATCGACCCCGGCAAGGGCTGCGAGGAACTGTTCGAGTACTTCACCGCGTACGCACAGAGTGGTGGCGATGCGACGCTCGTACTGATGGGCGCCAAGCTGATGCCCATCCCCGAGACGCCGTACATCCGCTTCGCAGGCATGCTCTCCGAAGTCGAGCGGCTCGAAGCCCTCGCCGCTGCCGACGTCGTCATCGTCCCGTCACCGCTCGAGAGCCTGTCGTTGCTCGCGCTGGAGTCGATGGCCGTTGGCACGCCCGTGCTGTGCAATGCAAGGGCCGAAGTGCTCGTCGAACACTGCCGCCAGAGCAACGCGGGGCTCTTTTACGCCGAACGCGACGAGTTTGTGGAGGCGCTGCGTCTGCTCTTCGCCGACCAGCAGTTGCGCCGCCGCATGGGACGCAACGGCCGCGACTACGTCAACCGGAACTACCGCTGGGACGTCATTCTCGCCAAGTACGAACGAATCATCGCCGGAATGCGGTGAGGCGGTCCACGGTCTGCTGTCTTCGGTCTCCGGGGCGTGCGGCGTAAGGCGTGCGGCGTGAGGCGTAAGGCGTTAGGCGTGAGGCGTTACTGTGTTCTCGGCAACCGCACCGTCGCCACACAGCCGCCTTCAGGGCGGTTGGCCAGCGTGATCGTGCCGTGGTGGGCGTCGGCGATCTGCCGGCACAGCGCGAGGCCGATGCCCGACCCGCCGGGCTTGGTGGTGAAGAATGGCACGAAGATGTCCGCGCCGTCCTGAATGCCCGGGCCCTCGTCCTCCACCCGTACCTCCACCATGTTCGCGGGACCATCGACCGTCCAGGCGATCCAGACACGCCCCGCGGTGCCCTGCACCGCATCCAGCCCGTTGCGGGCGAGGTTGATGAGCAGCTGCTCCATCTGGTCGGCATCGGCGTCGATCGTCACCGGTGGGCTCGGCCGGATCGATAGACTGGCGTGGCCCTCGAGGTGCAGGACCCGCGCCACGAGCGCTGGCAGGTCGACGCGCGCGAATCGCGGCGGCGGCAGCTTGGCCAGCACCGCATAGCCATGCAGAAAGCGGTTGAGCCCATCGGCGCGCTTGCCGATGACCGCCAGTCCGCGACCCAGGTCGTCCGGGGGCACCACGCCGGTGCGCGCCAGCAGCTGCGCGAGGCTGTTGGCAATCGACTTGATCGGCGTCAGCGAGTTGTTCAGTTCGTGGCTGATCACGCGAATCAGCCTGCGCCACGCCTGCCGTTCCTCTTCCCGCAGCGCGATGCTGACGTCGCTCAGCACGAGGAGATGGTGCGACAGCCCTTCCTCGCGGAACGAGGTGCGGCGGACTTCCCAGCGGCCACTCGCGCGCGGGAAGGCGAGTGAGAGGATGCGCGGCCCCTGCAGCGCCAGCAGGTCGTCACAGTGCAAGGTGGCGGCACTCGTGCCGAGCAGCGACGCGATTGGCTGGCCGAACAGCCGCGCGGCCGCGGGGTTGACCAGGCGGAGCTGCTCGTTGCCGTCGAAGGCCAGCACCGCGACGTCGAGTTCGGCCATCACCGACGCCAGCAGCGCGCTGGTCTCGACCTCGGTGAGACGCCGATGCTGGAGGACGTCGGCAAGCTGGTTCAGCTCCGCCCACACCTGGCCGAGGGCGTCGGCCGACTCCGACGGCCGCGCCCGCACCGAGTAGTTGCCTTCACGCAGGCCCTGCAGCAGGCTGGCGGTCGTCTGCAGCGGCATCTGCACCCGGCGATGCACCTGCGTGACGCCGAAGACCAGCGCCGCGACCAGCCCCGCGCTCACGACGAGCCGGAGCGAGAGCGGCCAGTCGGACGTCCACAACAGGGCAAGTGCGAGCGCGAGCGAGGGCAGCCCGGCGGCAAGAGCAACCGCCGCGGCACGGATCTCGTGCGCCATCGGTCGTCAGCGTTCCGCGGAAAGGCCATGGCGCTGCAGTCGCCGGTACATCGCGCTACGGCTGAGACCGAGCGCCCGGGCAGCCAGCGTCACGTTGCGCCCGTACTTGTCGAGCGCTTTCCGGATGAGGAAGGCCTCGACGTCATCGAGGCCCATGTCTTCCATGCGCGGCGGCTCGCCGTGCGGGGGACGCAAGGCCAGGTCGTCGTGCGTGACCCGGGGCCCGTCGGTCATGAGGACGGCCCGTTCCACGGCGTGATCGAGCTCGCGGATGTTGCCCGGCCAGCCGTGGGCCAGCAGCGTCTGCATCGCCTGCGGCGTGAAGCCGTCGAGCACCTTGCGGTACCGGCGAGCGTGCCGCTCGAGGAACTGACCCGCCAGTTCGGCGATGTCCTCCGTGCGATCGCGCAACGGCGGCATGTGCACCTCGACGGTGTTCAATCGGAACAGCAGGTCCTGCCGGAAACGCCCCGCCGCCACTTCGGCGTGCAGGTCGGCGTTGGTGGCCGACAGCAACCGCACATCCGTGCGTCGAGTGCGCGACGAGCCCAGCCGCTCGAACTCCCCAGTCTCGATGACGCGCAGCAGCTTCGCCTGCTGCGACAGGGGGACGTTGGCGATCTCGTCGAGAAACAGCGTGCCGCCGTCGGCCACCTCGAACCGCCCGATACGTTCGGTGCGCGCGTCGGTGAACGCGCCGCGCTCGTGACCGAACAGTTCGCTCTCGAAGACGCCCTCCGAGATGCCGCCCGCGTTGACGGCCACAAACGGCCGGCCGGCGCGAGGTGAGCTCTCATGCAGGGCTTCGGCCAGCAGGCTCTTACCGGTGCCGTTCTCGCCGGTGATGAGGACGTTGGCTTCCGAAGGCCCCACCCGTGCCAGCACCTGCAGCACAGGACGCATGGCTGCCGAACGCGCCACCATCGACGGCCCTTCCGGATGCCGCAGCAGCGCATTCTCGGCTTCGAGGCGACGCCCGTGACGCACGGCACGTCCCAGCTCCACTTGCGTGCGCAGGACCGCAAGGAGCCGCTCGTTCTCCCAGGGCTTCTGGATGAAGTCGCCGGCCCCACGGCGCATCGCCTCGACCGCGAGATCGACCGTGCCCCAGGCCGTCATCACGACCACCGGCAGGGTCTCGTCCACGCGCCGCATCTGCAGCAGCAACTCGAGCCCCTCGGCGCCTGACGTGGTGTCGCGGGCGTAGTTCAGGTCGATGAGCGCGGCGTCGAAGTCGCCATGTTCGATGGCGGCCAGCACCGCGCCCGGCGAATGGACGGCATCAGTGTCGTAGCCCTCCAGCCGCAGCAGCAGCCGCACCGCCTCGACGAC
>JAEZDP010000334.1 GCA_023418055.1 Acidobacteriota bacterium
TGATGGAACTCGCTGCGTCGGGGTGGCTCGTGGCGGCGGCGTGGCGCGACGCGCGGAGTCAGGGATGGAACGACGGCTGATCGGTCCACAGGCTGAACGGGTCTGCGGCGCGAAAGCCCACCCGTTCATAGAGCGGGACGGCCCGCGCCGTGGCGTGCAGGACAGCCGTGTTCAGCCCCCGCTCGCGTGCCGCGGCCAGCGCCGTGATGCACAACAGCCGGCCGAGACCAAGTCCGCGTGCCTCTGGACGCGTGGCCATGCCGTAGAGCCCCACCTGGCCGTCGGCCTCGTGCGTGAAGACCTTGGCCACGGTCTCTCCTCCCTTCGACACCACCCAGGCGCGGTTGGGGGACCCGGGCGTGCCTATCGCGAGTATCGAGGCGAGCGACTCGAGGTGCGTGCGGGCCTCGGCTGGCACGTTCCATCGCGTCGCCACGAACTCGAGAAAGCCGGACGCGTCCACCCCGGGCCCCAACTCCCTGACCTTCACATCGGCAGGCGGCGGAGGCACGGGAGGCAGCGTTCGCAGGTCGGCGACCATGCCGGCGATCACGTCGACCTCGACGAGCCCGTGCGCTGCGAGCCGGTCTCGAAGGTCGGCCGGACGCGACGATGGGTGCACGAACCACAGGAGCGGCACGCGTCGTGCGCGGAAGCGGCCGACGACCCGGTCGATGGCGGCGTCGGCCTCGGCGTCGCCGTGAAAGCGGATGACCATGTTGTAGGGAGGTACGGCAATCGGCGTCTCGAACCACAACGCGCCGTCCTCGTCGTGCAGCGTGGCGCCGGGTGCGCTGCCAAACTGCGACCACATGGACCAGAGGTTGGCCTCGAGGGCGCGGGTCACGACGTGCGTCATCGCAGTCGGACCTCGTACCGGTGCGAGGGCACTGGAAACGTGCCGGCTGCCGTCTCGGCCATGTACGTGAACGCACCCGCATCACGCCAGCCGAGACGGGTGTAGCAGGCGCGCGCCCGCTGGTTGCCGGCGACGACGGCCAGCCAGGCGCGTGTGTGTCCTGCGGCCGCGATCACTGATTCAGCTTTGCGGATGAGCAGCGCGGCGACGCCGGTGCCGCGCGCAGGCCGGTCGACGTAGAGGTGTTCGAGTTCGTCTCCTTTCACGGCGACGAACCCCACGACGTCGTGCTCCCGCTCGGCCACCCACATGTCGGCGAGTCGTGCCGCCGCGCGTGTCCTGAACTGCGGTTCGGTGCGGTGGGGCAGCAGGCCTGCCGGGACGTGTCCGAGATGCGCGTCGCGCCACCCGGTGTGCCAGATGCGGGTGATGGCGTCGAGGTCGTGGGAGGCGGCCTTGCGGAGGGTGCAGGCGGAATCCGACATGTGCCGGGTCAGGTCCGGGGGCGTGCGTGGGCAAGGTGGTCGGGGCGCCCAGATTCGAACTGAGGACCCCCTGCGCCCAAGGCACGCTGCCCGGACGTCGAAAAGTGCCTATTTCCTAAGGATTTCCCGCGAGTCATGAATGGGTGTGGCCACTTTTGTGGCCACCTTGCCGGCGACACGAGCAGACGCGTGGCGATGACGAGCGATGAAAGCGTGTGCTTACGGGACATGCACGTAAGCAGACGCCTTCCAATAGATCCAGCATGCGCCACCCCATCGACCGCGCCGGAATGCACCGGCGGCAGTCGGCGGCGCTTGGCCATCATACCTCCAGAGAAGTCCACGATGCTCGCCTCACGGACATCTTCCGCCAGCCGTAGCAGCGGTAGCGATCAGCGTCGCTTGGGCACTCGCACCACATTGCTGGTGCCTCGCGGCGCAACAGGAATCTTCACCTGCTCGCTCGCCGCCACAAGGTCTTCCTTCAGCAGGTGCACGTAGTGCGCCTCGGTCACCGAGACGCTGGCGTGCCCCAGGATGCGCGACAGCTTGTAGATGTCGCCGCCGGCCTGCAGCCACCGGGTGCCGTAGGTGTGGCGCAGGACGTGGGGGGAGATCGTCGGCACGTTGGCGCGCGCACAGCCTTCGGCTAGTGCCTCGCGCAGGCGCTGTGGGTTCTGCCGCCACAGCCGGCCTTCTTCCTCGAACTGCTCCTCGAGCGCGGCGCGGGCGTCCGGCTGCATCGGCACGTCGCGCTCTTTACGGAACTTGCCGGTGACGTGGACGGTGCCGCGCTGCCAGTCGATGTCGCGCCGGGGATCGATGCCGCGGATCTCACCGAGGCGGCAGCCAGTCCCCAGCGCGAAGCGGACGAAGCGCTGGAAGCGCGGGTTGAGCGCTTCCAGCAGCAGGGCCTCGTGTTCGAGCGACAGCACCTGTGTGCGCGGCGTGTCCTTGCCGCGCTTGATGCCGCGGAACGGGTTGCGAAACTCGTGGCCCTCTTCGATGGCCCGTTCGAAGATGGCCTGCAGCAGCCCCCGCTCGCGGCGCACGGTGCTTTCCGAGATCGGTCGCCGATGCTTGTGGCCGGGGTTACCGGTCAGGTCCGTCCGGCGCAGGTTCAGGTAGCGGACGATGTCCGACTTGGTGATCGAGTCGAGGGGCCTCGCGCCGAAGTGCGGGAGGAACCGCGCCACGATTTGCAGGTCGCGATTCCTCGAGGCCTTCTGCAGCGTGTACGTCTTCCGGTACACCGCCCACCACTCCGCGAAGCTCGGGATCGTACTCCTCCATCCGTGGATCCCGGCGCGGATCTCGTGTTCCATCTCCGCGGCCCGGCGCTCCGCCGACTTCCTGTCGGCGAACCCCGTGGACTCGCGGTAGCGCATGCCGTTGATGCGCTTGGCGAAGTACCAGATGTCGCCGCGCTTCTCCAGCGCCATACTTCACCCCCTTGCTCATCCAGCGGTCGAGCATCTCGCGATCGAAGCGCACCAGCCGGCCCTGTCGCACGTGGGGAATCTGGCGGCGGCTGACGCGGTGGTAGAGCGCGTGGCGGCTCATGCAGAGGTAGTGGGCGGCGGCGTCGACGTCGAGCCATCGCGGCGCCAACGTGGGGTCCGACCGTTCGAGGCGGTTCTCTCCTGGTTCCATGGCGGAACTCCTGGTGACAGGCCGAGGAAGCAAGTGGAGGGGCCGACGGGGAGACGGTGGTCCGCCCGTGTGGCACGTCGCGGGCCGCCCTCGGAACAAGCGGCCAGGATGACTGCCCGGCGTGTGCGCGCGGGCAACCTCGTCACGAAGCGGCGCGCGGCTGGAACCGGTTCGAGCCGTACGCGTCCGCGTGGTCCGCAAGCACGCCCGTGGGGGGCGCGTGCGCTCCGCCGCGCCGTGCGACGCGGGGACGATCGAGAGGGGAGAACGCGATCCTACGGCTGGCGCCTTACGGCGTCAACGTGGCGTTCCAGGCCATACGCGCCCTCCAATTAGTAGAACTGCTTTTGGGGGCGAAATCTTTCCTCGTAGGGCGAAGAAATGCGTCGGATGGTGAAGACGGCACTGTCGCAGTCAGGACGAGCGCGGTGCTCGCCGCGCCTGTGCGACCAGCAGAAGGTTGGTCTGAATCGGGCTGATGAGCTATCCTCTCGGCCAAATCTTCAGGCCGTCGCCGTCTGCGACCCTGTCAGACCATCGGCACTCGTGCGTTCTGCCCAAGGAACGCTTCGTCAGCGGCGTGCACGATGACGTGCGCATGCCCTCGTCCAAAGACCCACCTATGACAGACCCCTGCAACACAGCGGACTCACTCGAGATCCGCATCGGCGTCTCGCGCCGCGTGCGACCCATGGACGTCCTGCCGCCGGCAGGCTATCCCGCTGAGCGGCCATACCGATGGTCAGAGAAGACCGTGCTCAAGCGGTGGAGGAAGCGAACGGCGACCGCCAGCGGTGGCACCGTGTATCGGGGTTCCAGACTTCCGCCGAGTCTCTGGGCGTTGATCGCGGGGCTGCGGATGCTCGAGAGCGACCTGGCGTCGCTGGACGATGCCGCGCTGACACAGAGGATCAATCAGGTGCGTGCCGAGGCAGGCGAGCGCGGCGAGTTCCTGGCATATGTCGCGCCGGGCATCCTCCGTGCTCTCTTCGACTCCCTCTCGCCCAACGGTCGTCTTGACGCGATGCTCGAGGCGCACGCCGACGGCAGCCATGGCGTGCCTGACCTGTTCCTGTTCAAAGAGCGCACTGGAAAGACGGTCGACGCCGTGTTCGTCGAGGTGAAGCGGCACGGTGAGGCCATCTTGGAGGAGCAGCTCGCCGAGATCACCCGCCTGCGAGCCCGGGGTTTGCACGCCGGTGTCTTCCGCTTCAACCGGGAGCCGCGCGGACCTCGCGAGAGACTGCGTAAAGCCCGGAGCAGGTTGTTCCCCAACCGCGAAGAACGACACCTTGGTCCTGACTGACCGTGATGAGCTGACCTCGCGCCAAGCCTCCCTTGCCGAGATGTCCGCCCGGATTGTTGCTTCGGTGCCGCTTGCTGAGGTAGAAGGGGG
>JAEZDP010000464.1 GCA_023418055.1 Acidobacteriota bacterium
AGCGCATCGTGGGTGCCGTGGGCGACGTCACCACCGCCGACGGCGTCGCCCGCCTGGCACGCGAGGTGGCACACGCCTTTGGCGACGTGGACATCCTCGTCAACAACGCAGGCGTCAACATCCGCGGTAACGCCGAGGACCTCTCGGAGTCCGACTGGGACACGGTGCTCGACACGAACCTGAAGGGCCCGTTCCTCGTGGCGCGCACGTTCGGCCCCGCCATGTGCACGCGCGGATGGGGACGCGTGGTCAACCTGTCGTCGATGCTCGCCACCATCGCCCTGCCTGGCCGTGCGCCGTACGCCGCGTCGAAGGCCGGCGTGAGCGCGCTCACGCGTGTGCTGGCGCTCGAATGGGCACGCGCCGGCGTGACCGTCAATGCGATCTGTCCGGGCCCGTTTGCCACCGAGATGAACCGGCAGTTGTTGAACGACCCCGAGAAGTATCAGGCGTTCGTACAGAAGCTGCCAGTGGGTCGCTGGGGTGCCCTGCACGAGATCAAAGGCATCACCCTCTTCCTCGCCTCCGAGGCGTCCTCCTACGTCACCGGCGCGTCGTTTGCCGTGGACGGTGGCTGGACCGCTCAATAGCAGCCCACCTCCCGCCTTCTCACCAGTGCGTCAATGACCCGTCTGGACGTCGATAGACGTTGCGACGCCCGGGCTCGGTGACCTCGCCGATGAGCGTCAGGGGCGACAGGTCGAGAGTGGCCCCGAGGCCCGGACGCTCGTTCGGGTACGCCTTCCCCTGCCTGAAGTCGAGACACTCGGGCAGGTAGTCGTAGGTCCGCCCGCCATGGTTGTACTCGAGCATCACCGGCCCCGAGAACGTCGACAGGCAGTTGACCAGGGCCGCCGTGGCGATGGGTCCGGTGAAGTGCGGCACGATGCCGACGGCGTGCGTCTCGCAGAGCGCGGCGACCTTCATCATCTCGGTGATGCCGCCCACGTTGGGCAGGGTGACGCGCACATAGTCGATGTCGTGCGACTCCACGAGGCGGTTGAAGTCCCACTTCACGCCCCACTCCTCGCCATGGGTCAGCGGCACGGTGGTCATGCGCCTCAGCCTGGGAATGTCCATCAACGCGTGTTCGTCGCGCACCGGGTCCTCGACGAAGAACGGGTCGAACGGCTCCATCACCTTGCAGACACGCACGGCGTCGTTGAGATCGAAGCGCTGGTGCAGATCGATGCACCAGTTGCCGTCAGGCCCCACGCCCTCACGGACCTCGCGGCAGTCCCGCTCGATGCGGCCGACGACGCTGCGGGTGTCGTACACGCCGCCGATCGGCACGTCGCCCGCCCCCATTCGGAAGGCGCGGTAGCCCGCTTCCATGGTCGCGCGCGCGCGTTCGGCGAGGCTGAGGGGCGTCGAGGCCGGGGTCCCCGGCGGCCGTGCCCCTCCGGTCGCATAACACTCGCAGTAGTCACGGGTGAGCCCGCCCAGCAGTTCGTGTACCGGCAGGCCGAGCGCCTTGCCCTTGATGTCCCACAGCGCCAGATCGAGCGCGCCCATCGCATGGGCCTTCTCGCGTCCGGGCGGGTAGAACCACGCGATGTACTGCTCCTGCCAGATGGCCTCGATCCGGAACGGGTTCTTGCCGATGAGCGTACCGGCACACTGCTCGAGGGTGTCCTTGGACCCGCCCTCGCCGACGCCGGTGATGCCGACGTCGGTCTCGACGGTCACCACCATGTTGCTCTGGTTGAACAGAGGGTTCAGGTCGGGCGGTCGGTAGATGCGCACGCGGGTGATCGTGGCCTTCGGCAGGGCGGCGTCTGCGGTGTGCGGCCGCAACGCGCCGAGCAGAGGGGCTGCCGCTACGGCGGCGAGAAAGTCTCGTCGATGCATCGTGACGCCTCCAGGGATGTGTGGAATCTCGGCGCGAGTATACGTTGCCCTCCAGACCTCCCGTCGTCAGCGCGGCGATGTCGAGACGCGTGAGCCTGGCGGGTCCTCACCCGCAGGGCTGCGTTGGCCGGGCGCGCCAACCACGATGGGCGGCTCGATGAGCGAGGGCTCGAGTGGTTCCTCGGGCACCATGTGCGACGGCGACGCGTCGGTCTCCTGCCGCGGGCGCCAGGCCCGCGGCACGCGGTCCAGGCCGATCGGATAGATCGTCAGCGAGCCGTCCTTCGCCACGTGCAGGCGCAGGAAGTGCTTGTAGTCTTCGACACGCAGCGAGGAGAAGGCCTCTTCGCTGTGGCGCCCGAAGACGTTCAACGACACGTACAGGTACAGCCCGACGATGGTCGAGCCGAGCACCCAGGCCCCGGCCCCCACGAGCACGGCCACGAGGGTGAAGCGGCCGAGCCCCCAGTAGGGCAACAGCGCACGAGAGACGGCGAGGGCGCCCCACCCGAGCGCGAAGAGGCACAGCCAGTGGAGTGCCGCGTGCGTGAGGCCGCCGACCCACTTGTACACGCGCGAATGCGTGTCGGTGAAGCCGACGAGGGCAAGCGTGATGCTCGTCACCCACAAGGTGAGGCCCGGATGCCCCTTGAAGGCCTCGAGCGTCAGCCAGAGCGCCGCCTGCACGGTCTCGGGCTGCGGGTGGTCGAGTCCGGCGCTGACGATCCATGCCGTGAACAGGTAGACCAGGGCAGGCACGATGCCGAACGCGGGGTTCCTCGCGGCGAAGAGGACGTTACCCGACGTGAGCCGGCTCGACGTCGGCACGTCGGGGTAACTGGTCTTGAGCGCAAAGGTGCGTCGTGTCGCCTCGGTGTCCACGCAGGCTTCCTCGATGGTGCTGACGTCCTCGTCGTGTGTCGGGTGGAGGAAGGCGCCTCCCCCGCCCGCGGTGATCTTCTGGGCCGGGTGATCGGGGTCTGGCGGCGACACCTCCTCATGTCGGCGGTAGTGGTGGTAGTCGCCCGAGAGGAACACGTGCATGGTGACGCCGCGGCGGGCAAAGACGTGGTCGCGCAAGTACAGCAGGTCGGTCTCGTCGAGGTGGCCTCCGTGCTGGCGATACTTGTGGGCGTAGATCCACGTGGGCGTCGCGAGGCACACCACCACGTGGTCGCCTGCCTGCATGTGCCTGTCGGCGATGTGCCGGAAGTACTCGATCTGGGGCGTGTCGATGTCGCTCTGGAGCTGGCCGTCCGAGCCGATGAGCCACCAGCGGCCCGGTAGCTTCAGCGCGAAGTAGCTGCGCGTCTGCCGCGTCCGCCATCCCGCGAAGTGGCGTCCGCCGAAGTCCGAGCAGAACAGGCGTGAGAAGGCCGTGAGGCCGTCGTACCAGTCGTGATTGCCCGGGATGGCAAACACGTGCGGCGCCTCCGCCGGGCGGTCGCGCCCGAAGGCCTGTTCGTAGGGGACGATGAGGCGCCGATGGTAGGCCTCGCGGCTGGGTGCCGGGTACACCTCGTCGCCGCCGAAGACCAGCACGTCGCCGCGCGGCAGCGTCACCGTGCCGCCGTCGGGTGTCGTCACCTCGAGTTGCGGCTGCGCCACGGCGTGGGCCACCGCGTAGGTGGGGTTCCAGCCGTCGCCCGTGTCGCAGACATAGTCAATCCAGATGTCCTCGCGCGGACGCGAGCGGTCGACGAACGGGCCTCGGCGCCCCGTGCGGTAGTGGAAGGTGTAGTCGAAGAACTCGCGACGTCTCGAGGCGAGCGCCTGCACGACGCGCTGGTCGAGCCTCGCGCCGATGACCGATGACACCACGCTCTTGAGCCCGGCATCGACGAGCTGCGCGGGGTCGAACCAGCCGACCATCGGCAGCTGCTGCACCTCCGTGGACGGGTGCCACCGCAGCGGGAAGCGGCGGCTGGCGCGTTCGGTCAGCCTGGCGAGGCGCCTGGCGATGGGCAGCGCCGTCTGGTCGCTGCCGCTGTCGGTCTGGGTGGTCGTCGCGCGGTCCGGCTCGGATGGAGCACGGGGTGCGGCGCTTCTCGGCGGGGGCTCATGGGACATCAGGGCGATCGTGTCAGAAGCGACGAGGGCCGGCGCACGCCGGGTGGTCACTGGGCGCCGACCGCGTCGGTCCGGAACTGCCGGGCCTTGTCGGGCTGGCGCAGTCCATCGTAGACCGTCGCCAGGGTCTGCCGCGCCGTGGCCTCCCAGGTGGGAGACCGGCTGCTGCCCTGGCGCAGCACCTCGTACGCGCGCACGAGCAGTGGCTCGGCCTCATCGAAGCGCTGCTGCTCGACCAGCGCGACGCCCAGACGGATGCGTGCGATGGCGATGTTGACGTGCGTCTCGGGCAACAGCTCTCCATACAACGTGAGGGCCGAGCGGAGCAGCGTCTCGGCGCGCGCGAAGTCGCGACGAGCCACGCACAGCCACCCCAGGTTGGACATCACCACGCCGACCCGAGAGTGCCGCCCATCGTAGGCGGCCGAGTAGATGGCGAGCGCACGCTGTAAGGCCATCTCTGCTTCCGCATACGCTCCCTGTCGCTGGGCCACGCCGCCCAGTTCGTTGAGGGCGAAGGCCACGCGCGGATGCGACGCGCCATACACGCGCTCCTGCGTCGCCAGTGCCTCGCGCAGCGCGGTCTCGGCCTCGGCGAACTTCTCCTGGAACCGCAGCGCCTGTCCGAGGATGACGAGGGCGGACCCGGTCTCGGGATGGTCCCGCCCATACCAGGCGTCGAAGATGTCCACCGCCTGCCGCGTGTACGTCTCAGCTTCGGTATACCGTCCACGGGCCGATGCCGTCGCACTGAGGTTCAACAAGTCGTGAGCCACACTCGGATGCCTGGGTCCGTGCAGGCTCCGGCTCATCGTGACGATGCGCTGGTAGAGCGTGTCGGCCAGGTCGAGACGGCCGGCATAGAAGTGCGTGTTGGCCAGGGCGGTCAGTGCAGCCGCGAGGTCGTCATCGGGTGTCGTGTCGCGCCCGTAGAGGTGGACCGCCTCGTCGAGCAGTGGCACGGCCTCGTCGTACGCGCCGCGCTCCCGTACCGCACGGCCCAGCGCGAGTGCGGTCTCGGCACGGAGTGGGTGCTCGGGCGACACCACCGCGCGCGCGTGCCGATAAGCCTCGCGCAACAGCCGTTCGGCCTCGTCCAGTGAGGCCTGCTCCACCCGGAGGTTGCCAAGCGCCACCAGACTTTCGATGACCTCTGGATGCGAGGCCTCGTGCAGTGCCCGCCGCTGCGCGAGGGCCGTCTCGAGCAGCGTGTTGGCCTGGTCGAGGCTACCCAGTTGCTGGTAGATGGTGCCGAGCGTCTGATGCAGTTCCGCCTGCACAGCCGGTTCCGCGTCGAGGCGGCGGGCGTCGTTGACGCCGCGCTCGAGCAGTGTGACGACACGAAGATCGGCGGCCGGTGCGTCCTGGGTCTCGCCCGCCGAGAAGAGACTGAGCATGAACCGCTGGATGCGCTGTGTACGGGCCGCCTCGACGAGCGCCGCCCGGTGGGCCGTCTCGATCCGCGCGATGTGGAGGCCGGCCAGCATCGCCAGCGCGACCACTGCGCCGGCCGCCACCGCCAGCCCGCGCCGATGTCGCCGGATGAACTTTCCGCCGCGGTAGCCCCACGACTCGGCCCGTGCCGACAACGGCTTGCCTCGCAGGTAGGCATCGACGTCACGGGCCAACGCATCGACGGTCGGATACCGGCGCGGCGCCTCCTTCCGCATGGCGGTCGCGCACAGGACGTCGAGGTCGGCCCACTGCGCCCGACGTGCCATCACCCCAGGCGGGGCCACCTGGCGGCTCACCACCGACGGACGGTCAGCGTCGCCATCGATGATGCGCGACGACACCTCGGCCGGCGTCAACCCCGCCACGTCGAACGGCCGGCGCCCTGCCAGCAGCTCGTACAGCAGGACGCCAAGCGCATAGACGTCGGTGTGCATGCCCGTGGGCTCGCCCCGGAGCTGCTCGGGCGCTGCGTAGGCCGGCGACAGGAACCGCTCCACCGTCGTCGTGCTATTGGCGTCGTCGAGGGGATCGAGGTGACGTGCGATGCCGAAGTCGAGCAGTTTGACGCGCCCGTCGCGCGAGACGAGCACGTTGGAGGGCTTCAGGTCGCGATGGACGACGAGGTGCTGGTGGGCATGCAGCACGGCGTCGCACACCTGCAGGAACAGCCGCAGGCGCTCGTCCACCGACAGCACGTGCTCACGGCAGTACTCCGTGATCGGAACGCCGTCCACGTACTCCATGGCAAACCAGGGCGTGCCGTCCGGTAGCGTGTCGGCGTCGTGTATGCGGGCAATGCAGGGGTGGTCCAGTTGCGCCAAGGTCCGCTGTTCGCTCGTGAATCGTTCCCGCCTCGCCGGGGACACCCAGGCGTCGCGCAGCAGCTTGATGGCGACGCGGCTGGCCAGGTCCTCCCGTTCGGCGAGGTAGACGACGCCCATGCCGCCTTCCCCGAGCAGCGAGGTCAGGCGGTAGGGACCAATCGTGCGGATGGCCGTCGGAGGCGAAGCCGACACATCGAGGACCTCCTTCGCAAGGTCGGCCACGTCCCGGTCGAGGGGTGTCGTTCCGGCGGCGTCCGCAGCCAGCATCGCGACGAGGTCGGCATGAAGAGTGATGTCCGGGCCGCAGGCGCGGGCGAGGAAGGCGGCGCGCTCTGGCGGCGGCAGCGCGGCAGCGTCGTGAAAGAGATCCTGCACACGGGTCCATCGGGTCGCGTCCATTGGCAGCCGCCCCTCATGGTCGTCGGAGTTCGACGGCCAGCCACGCGCGCGCCACGCGCCAGTCGCGCATCACCGTCGCTTCGGAGACGCCGAGGAGGTCTGCCGTCTCCTTCACGTCGAGTCCGCCGAAGAATCGCGCCTCGACCAGCGACGCCTGGCGGGGGCTGACGGCCGCGAGCGCGTCCAGTGCGTCGTGCAGGGCAATGAGGTCGTGCGACGCCGCGGCGGCGGGCGTGTCGTCGTCGACGACCAGTCTGAGCGCGCCGTGGCCACGTTTGGCGGCGTGGTGCCGGCGCGCCACCTCCACGAGCACCTGACGCATCGCCCGCGCGGCCAGGCGCTTGAAGTGCAGCGGCGAGGTGACTTCGAAGCTGGCCGAGCCCGCCAGCTTCATCCACGCTTCGTTGACGAGCGCCGTCGGGCTGATGGTCAGGTGCCCGTCGTCTCGTTTCACGCGCGCGGCCAGCCGGCGCAACTCCTGATAAGTGACGGCAAACAGATCGTCGAGCGGCTGGCGTGACGACGGCATCTGTTCCGGCCCGCGCGTGCGACTCATGAGCCCACCCCGACGTGACAATCCTGCCGTGCCCTTTACGTAAGAGGGGTGAAGAGCGATTCCGCCTGGAGCCTGGCGCCCGAGCGCCACCTGTGATCCGGTGGCGGTGAATCTACCACCGCACCGGGCGCAGGACAATCGCCGTGGGGTGGGACGGTGGACGCGACGACATGCCGGTGTCTGACCGGCGCGAGGCGGTCGATGATGAAGGGACGCACGCTCCTACTCGCGGCGCTGAGCGCCATGGTCCTGCCCTCGCTGGCCCACGGCCAGGGGGCACTGACCAACGGAGACAACCACGCGGGCGCCATTTCGGTCCCCGGGCAGCTCGACGAATGGACGTTCACGGCCGCTCAGGGTGATGCGGTCTCGTTGAGCGTCGGCGAGGTGCTTGCGGGCGGACTCGACCCGGGCTTCGTGCCGTGGATTCGCCTCCGTGCCCCGAACGGGACACAACTCGGAAGCAACTGGGGCAACCTGGTCGCGCATATCGATGTGACCGTGCCCCTGAGTGGCACCTACAGCGTCGTGATTGGCAGTGCCGACTCTGGAAACGACGCCACGGGTAGCTACAGGATCACGCTGGCCCGCACCCCTGCGACATTCACGGTGCCCGCCGGGGACGAGGGAGGGGCGCTCCTGAACGGCGCCAACCACCTCGGCACCATCCATGTCGGCGACCTCGACCAGTGGACGTTCACGGCCTCGCAGGGTGACGCGATTTCGGTCAGCATCGGCGAGATCCTCGACAGCGAGATCGACCCGGGGTTCGTGCCGTGGATTCGCCTGCGGGGCCCGACGGGTGCGCAATTGGGCAACGACTGGGGCAACTGGGTCGGCCAGATCGACGTCACCGCGCCGCTCTCCGGCACCTACACCGTCGTGGTCAGCACCGCCGACAGTGGCAGCGACGCCGTCGGCGACTATCAGCTCACGCTGGCGCGCACGCCCGCCACCTTCGTCGTGCCCACCGGTGACCACGGCGGCGCCATGACCAACGGCGCCAATCACCAGGGCGCCATCCACATCGGCGACCTCGACCAGTGGACGTTCACGGCCGCACAGGGCGACGCCATCTCGGTGAGCATCGGCGAGATCCTCGACAGCGAAATCGACCCGGGCTTCGTGCCGTGGATTCGACTGCGCGGGCCGAACGGCGCGCAACTCGGCAACACCTGGGGCAACTGGGTGGCGCAGATCGACGTCACGGCGCCCCTGTCGGGCACCTACACGGTCGTCGTCAGCACCGCCGACAGTGGCAGAGACGCCGTCGGCGACTATCAGCTCACGCTGGCGCGCACGCCCGCCACCTTCGTCGTGCCCACGGGCGACCATGGCGGCGCTATGACCAACGGCGCCAACCACGAGGGCGCCATCCACATCGGCGACCTCGATCAGTGGACGTTCACCGCGGCGCAGGGCGACGCCATCTCGCTGAGCATCGGCGAAATTCTCGACAGCGAGATCGACCCGGGGTTCGTGCCGTGGATCCGTCTGCGGGGCCCGACTGGTGTGCAGCTGGGCAACGACTGGGGCAACTGGGTGGCGCAGATCGACGTCACGGCGCCCCTGTCGGGCACCTACACCGTCGTCGTCAGCACGGCCGACAGCGGGAGCGACGCCACGGGCAGGTATCGCCTCACGCTCGCGCGCACGCCCGCCACGTTCGTCGTGCCCACCGGCGACCACGGCGGCGCCATGACCAACGGCGCCAACCACGAGGGCGCCATCCACATCGGCGACCTCGACCAGTGGACGTTCACCGCGGCGCAGGGCGATGCGATTTCGGTGAGCATCGGCGAGATTCTCGACAGCGAGATCGACCCGGGCTTCGTGCCGTGGATTCGACTGCGCGGGCCAAACGGCGCGCAACTGGGAAACACCTGGGGCAACTGGGTCGCGCAGATCGACATCACCGCGGCGCTCTCGGGCACCTACACCGTCGTCGTCGGCACCGCCGACAGCGGCCAGGATGCCATGGGCAGGTACCGGCTCACGCTGGCACACACGCCCGCCACGTTCGTCGTGCCGACCGGTGACGAGGGCGGCGTCATGACCAACGGCGTCACGCATGCCGGCGCGATTCATATCGGTGACTTGGACCAGTGGACGTTCAACGCGATGCAGGGCGCCACCCTGTCGCTCACCATCAGCGAGGTCGTCGGCGGCGAAGTCGACCCCGGCTTCTGGCCGTGGATCCGGCTGCGCTCGCCGACCGGTGCCACCCTCGGCTCGGATTGGGGGAACGTCACCGCGCAGTTGCAGCGGCAGGCACCAGTCACAGGCCTGTACACGGTCGTCGTCGGCACGGCCGACTCGGGAGCCGACGGCACGGGGAACTACCTGCTCAAGGTGCTCGGTGCCAGCAGTTGCCTGCCGTCCATCACGCCGACGACCGCCGCCGCACCCGTCGGCGGTGGCGCGGGCCAGGTCACCGTCTCGGCGGACGCAGGCTGCGCCTGGACCGCACAGAGTCAGGTGCCCTGGATCACCATGACCGGAGGTGGCACCGGGCCAGGCCTGGCGACGTACACGGTGGCACCCAACAACACCGGCGCGGTGCGCACCGGCACCCTCCTGATTGCGGGACACACGGTCACCATCACGCAGGCGGGCCCCGCGCAGACGTTCGTCGTGACGCCGACATCCGGCCCGAACGGCCGCATCAGTCCGGCGACACCGCAATCTGTCGCGTCCGGCTCGTCGGTCCCGTTCACCCTGACGCCAGATCCGGACTACGTGGTGTCTGCGGTCGGCGGGACCTGTGGCGGCGTACGCGCGGGGACGATCTTCACGACCGCACCGGTGACGCAGGCGTGCACGGTGACGGTGACCTTCGTCCGTGTCGGCACGTTCACCGACACCGACGGCGACGGGCTCGACGACGACTGGGAGACCAGGTACGGACTGCTTCCTGGTGACGCCACCGGCGACAACGGCGCCCACGGCGACCCGGACGACGACGGACGCACCAACATCCAGGAGTTCGACGATGGCACGCACCCCCGTGGGTTCGTCATCACCTACCTCGCCGAAGGCGCCACCGGCGCGTTCTTCAGTACCCGCCTGGCGCTGGCCAATCCGAACGCGACGCCAGCGCTCGTGCTCGTGCGCTACCAGAAAGGCAATGGCGAGGTCATCCCGAGTTACTTCACCATCGCGGCGCACAGCCGTCACACCATCGACGTCCAGACCGTGCCTGGACTCGAAGCCGCGGAGTTCTCGACGCTCATCGAAGCCGACGTCCAAGTCGTCGCAGACCGGACGATGACCTGGGACAGCCGGGCGTATGGGGCGCACGCCGAGCGCGGGCTGCTGACACGGACCGCGACCAGGTGGTACTTCGCCGAGGGCGCCACCCATTCGGGCTTCGAGCTGTTCTACCTGATTCAGAACCCGACCAACGATCCGGCCACCGTGGAGGTGACCTACCTGCGGCCTGCCCCGGCGGTTCCCCTCGTCAAGACCTACCCGGTGGGCCCGCAGAGCCGGTTCAACATCTGGGTGGACAACGAAGCGAGGGTTGACCCGGCTTTGGCGTCGCTGGCGGCCGCCGACGTCTCCGCCATCGTGACGTCCACCAATGGCGTGCCCATCATCGCGGAACGCGCCATGTACCGCCACGCGTCGGGCGTCACCTACGGTGCGGGACACGAAAGCGCGGGGGCCACGGAACTGGCGACCACCTGGTTCCTCGCCGAAGGGGCCACGGGCCCGTTCTTCGACCTCTTCGTGCTCATCGCCAACCCTACCCCCGATGCCGCCCTCGTGGAGGCCCGCTACCTGTTGCCGTCGGGACAGACGCTGACACGCCAGTACACGGTGCCCGCGCTGAGCCGCTTCAACATCTGGGTGGACCACGAAGATCCCATCCTTGCCGACACGGCCGTCTCGACGACCATCTCGTCGGTGAACGCGGTGCCGGTGGTGGTTGAACGCGCGATGTGGTGGCCCGGCACGCCGTCGGCGGCCAGTTGGTACGAAGCCCACAACTCACCCGGCTCGACGACCACGGGCACGAGGTGGGCGCTGGCCGAGGGCGAGACCGGGGGCCCCCGCGACGTCGAGACCTACGTGCTCATCGCCAACACGTCGGACTTCGCCGGACAGGCGCGTGTGACGCTGTTCTTCGAGGACGGCACCTCGGCGACCAGGACGTTCCCCCTGACCCCCAACAGCCGCTTCAACGTGGAGATGAAGACAGAGTTCCCCTCGTCTGCCGGCAGGCGGTACGGAACCCTGGTCGAGAGCCTCGGCGCACCGCCGGCCCAAATCGTCGTGGAGCGGGCGATGTACTGGGACGCGATGGGGCAGTTCTGGGGGGCGGGCACCAACGCGCTGGCGACGAAGCTGCAGTGACTACCCGCGACGCCCCAACGCGCCCCGCAGCTTGTCCGCCAGCGATCCCAGCCCCTCCGGCGGGCTGCCCGCGCGCTCGGTGTAGGCGCGCAACTCGTCGGCCTCCTGGCGATCGAGAATCGCCTTGCGGCTGACACGGATGCGGCGCCCAGCGGGATCGGCGTCGAGCACCATCACCTCGACGTCCGAGCCCGGTGGAAATGCCTTGGCCAGGTCCGCCTCGCGCGGCACGCCGGTCTCGCTGGCGGGCATCAGCGCCGACACCCCCGGCCCGAGGAACAGGAACACCCCGAAGGGCTCGTGTCGGTCCACCGTGCCCATCAGCCTCACGCCGGGCGCCAGGCTCGAGGCCGACGTGGGCAGGCGGTCGGTGGCACGTGCGGCGCCCTCGGGCACGAGCGCCACGCCGATGCGCCGCGCTGCCGGATCGATCGACAGGATCTCGAACGCGCCGAGGCTTCCCACCTCGACGAGACGTTTCCATCCGTCCGGACGTCCCGTCGGCACGAAGGTGGACGCATGCGCCAGCGCTTCGACCCCGGGCTCGAGTTCCACGAACGCGCCGAAGTCGGCCAGGCGCGTCACGCGACCATCGCGGACCTGTCCCACGCCGTAGGTGTCTGGCACCCGCTCCCATGGGTCGCCGGTGAGCTGCTTGAGGCCGAGGGCAATGCGCCCCGACTCCTCGTCCACGCGCAGCACCTTGACGGTGATGTCGTCGCCTGGCGCCACCGCCCCGGCCGCCTCGACCGTCCGCGACCATCCCATCTCCGACACGTGCAGCAGGCCCTGAATGCCGCCGCCGAGATCCACGAAGGCACCGTAGTCCTTCACCGACACCACGCGCCCAGGCACCACGGCACCCGGCACCAATGTGCGACGGACCTCGTCGGCCATCGCCTGCTGCTCTTCTTCGAGCACGGCCCGGCGCGACAGCACCAGATCCTTCCCGCCGTCCTTCCACTCGGTGATGCGGAACGTGTAGGTCCGCCCGACGTGCACGGTGGGGTCGGCGGTCCGCACGCGGTCGATCTGCGAGAACGGACAGAAGCCCCGATGCCCGGCCACACGCACCTCGTAGCCGCCTTTCACTTCGCGCTCGACCGTGCCTTCCACCGGGAGACGCGCACGGAAGGCATCCTCGAGTTGCCCATCCGCAGCGGGGGCCCGTCCGAGCCGGCGCGACAGCCGGATGCCGCCCGCGGTCGACACGACCACCGCACGGACACGATCGCCGACCGCCACGTCCAGCTCGCCATCGGCTCCGCGCAACTCGTGCACGTCGATGACCGCTTCGCTCTTTGCACCGACATCCACGAGCGCCACCTCAGTGCCGATGCGGGCGATCGTGCCTTCGACGGTCTGTCCCTGCACGACGCGCGCGGCCTGCTGTGAGGCTTCGAACATTGCCGCGAAATCTTCCTCAGGTTCGCTCACACACTCTCCTCGCCCGGCGATGCGCTGGACTGCCCCTCCATTATCGTTCGGACGCCTGCGAGCCCCGGCGGCCGTGTCATGAGGCGTGGCGTTCGAACTCGACGATCAGCCGGCGCGGGTACAGCCCGAGGCGCGGAAGCCGCCCGGACCGGCCGCGGGCGCGCCGCGGTCCGGGCAGCGCCAGCACGCGTGCCACCATCGTCGTGACCAGGCTCTGCGCCAGATGCCGCCCCAGACATTGGTGGAGGCCTGCGCCGAAGTGCAGGTCGTGCGTATCGGGGCGGTCGAGTCGGAACTCCCGAGGCGACGGGAAGGCGGCCTCGTCCATCATCGCCGCGCCCGTGCCGGCAAAGACCAGGGCGCCGGCAGCGACGGCCAGCTCGTGCCGTGTGCCCGCCGCGAAGACGTGCGGGACGAGGCATCGTCGGGTCACGACGGGTGTCGCGGGCCGGAAGCGCAGTCCCTCGGCGATGTGGCGCCACAGCAGGTCGGCGTCCCGGGCGAGGCCCGCCGCTTTCGCGCTCTCCAGCGCGTCCGGACGCTCGAGCAACTGGTCGATGGCGTGACAGACCGCGGTGTTGACGTTGTCAATCGTCCCGGCAATGGTCCAGAGGAGCAGATCGCGCATCTGCACGACGCTCGGGCCCGTCTCCCCCGAACGGTGCAGCGCCACGAGTCGCCCCACGACGTCCGTGCCGGCTGCCCCGCCGGCGCCCGCTGCCGTGCGTTCGGCCAGCAACGTGCCGAGGTAGGCATGGAACTCAGCGCTCGCCCGCATCGCACGACGCGACAGCAGGGGCAGGCCAAGCACGTTGGCAAACGCGTCGAGGAAGATGGCGCGCGCCCACTCCATCAACGTCGCGGGGTCGGGCCCAGGCACGCCGAAGTACTCGCCCACCAGGCGCGCGGCCACCAGTCGGCTGAATCCGTCGGCCAGGTCCAAACGCCCCGCGGCGCTCGCCTGCGTGAGGATCTCGTCGCTCAGCGCCCCGGCCCGGTCGCGCACGCGCGGGCCGTCGTCGCGCGGAAAGCCCGCGTGCAGCCACGCCAGTTGCTCGCGGTAGGTCGGACCGTCGTCCAGGCCCAGCAGGAACGGCGTGCCGCGGTTGATGCGCGTCATCGCGGCACCGTACGGCGCCACGCTGAAGACATCGTCACGCGTCAGGACATCGAGGACATCGTCGAAACGGGTGACGAACACGACGGCGCCCAGGCTGAGCGTGGGGGCGTGGGCGCGCAGCTCGTCGAACAGCGCCTCGGGACGAGTGCTCAGCCACTCACGCGCCACGTCCAGTCGGGAGGCACTGGCTTCCGGCGCGCCCTCGTCGGCGGAGGCAGACACTTGCTCGAGGAACATGAGCCGCTCCTCCACGCCACTCCGCCGCCGTGCACGCACGTGCGGGGTGACTCGATGCTGCGGAAGACTCAGTATCGAGCAGCGGGCCGGCACGACGCAACAACCCGTTGCGCCGAGCTAGGGGACGCACGGGCTTGCGGCGTCCTCCCCTCTCGGCACATGCTCGTCGTGCACATCCCACGTGGCCACGACCGTCCGGCGCACAAGGCGCTGGCGGCGCGCGCCGCCGTTGCCGCAAGGAGGACACCGCATGTCGGTAGCCAAGGTCAGCGAAATCAGTGCCACGTCGACGAAGAGCTTCGAGGACGCCATCCGTCTCGGCATCGCACGCGCCTCGAAGACGCTGCGCCATGTGCGCGGGGCCTGGGTGAAGGAACAACACATCCGATGCGACGAGGGCAACATCGTCGAGTATCAGGTGAACATGATGGTGACGTTCGTCCTCGACGACTAGCCCGCACTCGCCCGCATCGCATTCAAGGAGAGAGACCATGAGCTTGAGAGACAAGTACGCACACGCGATTCAAACGGCCAAGGGCAAGTTCCACGGCAATGCCGAGGAGCGCGACGGCAAGCTGCATTTCAAAGGCACGGTGGCGACCGAAGCCGAGAAGAACCAACTCTGGGACGCCATCAAGACCGTGGGCGACTGGCAGAACGACATCGTCGCCGACATCCAGGTGACGGGTGGTGGCGCGGCCGCCGCGGCACCGGCGGCCCCTGCCGCCGCGCCAGCGGCCAAGACCTACACGGTGCAATCGGGCGACACGTTGAGCAAGATCGCCCGCGACCACCTCGGTGACGCGAATGCCTACATGAAGATCTTCGAGGCCAACAAGGACCAGCTGAGCGATCCCGACAAGATCAAGCCCGGCCAGGTGCTTCGCATCCCCTAGGGTGCGCCGCTCATCGACGCAGGCGGCAGGGGTCTTGCACCAGAGGCCCTTGCCGTCGGCCGTCCCGGTTCACCGGCGGCAGCGGCTGACCCACTCCGGGCGACCGCCAACCCAAAGGAGCACCGAGATGACCCGCAACGAACGTACAGGTCCGGCCCCGAACCTCGAGTCCATCGAACAGGACGCCCGTCGCCGCGCGCCCGAAGAGGATGAAGGCGTCAACTACGACGAGGAACTGGATCAGAAGCGCGTGCTCGACGATGTCATGCTCGAGGACGGCAACGACGAGCGGCTTCCGAGCGAGCGCCTCGAACATCGCGACGATCCCGACGACGACGGCCGTGCGCCGGGAGTGGATGAACAACGCCAGGACAAACGGCGTCAGCAATACGACGATGGTGCCGACCTCGTCTCCGAACTCGACTGAGGACCTCCCCTGATCTCCTTTGCCCGCATCTCGAAGCAGTACGGCCGCCAGGTCCTCTTCGTCGACGCGTCGTTCCAGCTCAACGCCGGGGAACGCGTCGGGCTCGTCGGACCGAACGGGGCCGGCAAGACGACGCTGTTTCGCATGATCGTGGGCGAAGAGGCTCCCGACGACGGCGAGGTCTCGGTGCCCCGCCGTCTGTCGGTGGGCTACTTCAGGCAGGACGTCGAGGAGATGAGCGGTCGCTCGGTACTCGACGAGGCGATCGCCGGCAGCGGGCGCGTCGGCCAGCTGCACCATGAGCTCGAGTCGCTGCAGCATGCCATGGGCGACCCGGCGCAGGCGGGCGACATGGACGCCATCCTCGCGCGGTTCGGCGAGGTGCAGGAGGAGTACGACCACCTCGGCGGCTACGCCCTCGAGGCGCAGGCCCGCGATGTGCTCGAGGGCCTCGGCTTTGCCCCCGACCAGATCGACGCCGACGTGGGGGCGTTGTCGGGCGGCTGGAAGATGCGCGTGGCCATGGCGCGTGTGCTGCTGGGCCGACCCGACGTTCTCTTGCTCGACGAACCCACGAACCATCTCGACATCGAGTCCATCGTCTGGCTCGAACGCTACCTGCGAACGCTGCCGTCCGCGCTGCTCATCACGTCGCACGACCGCGACTTCCTGAACCGCAGCGTCACGCGCATCGCCGAGATCGACGGCGGCGAGATCACCACCTACTCTGGCAACTACGACTTCTACGAGCGCGAGCGGGCCATACGCGAGGCCAACCGTGAGGCCGCCTACGCCCGGCAGCAGGCGATGCTGGCCAAGGAACAGCGCTTCATCGAGCGCTTCGCCGCGCACGCGGCCAAAGCCGCGCAGGTGCAAAGCCGGGTCAAGGCGCTCGAGAAGATCGAGAAGGTGGAATTGCCACGGCGGCGCAAGGTGGTGGAGTTCCGGTTTCGGCAGCCTCCTCGGTCGGGTGACAAGGTGGCCGTGCTCGATGGCGTCACGAAGGCGTACGGCAGCCATGTGGTGCACGACGGCCTCTCGATGACCATCCAGCGCGGCGAGCGCTGGTGTGTGATGGGCCGCAACGGCGCCGGCAAGTCCACACTGCTGCGCATGGTCGCTGGCGTGCTCGCGCCCGATGCCGGCTCGATCACGCTGGGCGCCAGCCTCCAGATGGGGTACTTCGCGCAGCAGTCCCTGCAACTGGTCGACCCTGCTCTCACCGTGTTCGAACAGCTGCAGAAGGACTATCCGCAGGAGTCGACCGGCATCCTGCGCAGCCTGCTCGGGGCGTTCCAGTTCTCAGGCGACGACGTGGACAAGCCCATTCGCGCCCTCTCGGGCGGCGAGCGCTCACGCCTGGTCATGGCCAGGATGCTGCTGCACCCCCCGAACTTTCTCGTGCTCGACGAGCCGACCAACCACCTCGACCTGGCCACCAAGGAGATGCTGGTCGCGGCGCTCGAAGACTTCGAAGGGACGATGATCTTCGTGTCGCACGACCGCGCTTTCCTGCGCGGCCTCAGTAACCGCGTGCTCGAACTGGGCGGCGCCTCCGGACACGAGCGCGAGCCTCATCTCTATCCCGGGTCCTACGTGGAATACGTCGAGCGGACGGGACACGAGGCCCCGGGCGTGCACGGCTGACGCCTCCCGCCGACGCGCGCCCGGCCGTCAGCCCACGGCGCTGCTAGCATGGCGATCGGTCGCACTGGACGACCCACTCACTCACGGAGCGCTGGATGACTACGCAAGACCCCCTCGATGAACGTCCCGACGAGAAGGCCCGCCGCGAGCGGGACCCGGAAGAGGCCGTGGACGAGATGGAGAAGGTGATCGACAACGAGACGACGCCGACCGAAGACATGCCACCCCTTCGCGAGCCGTACGGGCGTCGCCCCGACCCCTCCGACAGGCGCTGAGCCGGCGCGCGGCGCCGCGGCATTGTCGAACCCGTCGTGCGGCGGTATGCTCAGCCGCACACGCGTCAGGGATGGACCATGTCGCACGACGATGGGCCAGGGGTTACGCCCGGCCTCCTCGGCGGACCGATCGACCGCGACGATGAGTTGTGGGACGAGCTCCTGCAACTCATCGAAGAGGCCCGTGTCGTGCCCATTGTCGGTCGCGATCTGCTGGTGGTGGACATCGACGGCCAGGTCGGCCCGCTGCACCACTGGCTCGCGCAGCAGTTGGCCGCGGCCCTCGGCGTGCCCGACGACGGGGAGGTGCGGCTCACGTCGCTGAACGCCGTCGCGTGCGCCTACCTCGCGCGCGGGGGCGAGCCCGAGAAGATCTACAACCGTCTGCACCGCCTCCTGCGCAACCGCGCCGCTCTGCCGGTGCCCGACCCGCTGCGCAAGCTGGCCTCCATCAGCCCCTTCTCGCTGTTTGTCTCGACCACCTTCGACTCGCTGCTCGCGCAGGCCATCAATGCCGAGCGCTTCGGCGGCGTCGACTACACGCGCGTGGTTGCCTACTCGCCCCGCGACACCCACGACCTTCCCGACGACGACGACTTCCGTGAGCGGCCGCTGGTGTACCAGTTGCTCGGACGGCTGTCGCCGATGCAGGACTACGTCGTCACCGAGGAAGACGCGCTGGAGTTCGTGCACTCGCTGCAGTCGGCCAGTCACCCCGTGAACCTGTTTGCGACGCTGGACGAACGGCCCCTGCTCATCGTGGGCTGCAGCTTTCCGGGGTGGCTCGTGCGCTTCTTCATCCGCGTCGCCCGGCGCAATCGCCTGCTGCTGGCGCGCGGGAAGACCGACTTCATCGTGGACCCCGGCGGACGTGAGGACCCGGCCCTGCTGGCCTTCCTGCAGAACTTCAAGACACGCACCGAGTTCTTCCACCACGACGACGCGGTGGCCTTCGTCGACGAGTTGCATGCTCGCTGGAGCGCGCGCGTGGAGGGCCACCAGCGCCCGGGCGTCGCGGTGGTCGACCTGCCGACGATGCACCAGGGCGCGGTGTTCCTGAGTTACGCGAGCGACGACCGCCCGGCCGCGCAGGCCATCCGCGATGCGCTCGAAGCGGCGGGCATCGACGTGTGGTTCGACCGCGATCGCCTGATGACGGGGGATGCCTTCGAAGGCAAGATCCGCCGGCACATCGAGCGCTGCTCGCTGTTCATGCCCGTGCTGTCGCGATCCACCGTGACGCCGGAAAGGCGGTTCTTCCGGATCGAGTGGGAACATGCCCAGCGGGTGGCCGTCACGGCGCCCGAGTCGTCGCGGTTCATCCTCCCCGTGGCGATCGACGATCTGCCGCCCGACCACGAGGACATTCCTGAGCGGTTCCGCGCGGTGCAGTGGGCACGTCTCGACGGGGGACGTGTGACCCCGGCGTTCGTGGAGATGGTGCGTGCGCTCTACCGCGGCTACCAGAGCCGCATGGCGGTGCGGGCATGATCGACGACGCCGCACGACCGGAGGTCGACAACGGCAGCGTGGATGCCGACAACCCCTGGCCGGGGCTCGCGGCGTTTCGCGAAGCCGACCGCCACTTCTTCCGCGGGCGTGACGCGAGCATCGACGCGCTCACGCGGCTGGTCCTCCGGTCGTCGGTGACCGTCTTGCATGGTGTCTCGGGTCTCGGCAAGACGTCGCTGCTGCAGGCGGGGCTCTTCCCGCGGCTGCGCGGCGAGCATCTGCTGCCCATCTACGTGCGGCTGGTGCACGACGACGACGACCGTCCGCTGGTGGAGGATCTGTGGGACGCGGTTGCCGCTGCGGCGCGCGAGGCCGGCGTGGAGGCCCCGCCGGTACCTGCGGGGTTCACGCTCTGGGAGTACTTCCACCGCAAGGACATCAGGTTCTGGGACACACGTAACCGCATCGTGACGCCTCTCATCGTGCTCGACCAGTTCGAAGAGGTGTTCACGGTGGGGCGTGCGAGCGCCGAACGGCGCGCGCGGACCGAGGCGTTCCTCGCCGACCTGTCGGATCTGGTGGCAGGACGTCCCGCCGCCCATGTACGCGCGCGGCTCGAGCAC
Organism: Acidobacteriota bacterium; assembly: GCA_023418055.1. GTDB lineage: Bacteria > Acidobacteriota > Vicinamibacteria > Vicinamibacterales > Vicinamibacteraceae > JAEZDP01. Next base: position 19,629 of record JAEZDP010000464.1, read on the forward strand.
GCGCCCGACGAGGCGCTGCTGTTTTCGATGACCGACCGGCCCTGCAAAGTGCTGTTCAGCCTGCGCGAAGACTTCCTCCCCGACCTGACGGCCCTGCGCCCGCAGATGCCGTCCGTCACCGACACCATGTATCGCCTGCAGCCCATGACGCCCGACGAGGCCCTGCGCGTGGTGGAGGCAGGAGGCGACCTCGTCGAGCCTGACGTGGCCGAACGTATCGTGCGCTTCGTCGCCTCGGCCCGTCACGACGCGGGAAGTGAAGCCGACACCATCGTGGAGCCTGCGTTGTTGAGCGTGTTCTGCCGCGAACTGAACAACAAGCGGAGGGCCGCCGGCGCCACCCACATCACGGCCGACCTCCTCGAGGGCAGCAGCACCGCGATCATCGCGGACTTCTACGAACGAACGGTGACGGCCGGCGGGCTCGCCCCCGCAATTCGCCGGTTCGTGGAGGAGCGTCTGCTGACAGAGTCGGGCTTTCGTGACAGCGTGGCCGAGGAGCAGGCGCTGCGGACGCCGGGCATCACGCAGGGCGCGATCGACACGCTCATCGGCAGGCGCCTGCTGCGACGCGACGATGCCGGCACACGCGGACGTGCTCGGCTGGAGCTGACGCACGACGTGCTGGCGGGGGCGGTCAGGGTGAGCCGCGACCAGCGCAGGCTCCATGAACTGGAGCTGCGTGCCCTCGCCGAGCGGCAGGCCATCGAGGAGCGGGCGCGACGCGAGGCCGCGGAGCGGGCGGCCCGCGAGCAGCAGCAGCGCGACGTGGAAACGGCACGCGCGCTGGCCGAGAAGGAGCGCGACGCCGCACGGCTGGCCCAGGCCGTGGCCGTACTCGAACGGCGCTTGCGCCGTCGCCAGATCGCCTGGCTGCTCGCCCTCGTGGCGGCCAGCACGACGCTGGCCCTCTTCACCTGGCGCGAGGCCCGCCGCGCCAGCGACGCCGAAACGCTCGCCAATCGCGCCCTCTCGACCGCCGACGTGGCGCGTGTCGGACGTGGCGAGCCGTTCGCCCTGGCCTACCTCGCCCGCGCGGTGCGCACCGATCCCGAGTCGGTCCCTGCCAGGGCTCTCCTCGTGTCACACCTGCTGCACCAGGTCGTGCCGGTCGCCGACCTGGCACCCGGCCAGCCGGTCCGTCAGGTCATCGTCAACCGCCCAGGCACGCACGTCCTGCTGCTCGCGCAGGACGGCGCGACGCGTCTCTGGGATGTCGCGGCGCACGACGCACGCGACCTGTCCATGCCCTCGGCCATCACGACGGCGGTGTTCAGTCCTGACGGCACCCGCGTCGCGACCGCGTCAGCCGATGGCACCGTGCGGGTGTGGCACGCCGGCACGGTGGCGCCCGAAAGCGACCTCGCGCACGACGCCCGGGTGAACAGCGTGGCCTTCAGCCCCACGGGCGCGTACGTCGCCACGGGTTCGGACGACCAGCATCTGAGGATCTGGAACCCATCGGCGGGTACACACACGAGCGTCCGGGCGGCGCTCGATCCGATCATCGGCGTCGCTTTCGACTCCTCTGGACGGTACGTGCTGAGCCTGTCCTCCACCGGAGATGCCTCTGTCTGGTCCACCGGGGAGGAACGGGACAGCCCGGCGCTCGGGACACGCCGCGGCGAGTTGGCCGAGGTGGTCGACGCGGCCTTCAGCCCGGACGGCCACAGGCTCGTGGCGATTCATGGGGACGGCTCGGCGCGCGTCATCGACACGGCTTCGGGCCGGACGACCGCGGCCGTCCTTCGTGACGTGAGCCCGTTCTCGTCGGCCGTCTTCGATCCAACGGGCTCGCGGGTGGTCACCTCGGCCGCCGTGCCAGACCCAGACGGCGGCGACGCCGGCATGGTGGTGCGCGTCTGGGATGCGGTGAGCGGGGCGCCCCTGCACGCGGGCCTGTCGCACGACCTGTGGGTCAACACGGTGGCGTTCACCACGGACGGCACGCAGCTCGTGACCGCGTCCAACGACCAGACGGCGCAGGTCTGGGACATGGCGACCGGTATGCCGGTGGGTCCGCGCCTGCGCCACGCACGGCCCGTGCTGTCGGCCAGCTTCAGCCCAGACGGCCAGCGCGTGATCACCGCCGCCGAGGACGGCACCGCGCAGCTGTGGAACGCCCGGTCGGGGTGGGCGGTCGGCCGTCCGCTGCGTCACGAGGCGCCGATCCGCACCGCTGTTTTCAGCAGAGACGGGCGCCGTGTATTGACGGCGTCCACCGACGGCGGCGTGACGGTCTGGGACGCGCACACCGGCGCGCCCTCCCCCGTGGTGATCCGACACGCCGAGGGCCTTCACATCGAGCGGGCCGCGTTCAGCGCTGACGGGCGACTCCTGGCCACTGCTGCGCGCCTCGACCAGACGTTGCCCAACGACGAGCGCGAACGCCGCCGTCTCGACGAGGGCCTGGTGCAGCTGTGGGATGTACCGACAGGAGACCTGGTCGGTCGCCGCATGGAGCATGCCGCCGCTGTCACCGACCTCGACTACCGGCCCGCCGGTGCGCCACGACTCCTGACCGCATCTGCCGACCACACGGCGCGGCTGTGGGAGGCCGACGGCACGCCGTCAGGCACGGCACTCACGCACGACGGCCCGGTGTTTGCCGCGGCCTTCAGCCCGGACGGACGGCAGGCGGCCACCGCGTCGGCCGATGGCACGGCGCGGCTCTGGCGCGTGGATACGTCACAACCCGAGGGCCCGCCACTCGTGCACGACACCGCAGTGATGAGCGTGGCCTTCACGCGCGATGCTGGACGCGTGGCGACCGGCACGGTGGACGGTGCCGTCCACCTGTGGGACGTGCGCGCACGCAGGGACACCTCGTGGCCTGCCCACGACGGCCCCGTGACGTCGGTCACGTTCAGCGCCGACGACCACTATCTGCTCTCCTCGTCAGATGGCGACTCGCGGATCTGGCGCGTGGCCGACAGGCAGCCCGTGGGCGGGCCGGTGCCGCACAGCGGTGCACGCCAGCCTCCAGCCTTTTCGCCGGACGGCACGTCGCTCGTATCGGCCTCGGCGGCCGATGTCGCGGGAGTCTGGGACGTGACCCGGCCGATCCCCGTCCTCCGTTGGGGGCCCGGCACCGACGAAGCCGTGGTCGCGGCGGCCTTCAGCGGTGACGGACGCGTCGTGACGGCCTCAGACGACGGGACGGCCAGGGTGTGGCATGCGCGGGTGCGCCAGGAGGTGAGTCTGCCCCTTCGTCACGGCGCCTCACTGCAGCGTGTGCTGTTCAGCCCGGACAACACCAGGCTCGCGAGTGTCGCCGCTGATGGCGCCGCACGGCTGTGGGACGTGCCGGCCGGCACCGCCGACGATCGCGCCATGTTGGCGTTGCTGGCCGAGACCCTGGGCGGCCACGTCGTCGACGCCGACGGCAGTGTCGCGCGGGTGGCCGACAGGCACCGGCGACTCGACGATCTCGAGCGGGACCATCACGACGCGGAGGGTACCGCCTGGTGCACGCGGCTCACCCGCTGGCTGCTGGCCGAGCCGACGACTCGAGCCGCGTCACCCTGGACGTCGGCGACGCCGTGAAGGAGACCCTGCCGTGACCTCGACCCGACGATCAGCGCTGGCCGCCCTTGCCGTCCTGACGGCGTCCACGGTCGCACCCGCACAACAGAAGCCGAGCCGCCTGCTCGTCGTCAACAGGACCGGCACGAACGTGGAGTTGTTCGTGCGCGTCCGCAACGAATGGCACAGCCGCGGCCGCATCAGCCCAGGCGCGTCGCTGCCGGTGCTCAACGTCACGAACGGACAGCAGTTCAGGGCCGCGTGGGCCTCGATGTCCAAGACCCACACGGTGACCCTGCGCTTCGACCGCGCGTACGGAGGCTGGCAGGACACGTTGTCGCTGCCGTAGCCGGCGACAGCGACGGCGCCCTCAGGAGAGCCCGTGACTGAAGGTCGTGAGCTCGTCGACGAACCGGTCCGGCTGCTCCCAGTGGACCGCGTGACCGGTGTCCTCGTAGACCGAAAGCGTCGCGGCGGGCAAGGCGCCGAGCAGCAGGTCCTGGTCGGCCCGCGTGACGTAGGCGTCACGCTCGCCCCAGACGAGGCGCACCGGCATCTGCAGGGCGGCGAGCCCGTCGAGCGGATCGCTTTCGGCAAACCCGATCGTCGCCGCACGCCAGACGTGCGCCGGCACCTTGAGGCTCTCGCCGATGACCATCGCCATGAACGGCTCCGGCACCTCACGCGTCACCGTGCTGCGCTGGAACTCCTCGGCGAACGCCACGGGAATCGGGTCGCCGAGCGGCTGCACCGCCTCCTGGAGCTCGATGACCCCCGCGTTGCGTGCCGGGGCGCCGAACCCTGCCGCGAGGAGGAGCCCTGCGACGCGACCGGGGGCGGCGACGGCGAGCCGAAGCGCCACGGCCGCGCCAAGCGAATGTCCGACGACCACCGCGCGCGAGATGCCGACCTCGTCGAGCATCGCCAGAACGTCGGCGGCCAGGTCGGTGGGCCGGTAGCCGGCCGTCGGGCGGTCGGCATCGCCATGGCCCCGGTAGGTGGGGGCAAACAGCGTCCGTCGCCCAGCCATCCGGGCGAACACGGGGTCGAAGGACCGCTGCGAATCAGTGAGGCCGTGCAGCAGCACCACAGGCGTCGCTGGGCCCTCCGACAGCGCATACGGCAGGCGGACACCGGAGACGACGCAATGCCGGGGAGTATCGAGAACGGACATCATCACGAAGGCACCTCAGGTGGACGGCGATCGACACCGCGAGCAGCTGGCATGCCGCGGCCGGCTCCATCCACGGCGTTCAAGGACGGGAGCGAGCGGGCAGCAGTTCCAGCGAACCACTGCGCCTGTATCCCGTCCAATGCCCTGAGCGACCCGGTGGCCCACCCAGGCCGCCTCAGCCCGCGTGCCAGCCGCGGTGCCCAGGAGTTCCCCATGATCGCCCATCTGTCCGGCAGGCTCACGAGCCTGCTGGTGTGCGCCGCGTGCTGCCTGACGCCCGCGTCCGTGCACGCGTCCGACGAGGCCACGACGGCGTTGGCTGCCGACGTCCACGCCCTTCGCGAGGAGGTGCAGCGCCTGCGCCAGGAACTGGACGCGGTGCGGCTGCTGCTGCGCAAGGTCGGCCGGTCCGCCGTGCCGGGGGCGCTCGGCTCCCGGCCGGTGCAGGTCGCTGTCGACTCGCAGCCCGGCGCTCACCCGCCGGATCCGCGCATCGAGTTGCTGCAGGCGCAGGTCGCGGAACTCGCCCAGACGAAGGTGGAGGGCGCCTCGCGGCTGCCCATCCGCCTGTTCGGCACCGTGCATTCGCACACCTTCACCAACACCGGCGAAGCCAACTGGCTCGACCTGCCGAACATCGTCCCCGAGCGTCCGGCCGATGGCCGAACCGGGTCGTTTGCCAGCGCGCTGCGGCAGACCCGGCTCGGGCTCGCCTTCGACGGCCCGTCGATAGGAGCGGCGCGAACGAGTGGCGTGGTGGCGTTCGACTTCTTCGGCGGCATCCCGGGGTTCCAGACCGGACAGGCGATGGGGTTGCCACGACTGCTCGTCGCCTTCGCGCGCGTGGAGGGCGAGCGCACGGCGTTGCACGTCGGGCAGGACCACATGGTGCTGGCGCCGCGCGACCCATCGTCGCTGGCCGCGTTTGCGTTCCCCGCGCTCTTCCGGTCGGGCAACCTCTATCTGCGGGCACCGCAGGTGACCGTCGAGCGCGAACTCGTGGGCGGATTGCGCCTGTCGGGCGGTGTGATGACCCCCAACGCGGGTGACCTGCCCGAGGCCTACCGCTTCGTGCCGCCGGCGCTCGCAGGCGAACGGTCGCGCCTGCCCGCCGTGCAGGCCCGCCTCGGCTACATGCGCGGGGCGCCCGATGCCCGACACCACGCCGCGGTGGCGGTGTCGGGACACTATGGACGGGAACGCCGGGGCGAGACGCTCGGGACGAGTTGGGCAGGGGTGGTGGACGGCGCCGTGCGTCGCGGACGATTCGGCGTGGCTGGTGAAGCCTTCGTCGGCGCCAACATCGATGCGTTTGGCGGAGGAACCGGCCTCGATGGCCGCTCCGCCGGAGGGTGGGGGGAACTGCAGGTGTTTCCGACCGACCGTGTGCGCGTGCACGCCGGGGCGGGCGTCGATGCGCGGCGTCGGGAACATCCTCTCGTCCCCAGGCGGCGGACCCGCAGTGCCTACGGAAACGTGATGTATGCCTTCACGCCGGAACTGGAGGCATCGGTCGAATACTCGTGGCTGGCCACCCTGCCGGGCGTGGGAGCCGAACGTCGCAATCATCATCTCGACTGGGTCCTGGTCTACAGGTTCTGATGCGCACGTCCCGTCACCTCCCGGTCCTTGGCCTCCTGGTGCTGTCGGCACTGACCGTGCCGTCCACGGCCGTCGGCGGCCCCTTGTCTGGTCTCGTCCGCACCGACACCAGACCCGGCGTCGTTCCGGCCGCAGCCATCGTGTATGCCGAGCCGCTCGATACGTCCCCGCCCCGGCGTCCGGCCGCCGCCGCACTGCGCCAGCGTCACAAGGCCTTTCAGCCGCAGGTGCTGGCCGTGTCGGTCGGATCGACGGTCGCGTTTCCGAACGACGACACGATCTTCCACAACGTGTTCTCGCTGTCGGGGCCCGAACCCTTCGATCTGGGCCTGTACCGGGCGGGCTCATCGCGGTCGCGCACGTTCTCGCGGGCCGGGACCTATCAGGTGTTCTGCAACATTCACCCGCAGATGACCGCCGCCATCGTGGTGGTGAACACGCCGTGGGTGACTACGGCCGGGGCCGATGGCCGGTTCGTGCTGGACGTGCCGGCGGGCCGGTACCGCCTGACGGCCGTCTCTGAGCGGGCCGAGCCGGTGTCGGTGGAGGTCACCGCGACGGCAGGCGCCGTGGTGGCGCCGGAGTTACGCCTGGACGAGACACGCTGGGTGGACGTGCAGCACAAGAACAAGCACGGCCAGGACTACCCGCGCTCGGCCTACGACCGCTGACGGCCTGGCGAAGCAGGCCGCGTGAGCCACCAGGAGCCTCCGACGCCGGCAAGCAGCACCAGCAGGCCCGCCGCAAGCAACGCCAGATGGACACGCGACGTGGCGCCGGCGTTCCCTCCGGCGTCCTGGACGACCAGCGCCGACAATGCCGGCTCCGTTGACAGCTCGACTTCCCGGATGACGACCTGGCGGCCCGCCACCGACAGCGTCTGCGGCTGCGTGGGCGACCCGCCGCTCTCGCGCCACGCGTCGAGAGTCACCCAGGGGAGCGCGGGCGCACGAGCGCTGGCGCCGCGAAGGCCGGTGAGGTCGAGCAGGGCGACGTCGCTCGCGGTGGCCTCGGCAAGCACGCGCGCGAACGCGTCGTCGATGGGGGCGGCGGCCACGACCCGGCCGAAGATCCGTCCGGCCGCGTCCGCGGTGGCTGCGGCGGCGTGATGGGGCCGGCCGTCGAGGACGACCACGGTGCCACCTGGAATCGGTGCCACGCCGGCGAGGGCGTCGGCGGCCGCGCCGCTCAGCAGGACCGCGCGGTCCGTGGAGCCCAGCACACGCCCCTCGAGGTCGAGGGCCACCAGCACGCCGGCCGTGTCGCGCTGGTCCTCGAGAAACGCGCTGATGGTCGTGACGTTGGTCCCCGTCAGCAGGTCCTTGAGCGCGGGGTACGACGCGAGGAAGCGGGCCTCGAGTTCGAGCATCCGGGTTCTCGCGTCCTGCTCGCGCGTCACCACGCGCTGTACCCGCTCGGCGGCGGCCGGACCCGGCGTCGTGCTCGACGGGTCGCCGAGCCAGGAGACGACGAGGAGGGCGGCGGCGGTCGTCGCGGTGACGCCGGCGAGGATCGCCCCGAACATCCACCGACGCAGGACGCTGATGGACATCACCTCCGACGAGGCCATCGGCGCGACACGCGGGGCTCCTGGTGCCACGGCGTCCGTGTCGAGGCTGTCGAGATGGCGCGCGAGGTCCCGCAGGGAGTCCGGCCGGTCTCCAGCGCGCGGTTCCAGGCACCAGTGCACGAGGCGGGCAAGGGTGGGCGGCACGGCGGGGACGCGGGAGGCCAGCGGCGGCGGTTCGTCGCGCAGGACGGCGCTCAGGGTCTCCGCGACGGTTTCGCGCCTGAACGGGTTCTCGCCCGTCAGCGCCTCGTAGAGGACGATGCCGAACGCGAAGATGTCCGATTGCGGGGTCGCGGGTTCCCCCCTGATGACCTCAGGGGCGAGGTACCCGAACGTGCCCATGATGATGCCGGGCCGGGTCACGAGGACGGTTTCGTTCACCGCATCGGCCGGCGGCACCTGGCGTGCGATGCCGAAGTCGAGCAGCTTCACGCGCCCATCGGCGAGCAGGAAGATGTTCTCGGGCTTCACGTCGCGATGGACGATGCCGCGGGTGTGCGCGGCGCCGAGCCCTTGCGCGACCTGTACCGCGAGGCCGAGCAGGCGGCGCAACGGCAGGGCGCCATCGCGTTCGAGACGGTCTCGGAGCGTCTCGCCGTCGAGCAGCTCGGTGACGACGTAGGCCGTGCCGTCCTGCATGCCGACGTCGTGCAGGGCGACGATGGCTGGGTGGTTGAGGGCGGCCACGGCGCGGGCTTCGCGTTCGAAGCGGGCCAGGGCCTCGGGGTCGGAGGCCATCGACGGCGGCAGGACCTTCACGGCCACGTCGCGCCCGAGCCGCCGGTCGTGTGCGCGATACACCTCGCCCATGCCCCCCTTGCCGAGGAGCGGGCCGAGCGTGTACGGGCCGAATGCCGTGCCTTCCGCGATCATGGCTAAGGGGGCTCAGGGTGTGGGCGTGGGGCGTGGGGCGTGGTGGGGGCGCGGGGGGGGGGGGGGGG